>JABIQN010000027.1 GCA_018699395.1 Gammaproteobacteria bacterium
GTGAGGTGCTTGAAATTTTCGCCACGAAACGGCGGATGGCGCCAACTGGCGGCTTGAAAGCCAGGTCGCCAGCAACTTTGGGGACTGGTTCGCGGTAAACTGATACCACCGTTTCTCTAACTTGGCCTCAGATGTTCTTAGCTACATCCATCTTTTGAAACGACCGTACAAGGCGAGGCGCCGTCGCAAAGACCTTGGCAGGGCTGCCATAGTCGCTGGAGTCACGATTACGTTGTCGGGGTCTTGCTGCAGCCCATCGAAGATCGAGGCTGCCGGAGAGACCAGGTGGTGATCACGCGAGGCCAGCATCGCTTCGGCCAATCGGTCATGGGCAGCATCCTCGAAGTTGTAGCTACCAAAGGCTACACGAGTGCGATCCACCAGTATAATCTTGGAGTGCTCACCGTGCCGGTTCTCGAAGATTCGAACCCCCGAGCTAAGCAAGTGCTCAAAGCTAGCGGCTGAGGCTATCCAAGCGAGGTCCGTTGCGGGCAAAGCCTCTCGATGTGAATGATACACGTCGACTCGTACCCCCCGCGTGGCCGCCGCGACCAAAGCATCCATCAGCGCCGGCACTGGCTTGAAGTAGAAACTGGTGACCTCGATGGTTTCACGGGCTTCATTCACCATCTCCAGTAATCTTTCTGTCACGGAGTTGGGGCCACGCCAGCCCAATGGACCAAAGGCGCCTTGGGCAAGGTTCGGGTTGCAGAACCAGTATTCAAGCTCGATGGCTGGTTGCTCCGCGATAGTTGACTGGGAGGCGCCTTCAAGCTGACGAAGGTGAGCTGCTCGCACTGTACCGCCAATTTGCCGGTAGCTTTGCAGCAACGCAGTAACTACCGAACCGCGGAGGGTGACTGAGTATTCGTTCCATCCCTCGAAAGAGGATCGGGTCAGGTTGCTGCTGCCGAATATCGCCTCGCCAGCCTCGGATACCTGCAGCTTGACATGCTGGCCTCCACCAAGTCGTCGTTGCATGAAGTGTTTCGGCCGATAAGTCGTTACTGTTGCCCCGGCCGCCTGCAGTTCCTGCAACCCGATGGCCAGCGCTTGCCTGTCCTGTTTCGACATCAATACATTGCCCAGCATCTGACCGAACCCATCTATCAACAGATTGATCTCGACGCCGCGACGCTGGGCTCGCAGGAGAGCCGCCAGTGCCGCGATACCAAAGCGGTCGTATTCTATATAAAAGGTCGAGAGGTATAGGAACTGCCTAGCAGTTTCGATCATCTCGAGACGGCAGTTCCATTCGGTGGCGCGGTCCCAAAGCGGCCGTGCTCGGGATGCGCTCAGCATTCGTCAACGACGATAATGTTAGAGACGATAACCACCGGAAACATCGATATTTACGCCGGTAATATAGTTCGCTTCGAGCAGATACTCGACCGCCTGCGCGACCTCCTGCAGGCTGCCGGGCCTACCCAGCGGCACCCATGCTCCGATCTCATGAGGTGGCGGCAGATCAATCGAGTTGTCGAGCTGTCCCGGAGAAACCATGTTGACCCTGATCTGTTGCTCACCGTAGGCAGCGGCCAGAGATCGGGTCAGCACCAGAAGTCCTGATTTGCTGACGAAATAATCAGTTCCTTGAACATCAGCGCGGGCCCCTTCAAGTCCAGCCATGCCAATATTGATGATGTTGCTGCCAGCGGACATCAACTTTAGTGCGTGATAACAGCAGTAGTAGGCGCCCGATAGATTGGCCGAAAGGGTCGCGTCCCAGACCGTTGGATCAAGCTGGGTGACATGTTGCGGGTTGTAGTTGCCGACATTGTTGATCAGCAGGTCCAGCCGCCCCTCAGTGCTTGCGACGTCGTTGAATAGCGTCTCCACCTGGGTTTTGTCGGATACATCGACAGACAGGGAACGAGTGCGCCCCCCCAGCCTCAGGGCAGCGATCTCTTCTTCAAGCGATTGCGCATCACGACGCGAGTCACGGTACAGAATGACTAGGTCAAACCCTCGTGCAGCCAATGTCATGCATAGTTGACGGCCAAGCCGGCGCGCGCCTCCCGTAACCACTGCTACCGGGCGTAGCGCACTCATACGCGGTTGCGCTCTAGGCGCACGAATGAGCATTCAGCGGCCGGTACGGCTTCGGGTTTGCGGATCTCAAGTCTGACGGTTTGCGCTAACGCGTGCTGCTCGAACAGCAATTTTGCCGTCTCTTCGGCCATCGCCTCTAGCAACACGAACTTTCGCTCATGAAGTAACTCCGTCACGCCGCGTGCGATAAGATCATAGTCGACGGCGTCCCCGATGGCGTCAGAGGCCGCGGCTGCGGCAAAATCGTAGTCCAGCTCGATATTTATTATGATTGGCTGGGGTCGTTCGCGTTCGAATGCATAGACACCTACGATGCAGTCAATGTGCAAACTATTGAGTCCTGTAGTCGCTATCAAAACTGTTAGTCTCCCTTGTTAATCGCGTTAGTCAGGCTTGCGCGCGACCCACACCTGTTCGCGTGCCCTTGCTGTCTCGAATGGCGTGCGTTGAAAATCGCCATAACACGCTTCGATAGTGAATCCGGTGTCAATCAACAGTGCGCTGATCTGATCGGGTTCCAGCCAGCTCAGGCTCAGGCGGCGGTAGTGACGCTTTTGCATTTCCCCATTATCGTCGAGGATATCCTCCCAGGTGACCACGGATATCGATTGTTTCAACTCATCGATCAGAGATGTCACCCACAGCAGGCAGTCGTTGCCCTGTGTATTCTGATACGCCGCGCGCAACTGTACCGCACGCATGTGGCTCATAAGTTGCGGGGTCATGAAGAAGTCATCGAACACGAAAAGCCCGCCTGGGCTTAGATTCTCGAAAATGTGATGGACCGCCTCACGCTTGTCGTCGATGCTCTGAAGATGACCGATGCTGTGGTAAGGCAAAGTAATCAAGGTAGCTGGTACCGGGATATCGAAGTGACGGAAGTCTGACTCAATTAGAGTCAATCGATCGGCGACACCGGCTTCCGCAGAAAGCTTACGGCACCGATCAAGCATTGATGGCGACAGGTCCACCCCCGTCAGACTACATCCCCGACGTGCCGCCTCTATGGCGAGCCTCCCGTCGCCAATCCCCAACTCGACAATGGTACCCTGAGCCGCCAGATATGTGTCGATGTAAAATGCAAGATTTTGCTTAGTAGAGGCTGTCGTAGAAGTCCAGACCTCGTATATTTCGGCGAATCTTTCATACTCGGAGGTGTTTTTGTAAGACATGATGTTACTTGATCAGCCCATTTTTTAGATAGATCATTATAGAGGAGGCTCGTTTTGTTTGGATATGCGTGCGCAGTTTTTAAGCGAAGCGACTGCTGGTTTCACAGTGATGTCCCGCTTGAGGCTGATAATGGTGATTGATGAATTCCGAATGATACACTGCACAAACAGGTGGTGCTCTAACTAATTTATATCAAAGGTAGCGCAGTTCGTATAACTTTAGTCATCTGAAGTCTTTGATAGCTTACCTCAAGTGCCAGTAATACATTCAGCTAAAGTGCATAAATTATTTACCGA
>JABIQN010000028.1 GCA_018699395.1 Gammaproteobacteria bacterium
CAAGTGCGAGATTCGCCTGCCCTTGCAAACCACGAATACCGATCGCGGCAGAAAATAAGCTCATAGGTAAAGTTGCGCGCAGTTTCAACATTGATATTGTTCCATCCAGGCCAATTCTAACTTCCGACTCAAAAAAACCGGATACCGGCGTAGCTTCAATCTCATACGAGAGCGCACCAGTAAGAATCTGCATTGCGTTGAGAGTCCATTTCACTTCACGCACATAGATGCCGTCTATGGATGCTTCTCTCGCAGAACCATTCCAGGCAGTCCCTTCAAGTCCACCAATGACAATTTCCGATGGCGCTAGCCAGTGGGCGACAACTTGAGCGGGGAGCTTGAGGGCTAGGCCGAGAATTAACGTGGCGACCCCGATAGCTATCAGGCCACCTTTCGAGCGAATCAAAGAACGCGCTCCAATGTTAATGACGCGTTTATTCGCCCCGGCGTTGCCTGTACGCCGACTGAAAAACTACCGTTCTGAACATGCATAGCGTGTTGCTCAACAAGATCGCCAAGCCAAATAACCAGCTCATCGAAGGCAACATTTTCGAACTCGACCCGAATGCCGTTACTGCCTGACGGCTGGCTACGTTTCCGGTATCGATCAAGCCCACGACTTCGTAAGGTTTGGTCAACAATAATAATCGGTGATTGCTGATTCTGTGGAGCTAAAACAGATCCGGACGAGTTGCCACTTTTCAGTATTACTCGAATAGAGCGCAAATCTACGATCGCTCGCTCTAACCTTACGATGTTGGCTTCGAGTTCTTTGTATTGTTTGTCGAAGGGGGCCCAGGCAAGGCCATAGATCAATGAGATTGCGACAATAACTGCACCGCCAAGAACAAATTGCCGCTCTCTTTGATTGAGGGAATCAAACCAATCCTTCATGATCCACCTCTCTTAATTTGCATGCGACCATTAATCTTATCGGCGACCTGATCTGTCGATTGAATGGAGCTCTGAAATCGACCAGACGCAGTAATAGCCTTTTGAATATTATCGAGCGTTGCAACATCCGGGACGGTAAGTCGTAAATCAATAATTCCCGATCTATAGCTGATCACCTCAATCCTCGCATCAGAGTTCACGGAAATGGCGGCGCCTAGTTCGCGTAAGCTCGCCAGGAATACTTGCGGCACACCAGAGGCATTGGTGCCCTGACGTAATGCGTTCACTGTTGCAGCAGGATCAACAATATCGCGCGTGTCATTCGGCCTTATCTGGCGGTACTCGCGAACAAACTGTGACTGCAATGCCACCTCGTCTTGGGTTAATTCGTAATACGCCACACCTTTAGTCAGCAGGCCAACCATCGCCAGTCCGAGCAGTAATACGGCAGCAGCTTTCCACGGCCGGAGCATCGTACCGTATTCGGTTTTCTGTCCATATCCTCCTTGCAGAAGATTGATGCCATGACCAGCCGCAACGGTAACCGCCAATTTTGGCAATACTCCGTCCGGTAGTACATTCACATCGACACTGCTCAATTTGTTTCGCAATGCAAGCCAGTCATATGACAGCGCCTCATCTTCTGCAGCAGAGCAAAATACAAGCAAGTGTCCCAAGCTGCCTTCGGCTTCATCATTCGATTGACCTAACCGCCCAGCGACGATGAGGGCATCACTGGGCTTTGCATCCTGCATGACGAAATCTGCGTTGCCGCCGTCATTGAACATGACAATCTCACCATCGATCAGCAGCGACATCGTGCCAGGAATTTTCGGCAGCCCATGATTCTCTGCAGTGACGATTACAGGTTCGATCCCTACGTCATTCAAGGCCGTCATCCAGCCCGCCATTTTTTGATTTGACACGACAGCGACTGGTAAAGAATTATTTTCCTGTCGCCCGCCAACCGCAAAATGCAGGTTCTCTATATCCTCGGCGAGATCTTCTTCTAACGCGAAGGGTAGAGCTTTTCGGATTTTAATGGGCGAGCGCGCGGGAATATGTACGCTGGTCAACAAGACATCCGCAGCCGGTACTAACGCAATAACAGAGCGATCATTCGCTGCAATGGAAGCATCTACCAGTGTGCCACTGCATGGGTCGCTGAGTTGCGTGCCATCACTGTCGACTAGGATCCATTCCACGAGCGAGTTTTGGTGAAGTCGAATAACCAGATATTCAGACATGCTTATGGGGTTCCGAGGCTGCGAAGAATCGTGGTCACCGGGCCGCCATTTGGCGTACGCAACAACACACTAAAGTAAGTGACACGAACGGTATCAATCTGTACGACAGCCTTCAATTGAAAATACTCGCTTGATTCCGTGAGAAGGCCAAAAATCACTGCATTATCCACCAGCGTACCAAATGTCGAGGCTATGTCAGTGAACCCTGACTCTTCACGCAAAAACAGCAAACTCTCAACGGTACTTTCATCCATATTCATACTGAGAGACTGCAATACTGTGGGCGTTGCTGTGTTGACATTGATGCTCGTGCGTCCGGGTAAAGCTGTCACATGCGGCAAGAGTCGATCAAAACTGAGCTTATCCATACCTTCAAGGGCGAACAATTCGGTGACGTTGGTCAATGGCTTATTAAATGTCTGATATGGTGGGATGAGCCCGGTATATATTGAATCTTCCGCACCATTGGGGAGGCCTGCGTCCTGATCCGCATCGATCCAATCTGCTGCCAACCCAGCGAATTTTATGTCTATGTCGAGAGCCTGCAACAAGCGTTCAAATTGTGCCAGTGTGTCCGGGTTAACCCTGCCATTGGCGTCGAGCAAGTTATTGATGTTAAACCGCCCATTTAAGTCTTCTATTTTTCCATTGACCGCACCTTGCACTGAATCATTATCGACGGGGAGGCCCGGTAGATCGCTCGCCCATAATTCACCCAAGTGATCAGTCTGACTGTCGATTCCATCATCACGCAGAATATTGTGAATCCACGACTCAGCACCGAGTGCAATTTGCATGCCTTGCTCGTGAAACAACAAGGTCATCGTACGACGGACATCCAGCGCATTATTCCAGGCAAGGCCAGCTGCGAGAGACCCGGTCAGCGCCGTAATCAGCATTGCCGTAATTAGAGCGACACCACGGTTTTTCTTTATCTGCTTCATGAGGCAACCTCGATAATGCGACGAATTTCGCCGTCACCTTCAAGTGTCAGAATGATTTCAACTGCTCTTGGTCTAGTCGATAAACTCGTAGCCTCTTGAGACCCCAATGGCGGCCATTGATTTATCACTTGCCCATCATCCTGAAACAAGCGGATTTCGAGACTTAATACGCCATCAAGAATTTCGGTCGATATTGCATCATTGGAAAAGGTCGCATCGAGTACGTTGTAGTAAACGCGAAACAGTTTGCCATTTTCAAGTAGGTAGACGCTGCGTTGCTGTGTACTCCTTGGAAGTCCAGCTGGATTACGCCAACTGCCATGGGTAATTGCGAGCACGAAATCATAGGTAGCGGAGACCATTAGTGCGGGCAGGTAGCTGTCACCGAGTTCAGTGCGAATAGGGCGAGGTGCTGCAGCGTTCAGATCATTGGTCAGATGACGAACTGTTCGCTGAATTGCCTGCAGCCGATCCATGCGCGTATTCAACAAATCAGCATTGGATAATGTCTGACCTAGTGACATGTAAGCGAGGATGGTGAGCACACCAAAAACTGCCAGAGCAACTAGCACCTCTATTAAAGTAAATCCTTTCGATAGACGCCCATTCACTCCGTATCACCTCCATCCGGACTCACCACTTGTGAACGCATCCACGCCCGGTTTGCTTCACCAGGCAACCCTGGCGGCCCGGCGAATCCAGTGACTGTTCGAATGTTGTTGTCGCTATCGGCGAGCGATACCGCAACATCAATACGATAAAAGTCATCGACGCCGGTTTCTTCAACTGTCGCCCGCCAACTCCAGTCCCTATTCGCGTACTGCACTTCTCCACTAGTGCTGCCAACCTCTGGCGTCGTAGATGCCAATCGCATCTCAGTAATGCGGTTTTGTGCGATCCAGCTGGCGTATGTCCTGTCGCGCATTGTGTGTGCGGAGCTGATCATCTGACTCATGCTCGCGGCGACCGCCGTTAACGATAAAGCCACAATCGCTAGTGCAACCATTACTTCCAGTAAGGTGAATCCCTTGTTATTGCCCTTGCGCATTCTTTAGCTCTCATCCGGCTTTACGATTTCGAGAGTCCCGAGTGCGTTCCCGCGGATCACGATATCGACATTGTCGTATTCACGGACAATATGCAGCTCAAACGGGGTGGCGTCGCCGCTTGAGTAGATCAGTAAATGCGGGACATAAATATCGGTCGCCGCTTGTGCTTTGCCGGGGTTTTCGAGGGTAGCTGGATCATCGTCGAGCAGAATCATTTTGCCTTCCAGATGCAGTTCGAACTTAATTTCATCAGGAAGTGAACGCAAGCGCAGAGTATCGTCGCCAAAAACCTCAGCCCATTGTCCTGTGTACGCGTCGTACTCTACAAAGCGATAACCTGCAGCCATCATTTCAATACCGAACTCTCGCCCTTGCATTTCAGCCTCGTCCTGAGCAACCACGGCAAGCGCGATGAAGCGCTGTGCCTCGATAGTGACGTGACGATCACTACGAAGAACTCCGATAGAAAGAGACGCAACCGAGAGAATGATGCCGACAATAACGACGACGACCATTATTTCCAACAGCGAAAACCCGGTTTGTTGATTTCGCGAATTCAAGGGAGTGGCCGCGTAAAACGCTACGATTCAGGTTCCCAGTTACCAATATCGGCAGCTTCTTCAGCACCGCCCGGCTTACCATCCGCACCGAACGAGTAGATGTCGACCGTGCCGTGACTTCCAGGGTTCAAGTATTGGTACGCATTACCCCAAGGGTCTTTATTCAGTCGATCGATATAACCCTCCGGATTCCAGTTCTTAATGCTTGGGTCATTTGGCGCGGTAATCAACGCTTCAAGCCCTTGCTGTGTCTGGGGGTAAGAGAAGTTATCCAGTCGATACATTTTCAGCGCCCCCTCAATGGTTGCGATATCGGATTTCGCCGCTGTAATTCGGGCATCATCCACACGTC
>JABIQN010000029.1 GCA_018699395.1 Gammaproteobacteria bacterium
ACGAATTTCGGGACATGCCTCGCAGTATGGGACCGCTTATTTGGCTCGTGGATTGCGGCAGGCATGACACCAAGGCGGTTGCGATTTGGTGTCGCAGGTCATTGAGCATTAACCTTGTCCCGCATTTAACTACTTCTAAATAATTTATACATAGCTCAGCGAATAAAATCGCCTTACGCACGCATAGCGATATGTTACCTGATTCGGTATCGTGTACTCAGCATGCGCCTCCTCCAATACAACATACGATATGCCGTTGGCGGTGGTGCTGGCATGCACATGCCATTGCCAGGCGCAGGCTACGTGCTGGGCAATCAAACGGTACTGCCCGACGTCACGAAATTCATCAAATCCACTGACCCGGATATTGTCGGATTGATCGAGGTTGATACTGGCTCCATTCGCAGTCGCAAGGTCAATCAAGCAGAGAAAATTGCCGCCGACCTGAGTATGAATACTTCTTATGAAACAAAGTACGGTGAAAAATCGATCAATCAAATACTTCCGATTGTGCGAAAACAGGGAAATGCCTTCCTTACTTCGCGACGAGTGCACGGCGAGAGATTTCATTACTTCGATACCGGGATAAAGCGCTTAATTATCGAATTGGAACTTGAGCATTACGCGATATTTCTTGTCCACCTTTCACTTAAGTATCGGCATCGTCACCTACAAATGAGACGGCTGTACGATCTGATTCAGGACACCACGAAGCCTGTAATTGTCACCGGTGACTTTAATACGTTTTGGGGTGAGAATGAGATATATCTATTTATGAAAGCGGCTGGCCTGCGCTCGGCGAATGAACAAGGACTGCCGACCTACCCCAGCAGGTTGCCGCGAAAAGAGCTTGATTTCGTCTTGTATCAGGACGGTATTGACGTAACGGGTTTCGAGGTTCCTGACATACGGCTGTCGGACCATCGACCGATAATTTGTGACTTTGAGTTGAGGTGATAATGAAACATTGGAAAACCGAAACAGATGATCGTGGTGTCGTTTGGCTCTGTCTTGATCAGGCAGAATCAAAGGTAAATGTCCTGTCGTCTGAAGTACTTCGTGAATTGAACGATATTTTGGACCCTATGAGTGATGAACCTCCTAATGGAGTCATTATATGGTCTGGAAAAAATCGAAGTTTCGTCATGGGTGCGGACATAAAGGAATTTACTGTTATCGACTCACCTGAGCGTGCTTACGAATTAGTGCGATTAGGTCAGCAGTTACTGGGCAAGCTCGAGGCTTTATCGTGCCCAACAGCCGCTGCAATTAATGGATTCTGCCTTGGTGGTGGCTTCGAGTTGGCAATGGCGTGCGACTATCGCATTGCACTGGAATCAGACAAGAAAATAATTGGCTTACCGGAGGTCAAGCTTGGATTGCACCCAGGGTTTGGCGGTACGGTAAGGGCGATACGGATAGGTGGCGTACGTGCTGGCATGCAACTTATGCTTAGTGGTAGCCCGATTAATCCTGATAAAGCTAAATCGCTTGGCTTTGTTGATAAAATTTCGACAGAAGATAACTGGCGCGTCGATACAAGTAAGCTACTTGCCGCAAAACCATCCAAGCAGAAGGCGCCACTTATTGACCGCTTATTGAACCTCAAGCCTTTTCGTGGATTTGTCCGAAATATGCTGCTGAAGCAGGTCCAAAGCAAAGCGCGAAGAGATCATTATCCGGCTCCATACGCAATGATCGACTTGTGGGTGCATGAGGGTGCGTCCGTCACGACGGGGTATGAAGCTGAGGCAAAGAGCTTTAGTAATCTCATATGCTCTGATACA
The DNA here is from genome assembly GCA_018699395.1 of Gammaproteobacteria bacterium. Taxonomy (GTDB): domain Bacteria; phylum Pseudomonadota; class Gammaproteobacteria; order Steroidobacterales; family Woeseiaceae; genus UBA1847. Next base: position 1,788 of record JABIQN010000029.1, read on the forward strand.
GCGAGAAATCTTATTCGTGTTTTCTTCCTCCAAACTCGCCTGAAGGGACAGGGAAATAAAACGAACTCAAAGATTAATCATATCCACGTTGTAGGCGCTGGAGTAATGGGCGGAGACATTGCCGCGTGGTGTGCGCTGCAAGGCCATACCGTAACGCTCCAGGACCGTGAACAGAAATACATCGATCCGGCGATGAAGCGCGCGGCGAAATTATTCTCCAAGCGCATTCGCGATGATGAGAAGCGTCAAGCAACATCGGATCGACTGCAGTCCGATGTTGAGGGAGTGGGTGCAGCTAAAGCCGACCTAATCATTGAGGCTATTTACGAAAATCTTGCAGCGAAGCAATCTCTTTACGGAGACTTACAAGCGAAGATGAAACCGAGCGCATTGTTGGCAACCAATACATCGAGTCTTCGACTTGAGGATCTTCGGACATCGTTGCGTGAACCGCAGCGATTTATCGGCTTACATTTCTTTAACCCAGTAGCGATATTACCGTTGGTCGAAGTTATTCGATGTGACGATACAGAACAAAGTGTGCTGGACATTGGTTTCGCGTTTACTAAAGGTATCGGCAAGCTGCCGTTGGAATGCAGTAGTTCACCCGGATTTGCTGCGAATCGGATCCTGGCACCGTATATGAATGAAGCCATGCATTTGGCCGAAGAAGGTGTTCCATTGGCGAGCATCGATAATGCCGCAGTGGCATTTGGCATGCCAATCGGACCCGTTGAGCTCGCGGATAGCGTCGGCCTTGATGTCGCCCTGAACGTTTCGAAGGTTCTTGGGGAGGCCTTGGGCCGGCCAACCTCTTCTGTCCTCCAGAGCATGGTCGACGACGGTCTCTTGGGTCGCAAATCCGGACAGGGCTATTACCGCTGGGAGAACGGAAAAGCCATCAAACCAACCCCTGCGAGCAATGACGTCCCAAGCGATATCACAGATCGTCTGATGCTGGCGATGGTTAATGAGGCCGTTGCCTGCCTGCATGAGCAGGTCGTCAGTGATGCGGACCTTCTCGACGCAGGCGTCATTTTTAGCACTGGGTTTGCACCGTTTCTAGGCGGCCCACTGAATTACGCCAAAGAACGTGGCACTACAGCCATTGTCATGCGCCTGAACGAACTCGCAAGAGTCCATGGAGAACGATTTGAGCCACACAGTGGGTGGTCTGACCTGTAACGGGCCTATCCATCGTTTCACGATAAG
>JABIQN010000030.1 GCA_018699395.1 Gammaproteobacteria bacterium
ATACGGATGCTGAGTTTCTTCTCAGCAAGAAATAGTTTCAGTTTGCCAATATTGATTTCGGTGCTATGAAATACGCTGGCTGCGAGCGCGCCATCTACGTTGGCTTCGGTGAACGTTTGATAGAAGTGACCCATATTGCCTGCGCCACCAGATGCTATTAATGGAATACTGCATTTCGAGCGTACAGCCTTGAGTTGCTTATTGTCATAGCCACTACGTACGCCATCTTGATTTATGCAATTAAGGACAATTTCACCAGCGCCTCGATCCTGCACTTCGCTTATCCAGTTGATTGTTGACCGCTCTGCGGAGATCGCTTTATTGGGGTCGCCGCTGTATTGATAGACGTGATACCCAGCGTCTTCTTTGTGGCTATCAATGCCTATTACCACGCATTGGCAGCCAAAGCGTTTCGCTAAACGAGTAATAAGATCAGGATCCGCGAGTGCAGGGGAGTTGATCGATATCTTGTCGGCTCCTTTGTTCAAAACGTCTTCGGCATCGGCGACAGACTTAATTCCGCCAGCGACACAAAATGGGATATCGAGAAGGGAGGCAACTTCTGAAACCCAGCTTCGGTCAACACTGCGACCATCTGGGCTTGCGGTAATATCGTAAAAGACGAGCTCATCGGCCCCTTCCATGCAATAACGTTGAGCCAACTCAAGAATGCCGCCAACGACTTGGTGATCGCGAAACTGGACACCTTTGACGACGACGCCGTCGCGTACATCGAGGCATGGAATTATTCGTTTTGTTGGAATGACGCTATCTCCGCTGCGGTAATTTCACCGTCGAGTAATGCGCGGCCAGTTATTGCTCCGGACACCCCAAGAGATCGCAAGTCCTCTAGGTCCGTGATATTTCTGACACCACCAGAAGCCTGTAAATTTAAATCTGGATACCGGGACAGTATTTCAGCATAGAGCGTGAAGTTGGGCCCGGTCATTGCACCATCATGTGCGACGTCGGTACATAGGACATGCTGCAGGCCGGCGGCCTTGTAATCATCGATGCGTGTCCACAAGGAAACTCCAGAGTCCTCCGTCCACCCATTGGTAGTCAACATCGGTTCAGCTATTTCGTTTAGCTTGATATCCAGCGCAAGAACAATTGCGTCGGCACCAAACTCCTGAATCCATGCCTTTACCGTCTCAGGTTCATTGATAGCGATGCTACCAATTACACATCGATGAACACCAGAATTCAGCCATGCTGCCACGTCGTCATGGCTACGAATGCCACCGCCCAGCTGAATCATTAGTCCGGATTGTGCGGCCATCTCGGTGACTAATTCACAATTTTCCTGACGTCCGGTACGCGCGCCATCAAGGTCAACAATGTGGAGGTCGTTAACTACTAATGATGAAAATCGCCGGCCTACCTCAGTGGGGTCGGAGCTGTATTCAGTGACTTTATCGAAGTCGCCCTTGAGCAGACGAACGCACTTGCCATTCTTGATGTCGATCGCCGGAATTATCCTCATTGTTTATCACTGAGAAAATTAGCCAACAGCACTGATCCGGCTATGGATGATCGTTCCGGATGAAATTGTGTCGCGACAAAATTGTCCTTGCTAATGATTGCTGAGAATGGCTCTGAGTGAATAGCTGTCGCGATCGTGAATTCAGATACTGGTAGCGCATAACTGTGTATATAGTAAAAGTAGCTGCGATCGCGAATGTCTTGGAGGATTCGGTGATCGGAAACTACTTCGGTCGCGCACCAGCCCATATTGGGCACCGGGTCGCTCGTGCTTGATGGTAGTTTATTGGCCGTACCAGGGATGACGCCGAGACACTCAATGTCCTCCTCCTCGGAACGTTCGCATAGTAATTGCATTCCAAGACAAATACCCAGTACTGGTTGCGTGAGATTTCTGATCACTTCCACGAGGCCTGCGTTCGTTAGTCTGTTCATCGCATCGCGAGCAGCTCCGACGCCAGGTAGTAACACTCGATCAGCGCTCTGTATAACGTCCGCGTCAGTCGTCAGAATCGCTTTTGTCTGGAGGCGCTGGAAGGCACACAGAAGCGAAGCGATATTCGCGCCGCCGCTATCGATAATAGCGACTTCGTTCATCGATTCAATGTTCCCTTAGTCGAGGGCAAGTCCGTCCCTGATACCTGGATAGCTTGTCGCAGAGCTCGTCCCACAGACTTAAAGCAAGCTTCGACCATATGATGCGTGTTTTTCCCCTGAACAGTGATGTGTAATGCAGCACCGAGTGACCCTGAAAATGAGCGGAAGAAATGCTCGACCATTTCGGTCGACATCTCACCGATATTGCTGCGTGGAAAATCAGCTGAAAATTCAAATGCTGCCCGGCCTGATAGGTCCAGAGAAACCCTGGCTTCGCTTTCGTCCATTGGGAGTAAGAATCCATAGCGACCAATACCGAGCTTATTGCCTAGCGCCTTGCGTAAAGCGGTGCCGAGACAGATAGCTGTATCTTCGACAGTGTGGTGCTCATCAATTTCCAAGTCACCACTGCACAAGAGCGTTAGACTAAAGCCACCGTGTTTCGCGATCTGTTCGAGCATGTGATCGTAAAAACCGATACCAGTCGCAATGCTGATGAGGTTGCTTGAATCGAGATTGACGGTAGCAATAATTTTCGTTTCGTCAGTTTCGCGTCGAAACGTAGATATTCGATCCGAGTGACATAGTAAAGTCACAATATCGGGCCAACTCAATGCAGTTGAGGACTCGCTGTTGGTTAATAGACCCTGCACACCAATACGCTCGGCAAGCTCCATGTCCGTTGGCCGATCACCAATGACCGCCGAATGATCGAGGTCTATATTGGTTGCCGCTAGGTAGCGAGTCAGGAGTCCTGTGTGAGGTTTGCGACACATGCAACCCTCATCTGGCATATGAGGGCAAATAAAAACTTCATCAAACTTGATACCTTGAGAAGAAAATAAATTCATCGTGTGTGTATGGCACGCATCAAATGCGGCTTGCGGGAAGGATTCGCTGCCCAGCCCATCCTGGTTGCTCACCATGACAAATCGAAACCCATATCGTGCAAGTTCGAGCAATGATGGAATTACATCCGCTACCAGCTTTACTTTATCGACGGAATCTACCTGGAAGCCTTCTGGCTCCTCAATGATAGTACCGTCACAGTCGATAAATAAGACTTTGCTGCTCACAATCTAGCCTCCGCCAATGTTTCGAGTGCGCTCAATAAGCGCTTACTGTCTTGATGACTGCCGACGGATATGCGGATACAGTCCGGCAGGCTGCATCCGAAGTCACGCAGTAGAACTTTTTGTTCCGCGGTACGCTGCATCACGAGCTCAGCATTATCAACACGAATCAAAAAGAAATTTGCCTCACTTGGCCAAACTTTTTTGACGAACGAGAAATCGCGAATAACTGCCATCAGACGCTCACGTTCTGCAATAACGCCAGCTACGGCCTGCTCAGCAAGCGCCAATTGCACTGATTGCATAGCATCTTCAACGCATTCAACGACCGGCGTTGCAAGTGCGTAGGGCGCTTGAACCGCGTTAAGCATTCCGATGGCATCGGCCGATGCCACTACAGCACCGCAACGCGCGCCAGCAAAGCCGAGCGCCTTTGAAAGTGTTCTGAGAATCATGAGATTTGGGTGTTGCTCTAGGAGATCGACCGCTGAGCTCTCCGTACCATATTCAATATATGCTTCATCGACCACAACCACAGACGAGCTTTTCCGGGCATCCAGCAGCCTCAGTAATTCAGCCCGTGGCAAGCTCGCACCTGTCGGGTTATTTGGCGAGCAGACGAAAATAATTTTCGTATTAGAGGTACAAGCATTGATTAAGGCGTCAACATCTATTGCGAAATCATTCTCCGCGAGTGTCGGAACCTGAATGTTCTCGGCATTCTGAATAATCGCGAAGTGACGGTACATTTCGAACGATGGCGATGATGTTAAAACGTTGTCTACACCGGCGATACAAAATGCACGAATCAACAGGTCGATTGCCTCACTTGAGCCGCGCGTAACCAAGAGTTGATCGGCGCGGCACTCAAAACGTTTCGCCAATGCCGCTTGAAGTCGCTGTGGGCGAACTTCAGGATACCGGTTAAGCGGTCTTCGGAATTTTCCTACCGAGCCTGATAGTGGCGACTCATTCGCATTAAGTCGGATGGTATCGTCAACCTGCGCGGCTGCGTCATAGGCTGTCAATGCCTGAATCTCGGGGCGCGCTAGCTTCACAATATTCATTTCGAAGCCTCAAGGCGACGACTCACGGCAGCCGCATGAGCATCTAGTCCCTCAAGGCCTGCAAGGCAGGCTACCGCATCGCCCAGCCCGGCAAGACCATCTCTAGTTAACTCCTGGATAGTCATTTGACGCATGAATTGCTCAACACCCAATCCACTATAGGTATTTGCGTAGCCGTAGGTGGGTAAGACGTGATTAGTGCCACTGCAGTAGTCCCCAACCGACTCTGGAGTCCACTGCCCAACAAAGACCGAGCCAGCATTTCGAACTGATGCAAGTAAATCCCGTGGGCGTTCAGTTTGTAGGATCAGATGCTCCGGGGCATAGCGATTACTTATTTGTACCGCTGATTCGATATTCGCTGTCACAATGATGTGCGAGCTCTCAAGTGCGGCGCTCACTGTATCCGCTCGCGAAAGGCTTGATAATTGGCCATTCGTTTCTGCCTGAACAGCCGCTGCTAGATTCGCATCAGTCGTCACGAATAAGACTTGGGAATCTACACCGTGCTCCGCCTGGGATAGTAAATCTGCGGCGATGAACTCGGCAGATGCGGACTTATCACCAATGACAAGAACCTCTGATGGCCCAGCGGGTAAGTCAATAGCGGGGCCATCGAGATCCGCGCTGACGATCGATTTCGCTGCGGTTACCCATGCATTACCTGGTCCGAATATTTTTCGGACTTTGTTAATGCTCGTAGTTCCGTACGCCATCGCAGCGATTCCTTGCGCCCCTCCGACTTTGTATATTTCATTGACGCCGGAGCGTTTTGCTGCGGTCAGAATAGCCGGATCTGCAGTGCCATCCGGTCGTGGTGGTGTACAGAGGATGATCCTTGGGCAGCCTGCGATATTGGCTGGAATCGTGAGCATTATTGCCGCAGACGGCAACGGAGCAGTACCCGCGGGAACATAAAGCCCGACAGCGTCTAGTGGCTGACTGATCCGCTCGCAGCGTACACCCGGCATCGTTTCAACGTCGATTGGCGATGGTATTTGTAACTCATGAAAACGTCTCACGTTGGCTATCGCAAGGTTGATTGCCGCAAGCTCATCAGACGATAGCTGCTTACTCGCTGAGTCAAGTTCGGCCTCTGTAATGCGCAGCTCTTCAATGCTTACATCATCGTATTTCTGGGTTAGCTCAAAAAGTGCCCGGTCACCGTTTGTGCGAACGGCCCCTATGATTTCGGCCGCCTTGGCGCGAATTGAGGCATCCTGAGATGCCTGTGGTCGCCTTAACAATGCGCTTTGTTGCTTCGCATTGAGGTCTTCCCATGATGAGATTTGAAGGCGCATTATCAGGCCAGCATCTTTTCGACCGGCAAGACGAGTAAGGAGCTTGCGCCTGCGGCCTTCAGGTTTTCGAGCGTTTCCCAAAAGACGTTTTCACGGCAAACCGCGTGAATAGCGACTTTGTCATCGTTACCCTCGAGAGGCATCACCGTAGGGACCTCAGAGCCGGGCAGAAGGGCGCGAATTTGGGGTAGTGCAGAGCGTGGAGCATGGAGCATGATGTATTTGCTGTCATGCACCTTAAGAACGCCATCGAGACGTTGAATAATTTTGTCGACCAGCGCCTGCTTTTCGTCACCCAATGGCGCCAGTGTCTGTATTACTACGGCTTCACTCTCAAGAAGGACAGCCACCTCCCTGAGTGCGTTTGCGCGCAATGTGTTGCCCGATGAGACTAGATCGCAGATAAAGTCAGCGCGCCCAAGTTTTGGCGCTATCTCGACAGCACCGGAGAGAAATACCACTTCCGCAGTGATTGAGTTTTTAGTAAGGTAGTCCGTCAATAAACTAACATAACTTGTTGCAATTATTGTATTTTCCAATGAATCTGGACCGTCGTATTGGACGTTCTCCGGTGCCGCAATTGAAAGCCTGCACTGGCCGAACTCTAGCTCGAAAATATGTTTGAACATACCCTTGGAGCCTTCTTGCTCCAACTTAAGTCGTTTTTCCTCAACGACGTTCAAGCCGACGATACCGAGATCACAGACATCATCACTAACCAACCCCGGAATGTCGTCATCCCTCACCAGAAGTAGGTCGATCGGCATATTTTCGCCATAGCAAATTAGCTTGTCTTTGCTCCTAGTGACCTTCAGGCCGCATCGCTCCAAAAGATCAATTGAGTGGTCTGTTAGGCGCCCGGATTTTTGAACCGCAATTTTAATGCGTTGCTCGGAGTATTCCATTGAGGTTCCTTTAGTGAGAAATTATGTCTATCGCCGTACGGTAGCCGCCGGCACCATCCGCGAGGCAACGCGCGACCCGTCCGATCGTGGTAACGCTAACGCCCGTAAGGTCATGGATTTTTCTGTAGGGTAGTTGCTTCTGCAGGTATTCGACGACTTGCCATCGATCGACCAAAGCCTGGAGTTCAGCAGGTGTACATAGATCTTTGAAGAAAATTCGAACCTCTTTAGTGCTCTGCAGGACTGCCATTGCTTTAAAAAGGGCATCTTCGGCACACTGCTGCTGGTGATCCGATTCGTTTCGGTTGGGCTTCATATCTGTACCAATGTATTAACGTGATAGTACACTAATACAATAAGCGATCGATAGCAAGAACTCAGAAGGCAGTTTCAAGCGGCACAAATAAAAAAAGATTAGCAAGTCCTTGACCTCGAGTAACTGACACACCTAAGATTGCCGCTACTCATCGAGACCGGTCGAGGGATAGGCCCGACGACGCCGGGGCAACCTTCAGAACTAACCATTCTGAAAAGGTGCCAACTCCTGCAATGCTCTACTCAGTTTTTTGAGGGCATTGAATGATGAGGGTAACTGCAACATCCCGTCCACGGGAGAAGAGCAGCACCCCTCCCTTGCGGGCTTCGCAGGGTTCCGATGAGCAAGTTTGATTAGCCACGGAGCTTAAAGTGAAGACCCAAATGACCACCCCGGCAAGCAAAGCGACCAGAGCGGTACGTGCGTCCATGGAATCGGACACACAGCACGGCGCGGTCGTGCCGCCATTGCACCTATCATCCAATTTTACTTTCGCTGGATTTGACGAAAAGCGGGAATATGACTACACCCGCTCAGGCAATCCAACGCGCGACGCGCTGGCGGATGCTATGGCAGAACTGGAAGGCGGGGCGGGCGCTGTAGTGACGTCATCGGGCATGGCAGCACTTACGCTGCTGACGCAACTCCTTGAGCCGGGCGACACGATTGTTGCACCGCATGACTGTTACGGTGGTGCGTATAGATTATTCGAGCAACAATCGAAAAGGGGGCTGTACAGAGTTATTTTCGTGGATCAGACTGACGAGCAAGCGCTCTTCAATGCCTGTCAATGCCGGCCAAAAATAGTTCTCTCCGAAACACCGTCCAATCCACTACTTCGGATTGTTGATATTGAAAAAATCGCTGCTGTTGCGGGCGACGTGGGTGCTCTTTTCGCAGTCGACAACACCTTTCTTTCACCAGCCCTACAAAACCCGATCGAGTTTGGCGCTGATCTGGTGATTCATTCAACCACCAAGTATTTAAATGGGCACAGCGATGTGGTCGGTGGCTGCCTGATAGCCGCGACTGATGAACTCGCCGAGAAAATAGCCTACTGGGCCAATTGTATTGGGGTCACAGGAGCGCCTTTTGACAGTTTTCTAACGCTGCGCGGCATTCGTACGTTGCATCCGCGAATTCGGCAGCATGAGGAAAATGCCAGCCTGATTGCCAATGTTCTGAATGATCATGAACAGGTTAACCGTGTTTACTATCCTGGTCTCGAATCTCACCCAGGTCATGATATTGCCAAACGTCAGCAGCGTGGATTTGGCGGAATGGTGAGTTTTGAGCTTGATGGTGGGCAAGAGGTAATTCGCGCCTTCGTAGAAGGCCTTAAGTACTTCTCGTTGGCAGAATCGCTCGGTGGAGTCGAGAGTCTCGTCTGCCACCCTGCCACAATGACGCACGCACCAGTCAATAAGGAAGCACTGGCGATCGCGGGCATCAGGCAAAACCTGATTCGACTGTCGGTGGGTATCGAGAGCAGCGAGGATTTGATTGACGATCTGTTATCAGCTCTTACAGCGGCAAAGGTGCCTGAAATACAGCCGCCCTTAGTAGCCACTTACGCCTAGCTCAGACCGCGCACGATCTCCGCCGTCATCTCGCTCGTGGAGACACGTGATTCGCCGTCTGAGGCAATATCGGCAGTTCTCGCTCCAGCACCGATTGCGCGTGCGATAGCGCGCTCAACGGCCGTTGCTTCTTGCTCCAGTCCGAGGCTATGGCGTAAGAGCAGTGCAACGCTGGCGATTGACGCACAGGGGTTTGCGAGACCCCGTCCAGCGATATCGGGCGCCGACCCATGGATGGGCTCGTAAAGTCCGACCTTGCTGTCGCCCAGCGATGCGGAGGGCAGCATTCCAAGCGATCCTGCCAACATTGAGGCTTCATCAGTCAGGATATCACCGAACATATTCTCAGTAACAATCACGTCGAACTCCGACGGTCTACTCAAAAGATGCATCGCGGCCGCATCTACCAGCAATGTCTCAACTTTCATTTCAGGGTATTCGGCCGCCATCAACCGGTCTGTCACATCTCGCCACAGGCGCGATGTCTCTAATACATTGGCCTTATCGACCGAACACAACTTACCTTGACGTCCAGACGCGAGTCTTGCTGCGACCCTTACGATTCGCTCTACTTCGGCCACCGTGTAGGTGCAAAGATCACTTGCAGAAATTGCATCGCGAGTTTTTTCGCCGAAGTAGATGCCTCCAGTAAGTTCTCTTACGACAATCATGTCGACGCCCTCAAGAATCTCGGGCTTAAGCGGGGAAGTTTCAATAAGCTCAGAATAGATTTTTACTGGCCGAATATTTGCGTAAAGGCCCAAAACAGAACGAATACGGAGCAAGCCTTGTTCCGGCCGAACTGCCGTGTTCGGATCAGACCATTTTGGTCCGCCGACTGCGCCCAGAAAGACTGCGTCAGCATTTTTGCAACTCGTGATGGTTGCTGATGGCAAGGGATCGCCCTCTGCATCGATCGCAGCGCCACCAATGAGTTGGCTATCGAATGCAAATTCGTGACCAAATTTTGATGCAACAGAGTCAAGAACGCTTCGCGCGCTATCCGTTACTTCCGGACCAATGCCGTCTCCTGGTAATAGAGTGATTTGGGCTTTCAATTTCGTCTTTCCTCGAACGCTTCGATAGCGGCTGACTGCTGCTGCAAGAAACCCAGTTGGTCAATTCCCTCAAGTAAGCAATGACGCGCAAAACCATCCATTGCAAAATCTACCAATCGACCAGTTGAAAGCGTAACGGTCCCAGCTGCGATATCGATTCCAATTTCGCTGCCCGGGTTTTGAAGCAGCCATTCATGCGTTTGGATATCAATGACAATTGCTACTAAGCCGTTTTTAAGAGCATTATTGCGAAAAATATCGGCTATCTCGGTTGAGATTACAGCCTCAAAGCCGTAATCCAGCAGCGCCCATGGGGCATGCTCACGCGAGGAGCCACAACCGAAATTATTGCCGCCAATTAAGATGGAGCAACCTGTCGCGGCCGGCTGATTCAATATAAAATCGGGGTTTTCATTGCCGTCCTTGTCAAATCGAAGATCGTGAAAAGCGTGCCGCCCAAGGCCTTCTTTAGTCGTTGTTGTGAGGTACCTAGCAGCGATGATTTGATCCGTGTCGATGTCTCGGTTAGGCAGAACCACAGTCCGTCCTTGAATTTGCCTGATAGGATTCATGAGAAGCTTCTTGGGTCGCAAACATAACCAGTAACGGCGGATGCAGCAGCAGTTGCCGGGCTGGCTAACACTGTTCTGGCGCCGACACCTTGGCGACCTTCGAAGTTTCGATTGCTTGTACTAACGCAAAGTTGCCCTGGTTTCACTATGTCACCGTTCATCGCAATACACATTGAACAACCAGCCTCACGCCACTCTGCGCCTGCGGCCGTTATGACTTTGTTGAGGCCGCGATCTTCCGCCGCTCTTTTCACGAGTTCAGAGCCTGGAACTACCAGCATTCGAACACCATCAGCAATCCGACGGCCACTCAGGATTCGGGCGACTTCCTCGATATCGGAAAGTCGACCATTGGTGCAGCTGCCGACGAAAACTATATCTACAGCGATTTCAGTCATCGACTTTCCAGGTTCGACTTGCATGTAATTTAATGCTTTTTTGAAACTGACACCATTTTCGCTTGGAATGAGCTCGTCAATACCGATGACCATCCCGGGATTCGTCCCGAAGGTGACCATTGGTTTCAGATTATCAGCATGTATTGTGATCGATTTGTCGAATTTAGCGCCATCATCGGATCGTAACTCCTTCCAACGCTTCACCGCCGCATTCCACTCGTCCCCCTTTGGTGATCTCGGTCGACCCTCAAGGTAGTCAAATGTTACCTGGTCTGGAGCAATCATACCCGCACGGGCACCGGCTTCAATCGACATATTGCATATCGTCATTCGACTATCCATATCGAGTGCCTCTATCACTTTGCCACGATATTCAATGACGTAGCCCGTACCACCGTTAACGCCAATCTGGCCTATGACGGCAAGGATTAGATCTTTGGCCGTTACGCCATCCGGAAGTTCGCCCTCGATATTGACTTCGAGTGTCTTGGGGGCGCGTTGCAGCAAACACTGAGTGGCCAGAACGTGACCGACTTCGGTGGTACCAATTCCGAATGCAAGAGCTCCAAACGCGCCATGAGTACTGGAATGACTGTCACCGCAGACGATGGTTTTGCCTGGCTGTGTAGCGCCGAGCTCTGGGCCTATGACATGAACAATGCCGCGCTTACCGCTTCCATAGCCCAGTAAGTCGAGACCGAATTCCTCGCAGTTTTTTTCCATCTGTCGAACTTGATTAGCTGCACTAACGCCCGCCGCTAGGAGATCTTCATATGAAGATACGGGGGTAGTCGGGGTCGAGTGATCTAGCGTTGGTAATGTCAGATCAGGTCTATGCACGGGTAGGTCTAACTCCCGAAGTAACGAGAATGCCTGGGGCGTAGTGACCTCATGAACGATATGCAAATCGATGTAGAGAATTGCAGGTGTCTCCGGCGATTCTGCAACTACAACATGATCATCCCACACCTTTTGGAAGAGGGTTCTTTTGCTGCTCACATTTAAAATCCGAAGTAAATTTAAATTAAATTAGTTGCGTGCGCTGGCTGAGTTCTACCAGCGTTCGTTTCACCACGTGCTCTGCGACGGAGTGTGCGATTCATAACCTCAAGGCCGGCGCGGCAACCAGCTTCGACAATGTCGACGCTTGCACCGCGTCCACGAAAAGTCTGACCGTTGATTTCCACAGTGACGGTTACTTCACCTTGAGCATCTTCACCGCTCGAGGCACTATGAAGCTCGAAGTTTAGCAAAATCATATGGACGCCAGTCGCGCGCTCCAAGGCCTGAAATGCGGCAGCGACAGGGCCGTCACCATGCGCCGACTCAGAGACATCAACCCCGTCCTCACTCACAAGAGTCACTGTCGCTATTGCGGGTTGGTCTGTATGAGTTTGAGTTTCCAGAGACTTAAGAGACCACGGCCCGGAAGCCGAACCACTGGCATTCATGATTATCGATTCAATATCACCATCATAGATTTCCTTTTTCTTGTCGGCGAGTTTCTTAAAATCCTGAAACGCTCGATTGATTTCAAAATCGTCTAGTTCGAAACCCAACTCCTTGACGCGATCCCGAAATGCATGCCGACCGCTATGTTTACCGAGAACTAGGCTTGAGTGACTCAGGCCGACATCTTCTGGACGCATGATTTCGTAGGTTGATGCATGTTGCAGCATACCGTGCTGATGTATACCCGCTTCATGCGAGAATGCATTCTCACCAACGATCGCTTTGTTGCGTGGAGGGTGCATGCCCGTGATATTCGAAACCAATCTTGAGGTAGGGTACAAGCGGGTCGTGTCTATCTTGGTGCCGACTCCAAAAAATTCTGAGCGCGTCTTGATCGCCATAACGACTTCCTCAAGACTACAATTTCCAGCTCGCTCACCAATACCATTGATCGTGCATTCGATTTGACGCGCACCTGCACCGACAGCAGCAAGGCTATTCGCAACGGCCATGCCCAAGTCATTATGACAATGTACGCTGAGTGTGATCTCGTTGATTCGAGCGACATGCTTTTTGAGATAGCAGAATAAGCGATCGAACTCTGTCGGAACCGTGTAGCCGACAGTATCAGGAATATTTACTGTGCTCGCACCCGCCTCAATTGCCGCCGACACCACTTCTGCTAGATACGATAACTCTGTTCGTGACGCGTCTTCCGGCGAAAATTCGACATCATCACAGAGCTCCCGAGCGATTTTTATTGCTCCAACGGCACTCTTGATTATCTCATCTTTAGCCATCTTGAGTTTGTGCTCGCGATGGATTGCGCTGGTCGCTACAAATACGTGGATACGATGATTGTCGGCACCCTTAACTGCGGCATGGACCTTCTCAATATCAGCGGCGTTACACCGCGCAAGACCACAAATCACTGGGCCAAAATTTTGATCCGCAATGGCTTTCACGGATTCGAAATCGCCCGGCGATGCAGCGGGAAAACCGGCTTCAATGATGTCGACGTTTAGCTCTGATAACGCTTTTGCGATACGTAGTTTCTCGCTGAGCGTCATGCTGCAGCCGGGGGCTTGTTCCCCGTCACGTAACGTGGTGTCAAAAATGCGTATCTGCTTCTCTGAGCGATTGTCGGGCATTAAGAATTCTCCGGTTTACTTTGCGATAACTTATTCTTCCAGCCAATCCATACGACCGCGCAGATCAGCGCCAACCTTTTCAATCGGATGAATAAGATCAGCTTGCATTAAGCGTTTAAATTCAGGCATGCCGTTCTCGTTCTCTGCGATCCAAGTGCGAGCGAATGTACCGTCCTGGATATCTGTCAAGATAGCTTTCATTGCGGCACGAGACGTATCACCCACGACGCGCGGACCACTGATCATATCGCCCCAAGCTGCCGTGTCACTAATAAACTTATGCATCTTGCGCAGACCGCCTTCATGAAGTAGATCCACGATCAGTTTCAATTCGTGCATGACTTCGTAGTACGCAACTTCTGGCTGATAACCTGCTTCGACCAAGGTTTCGAATCCCGCCACAATTAATTCCGTCGCGCCACCGCACAAAACCGCTTGCTCGCCGAATAAGTCGGTCTCTGTTTCTTCTGCGAATGTAGTCTCAATTACGCCTGCCCGGGCGCCCCCAATTCCGGCCGAGTAGGCAAGAGCGATATTTAATGCATTGCCACTGGCATTCTGATGTACCGCAACGAGACAAGGAACACCGTGTCCCTCTTCATACTGCCTGCGAACCAGTCCACCCGGTCCTTTAGGGGCAATCAAGGAAACATCTAAATCTGCACGTGGTTCGATCTGCTTGTAATGAATGGCCAATCCATGCGCGAACATCAGCATCGCACCTTGGTCGATATCACTCTCAACGGACTGATATAGGCTCTTCTGAACCAT
>JABIQN010000031.1 GCA_018699395.1 Gammaproteobacteria bacterium
CTTGCGCGTCGCTTTCTCAATCTTGGGAGCAAGGTGCTCCTGCATCATTCCCTTTGTGCGTTTATCGACTAAATCCTCAAGCTCGATACCGTCGATCAGATCTATCGGATCAAGAATATTGCCTTTGGATTTCGACATTTTCTGGTTGTCCTGATCCCGAATCAGGCCGTGAATATAAACTTCACGGAAGGGTACATCGCCCATGAATTTCAGGCCGAACATGATCATTCGTGCGACCCAAAAGAAAATGATGTCGAAGCCGGTGACGAGGACATTGCCGGGATAGAATTCTTTTAACGCATCCGTCTTCTCTGGCCAGCCCATCGTGCTAAATGGCCACAGTGCAGAAGAGAACCAGGTATCGAGAACATCATTGTCCTGCCGCAACGCAATATCGCCCAGATTGTTCTTCTCTCGAATTTCTTCTTCACTGTTGCCGACGAAAATATTACCCTCATCGTCATACCAGGCTGGAATTCGATGCCCCCACCAGAGTTGCCGGCTGATACACCAGTCCTGAATGTTGTACATCCAATCGAAGTAGGTTTTTGACCAGTTCTCGGGAACAAATTTGATACGACCAGCTTCAACCGCTTCGATAGCAGGTTTGGCAAGCGGTTCAATTTTTACATACCACTGATCGGTTAAATACGGCTCAACAACCGCATTGCTGCGATCGCCGCGCGGAATCTTCACTACATAATCTTCGATTTTCTCGAGCAGGTCGAGCGACTTAAATTTGGCGACGATCGCTTTGCGTGCGTCGAATCGATCCATGCCGCGGAATTCTTCCGGTACTTCGTCGTTCATTGCGGCGTTGTCGTCAAGGATATTGTACATCGTCAAACCATGTCGTTTACCAATGTCATAGTCGTTAAAGTCATGTGCGGGCGTTATTTTCACGCATCCAGTACCGAATTCCGGGTCGACGTAATCGTCAGCAATTATCGGAATACGCCGACCGATAATAGGAAGAATGATCTCTTGTCCAATAAGATCCTTATATCGTTCGTCGTCAGGATGAACGGCGACCGCACTGTCGCCGAGCATCGTCTCAGGACGTGTGGTGGCGACTACAAGGTGTCCGTCGCCAGATGCAAGTGGGTAACGAAAATTCCAAAGACTGCCGCTTTCATCTTCAGACAGAACTTCAAGATCGGACAGGGCGGTATGCAATATCGGGTCCCAGTTGACCAAACGCTTACCGCGATAAATCAGTCCTTCTTCGTGCAGTTGAATGAAGACCTTTCGAACTGCGTTCGACAAGCCATCGTCCATCGTAAATCGATCCCGACTCCAGTCGACTGAAGCACCGAGGCGGCGGGTCTGTTTTGCGATTTGCCCACCCGATTGCTCTTTCCAAGACCAGATACGCTGGATAAATTTTTCTCGGCCTAGATCGTGCTTTGATTTCCCCTCGGTATTTAGGAGTCGCTCCACGACCATTTGAGTCGCGATACCGGCATGGTCCATGCCAGGCTGCCACAAAGTACGATGGCCAAGCATTCGATGAAAGCGAGTGAGCGTGTCCATGATCGTGTCCTGGAACGCATGGCCCATGTGCAAGGTGCCGGTGACATTGGGCGGTGGAATTACGATGCAATACGGTGTGCCGTCGCCTTCAGGAGTGAAATAGCCTTTTTCTTCCCAGCGGTTATAGATGCGCTGTTCGATATCTTGCGGTTGGTATGACTTATCCATTAGATCTTGTGCATTTCCAGTGTGTGGCCTTGGTCGCGATAAATCGCGTACCGCTCACGGCTTTTCTGCCGGCAATTCTCTTCGGAGGTTACAAGCTCTGCAATCCGGGGAAAAGTATCTGCGAACGCCGGTATCTCGTCGCAGAGATTGATAAGAAGGTCCCGCGACGCAATAGTATTGCTATCGTAACCGATCGACACGGGCGCAGGATTACCGCTGCTGACCAATTCGTGCGGAACAAAGCTGCCGTCACGGAACGTCCACAGCAACTCGTCGAGCCGTTCGGCGTCCGCCTGACTCATCGTATGAATGTGGATCGTGTTCTCCAACCGCCAAGCCTTTTCGGCTAGCTTACAAGCAAAGGTATAACGTGAATGTTCATCGAACTTGTCGAGAACGTAAAAGTCGACTTGAGCCACGTTAACTTAGGGTAGTGCGCCGGCACGTGACAGTACGAACTCCGACAATAAGCTTACCGGACGTCCAGTGGAACCTTTCTGCCCGCCGGACTTCCACGCGACGCCAGCGATGTCGAGATGCGCCCAATTCATACCGTCGGTGAATTTTCCGAGGAAGCAGGCAGCCGTTACAGATCCACCTCCTGGTCCACCGATATTGGCCATGTCCGCAAAGTTACTCTTCAACTGCGCCGTATATTGATCGCCCATTGGCATTGGCCAGCCGAGATCCTCAGAGCGTTTAGCGGCAGCGAAAATCTCGTCTTGCAGGTTGTCATTGTTTGAGTAAATAGCGCAGCGATGCTTACCAAGTGCAACAACGCAGGCGCCTGTCAATGTCGCGACGTCGATCAGTGCGGTGGGCTTGAAGCGACGGGCGTAGGTCAGCGCATCGCATAGGATCATTCGACCTTCAGCATCTGTGTTCAAAACCTCAATGGTTTGACCGGACATACTCTTGACGATGTCACCAGGCCGCGTCGCATCGCCTGCAGGCATATTTTCAACGGCTGGGACGATTATCGTCAGATTGATGTTCAGCTTCATGCTGCTGATGGCTGACATAGTGCCAATAACGCTGGCGGCGCCACACATATCGAACTTCATCTCATCCATGCTGGCGCCGGGCTTAAGCGAAATACCGCCGGTGTCGAAGGTAACGCCTTTACCGACCAAAACGACAGGCTTGTCACTGCCCGCACCTTTATACTGCATGATGATCATCTTGCCGGGTTCAATAGCACCAGCAGTGACTGAGAGCAAAGATCCCATGCCGAGCTTTTTCATCTCAGCTTCGTTGAGAACCCGCGTCGTCAATTTACCGTTGCCGCTGGCCATTTTCTTTGCAGTCTTCGCAAGATAGTCCGGAGTGCACACGTTCGCCGGGAGATTGCCGAGATCTTTAGCTAGTGCTACACCGTTTGCAATGGCATCGCCGTGTTTAGCGCCAAGTTCTGATTTCGCTGCATCGCCCCGTTTGGCGATGGAATGGCCGACGGTATTCAACGGCATTGGAGCTTTCTTGCGGCCGCTCTTCATTTGATCAAAGCGATACAAAGCATCGCCCACTGCCTCGACTGAGTGTCGAGCCAGATGATAGGGACCACAATCCTTTACAGTTTCCAGTGTCAGCGTGTTGAGTATTTGCTTACTTTTTGAATCCAGAAGCGATCTCACAGATACGGCCACGGCTTTCTTGAATCCGATGGCGTCGAGTGAGCCAGCTTTTCCGAGACCTGCAACGGCAACTCGTCGTGCCTTAACTCCCGGTACTTTATTCAGCAACGTGACGCGACCGGGCGTACTTGAGATGTCGCCGGACTTGATGAGATCTTGAATGTATCTCTTGCTCACGGTGTCGATGTCGCTTGCGCCGGCACCCAGTTTGCCACGATTGTAGACTCCAATAATCACACAGTCGGTAGCGCGACGAGACGCTTTGCCCATAGTGGTAAAATATTTCATAGTTTCCCTACTTTCCTTGTTATTGTTCTCGGGGCTGTCACGGACAAAATAAAAACGGTAGTCTAACCGTTTAAGCTACCCACAGCTACGCCACTCTTGGACACCGATGGCTCGCATTCTTGATCGGTACATTTTTCGCGAAATCGCCATGACCTGGCTCGGGGTCACTATGGTTCTTTTGCTGATCCTGCTAACAAACCAGTTTGCACGAACCCTTGGGGATGTTGCGAAGGGTAAATTACCAAAATATGCTGCATTTGACGTTATTGGCCTGTCTGTAGTGCAGTATTTAACGATCCTGGTACCCATCGGACTCTTTCTTGCCACGATGCTCGCACTTGGTCGGCTTTATCGGGACAGTGAAATGCCGGCGATGATGGCCTGCAGGGTTGGACCCACAGGAATCTATCGGCCTTTAGTCTATCTCATGGCGCCCTTAGTCGTCTGCGTAGCATGGCTTTCTATCGAAGGCGGCCCATTGGCCATGCAGGCCGTCGATCGAATTGGCGCAGAAGCGAAGAGGGATACAGATCTTACGAGCATTGAGCCGGGCAAGTTTACGGTCTTCAGTCCGGATCGTGCGGTGATTTACGGGAGCCGAGTTACGCCAGAGGGCTTTCTGGAAAAAGTATTTATGCAGCGACAGTCGGAAAACGGACTGATTGAGGTTGTGCTTGCTGAGCTCGGTGAGATGGTTGAATCCGATGATCCGGACGTCAGGCTCTTGGTACTGCATGATGGTCGTCGTTATGAAGGCATTCCGGGAACAACTGGATTTCGAATAATCGAGTTTACAGAACACGGTATATCCTATCGTTTGCCGAGTCTGAAGGCGTCGGCGCCACGGGCTAAATCGATGGCCTTCATGGATTTACTTCGATCGGATGAGCTTGAGCATATCGCCGAATTTCAATGGCGCCTCAGTGTACCTATCTCGACAATCATACTGGCAATTCTGGCCGTTCCATTGAGTCGAAGTCGGCCGAGAGAAGGTCGATATGGGCGACTTGCACTTGGTCTGCTGGTATTTATTATCTATCTTAATATGATGAGTGCTGCGAAGGCATGGATCGAACAGGGTATGCTTTCACCCGCGCTCGGTATTTGGTGGGTGCATGGCTGTATGTTGCTATTTGCTCTTGTATTACTCGGCGTGCAAAACGGTTATCACCGAAGGCTACTTCGATGACTGGTATCCTGAATCAATACATGCTGCGCACCATTTTGACTAGCACGGCGTTGGTCCTAGTCGTTCTCCTCGCACTGGCAGGCTTATTTGAGTTCATTGCGGAACTCGATGACACGCAGGGTAACTACCAGACATCACAGGCGATTCTCTACACACTTCTTCGGTTGCCCAATCTTGCCTTCGAAATGTTGCCGATCGCAGCACTAATTGGCTCACTCCTTGGACTGGGCGCGCTTGCCGGTAACAGTGAAATTATCGTCATGCGTTCGGCTGGACTCTCCGTTATCGAATTATCGGGCATGGCTGCTTTCTCGGGCGCTGTGATGCTTCTTTTGACTGGGTTACTCGGGGAGTTCATCGGACCACCATTGGATTTCTACGCTCGCGACATACGAATGGAGGCCCGCTATGAACACGATAACGATCAATTTGGAAGTGAGGCCTGGGTAAAAGACGGCTCCGCATACCTGCATTTGGAGCGTGTGAATCCCGACTTCGAATTCGGCAGCCTGTACATGTACAAATTTGATGATGACCGGCTGGAATCGATCGCGGTTGCAGAGAACTCGGGTATTGATGAAAACGATGACTGGATTTTAGAAAATATTCGAGAGACGCGGTTTCAACGCGACGGTGCGCAGGTTCTGGAGTCACAACTGTCCATCGAGTTTTTCGAGATGAATTCTGACCTGCTCGGTAGTTCGTTGGCAAAGCCTCTGAGCCTGTCGGTCCGAGAGATGCTGAGCTATATCGATTACCTGAAACGAAATAACCTTGATGCGACCAAGTATGAGACGGAGTTCTGGTATCGAGTTTCGCGGACGTGCACGGTATTGATCATGCCGATCCTCGCGCTAGCTTTCGTATTCGGATCTTTGCGCTCAGGTGGTGCTGGTGGTCGATTGATGATCGGAGTAATAATCGGTCTTGCGTATTATCTAGCCAGTGAGACGCTTGCCAATTCTGGTCAGGTGTTCAATCTGAATCCGATTTTTGTAACCTGGCTACCCTCAGTAACGCTGACGATGATTACCGTGTTTGCGTTGTCGCGGATTCGTTAGCTCGCGTCTTGCGGGTAGTGCACGATATGCGTCTTACTGATGCGATCATGCCAAGTCAGCTGGTCGCCGTCCCAGAGCTGCCATAAGAATCCCAATCCGAGGGGGAGCCACGATAATAGGGCAGCGAAAAACCGAATCGTCGCCGCGCCAAAACTTGGACGGCCGCCATCGCTATCGACGAGTTGCAGTCGCCAAGATTGCATTCCTAAAGTTCGACCACTTCTCGTCCAAAAGCCGACAAAGAAACTGAAGACCACCACAGCCAGAATGACTTGATACAAAAGGTTGTCGTTTGTCTCGACCGGCCCACCACTTCGTGCTGCAATAAAGGGGAGCGTTGTGAGAAACATCAACGCAAGGATGAGCAGTCCGTCGTAGAGCATGGCGCTGATGCGCCGCAGTAAGCTTGTGTTTTTCATTCTATGCCTTACTCCTTAAGTGTCAGTGCGTTGCGTTTGTAGTTCCTACCAAGCTAAAGCGAGATCACACACCATATGGCCGCGAATGGCAACATCGTGACTGAAATTATCGAGGTGGAAAATCCAACTAACGGCATAAATCTGAAGTGGCATCAGGAGATTGACGACTTAGGCGACTATAGCTGAACGCCCAGTCACCACTCCCTGTGATATGTCGGTAACACCGAACGGCTTTAGTCGACTTCGGCATCGTTCCAGTCCGCAATAACCTGACGTGCTTCGACCTCATCCGTATC
This sequence comes from Gammaproteobacteria bacterium, assembly GCA_018699395.1. GTDB lineage: Bacteria > Pseudomonadota > Gammaproteobacteria > Steroidobacterales > Woeseiaceae > UBA1847. The sequence goes on from JABIQN010000031.1 coordinate 6,589, forward strand.
GTTTACTATGATGCGTACATTCCCAAGGGCGGGTAGGTCGCCCATTCCGCCCTGAAGATGCTCACCCTGAATGCGCGCGTCCAGCCCGGCTTGTTGCAGCTGGTGTAGGACGAGGTGAGCTTCGATGTTGCTGAGGGCGTCGAATACTTTTTTCATTCTGGGTTTACTCACAGATGATAATCCTGATATGGAAGGGTGGTCTCTTTCATTGGAGAATATACAGACTAGGCTTTCTTAAAGTTGCTCGACCGCCGACTCCATCCACACAAAACGCTCTTGTAACCAGTTTTTGAGGTGTTCAACTTCTTCATTGTAAGTGGCGTATACCACGGAATTAGGCCAAACATAGGAACCAAGGGTGCCCCAGATATCATCATTTCTAGCAACACTTTTTCTAAGCATTTGAGACCATTCATCAATTTTTGAGAGTAAGTATTGCTCATTACTTTTAAAGTGAGTAAAACGTTCTTTAACTTTGTTAACGAATGCGGGATCTTGCATTAACCTTTCAATCCACCAATGGTAATAAACCCACCATCTTTGTGGGTAGGCCGCATCTGAATAATCAACATTTCCAAAACCTAAATCAAAATCCCAGATTGGACCCATTTTAATCTTTTGGCCAGGAATGTAATGTAAATAAATGCTTGAGTAGGATTTTGCATCTTGATTTTTTGCAATCTCGTTTATCAAAAACCAATCAGCAAAACTATCGATGTCGATATACGGTAAGTAACCATTCACAGGATCAGTAAAATTTACACCAAATAAAGCCGTTTCAAAATCAATAATATGATCTTTTATCAGGTTATATTGCTGATCACCTTGAACTAGATCAGGCTCTTTTATTTGAATAATATTCTGACCTGATATTTCATTAGTTTCAAAATAAACATCATCATTATCTGTGTGCCCGTGAAGCGTAGTATCAATTCTAAGTAAAAATCCATTGTCACCTATGTCAACACGGTTTGAACCTTCTTCTACTTTTTCACTAATACGGTAGGTTCCCATGGGTACATTATTGATATGCACCTCGGCATAATGGCTATTGGGAGTCCAATCTAAATTACTTAAGTAACCCAATTCCATTGCCAGGCGATTGCGCAACATGGTTTTATCTGAATATTCAGCCATAAATAACCATCTTTTTTTCTTTGGCATACCTAAAAACGCACTGGAATCAGATAATTTCATCTGGTAAGGTTTTTTGGGGTGAACACCCCAAGTTGAATGTCCTCTCCCTCGAATTTTCATTGCTACTTCAGAGGTAGAATCGGTAAGTCCTTGACCGAATACTTGAACAGTTCCTTCAACATAATCTTCTCTTTGAATGCCGGCATTAGCTTCAGTGTTGATAAAAATAACCGGTAAAGAATTTATTGCTGATGAGCTTGGTTGTAATATGCTTGAAGTAGAGGTAGGTGAAAGACTGTTGTCACTAGCGCCTCCACAACTTATGAAAAACAAAACGTTTACTAAAATAAATATTCTAATAAAAAATTTAAAGCAAGATATTTTCATATAATCCTCTATTAATGCTTTGTATCATTTTTGAGAAATTTAATTTCTTAATAATATTCGTTTAGACAATAAACTGAAATAAAAATTCTTAGACCCCAAAATCATCAAGCGATCTGATCACAGGGTAAGTGCGGTTCTTGCTCGAAAGCTGACGGCCTCTCGGTTGGTTAAATAGTTAGTTAGAAATGAAAGGATTAGCATCTTCCCATATTCACTCTTTGATGTGGGCCCTACAAAGCGCCTATCGATATTTATGCAGAATCACTCAGAACCCATAAAATACACGGAACTGTTTTGGTGGAGATTCAAGGTAATCGTGCAGGTTTTGAGCGCGGTATTGAACGTGAACAAGAAAGGGTCAGCCAAAATTGACTAACCCTTTAACTTGATTGGTACTCCCTAGGGGATTCGAACCCCTGTTACCGCCGTGAGAGGGCAGCGTCCTGAACCGCTAGACGAAGGGAGCGGAGTGAGCCGTCCATCTGGACGGGGCCGCTATTATACGGCCGACTCCTGAATCCTCAAGGGAATTCCAATCTTTTTAGTATCGCCCGGGTGTTGGCTGGGCTGTTATCATGTGGTGCATTCTCTACACATAAGCGACAGTCATTTGAAAGAAAGCCCGAAACTTGGGTCCAGAGAACCACGGATCATTAAGCGCCCTGACCATAATGTCTCGCGCAACGATATCTCCAGTGCCGCTTTAAAGGTCCTGTATCGCCTGCATAAATCCGGCTATCAGGCTTTCTTGGTAGGCGGTGGCGTGCGCGATGCCATGTTGGAACTGCATCCCAAGGACTTCGATATCGCAACTAATGCGACACCGGAAGAGGTTCGCTCTCTATTCAGTAATTGTCGATTAATCGGCCGACGTTTTCGTTTGGCGCACGTTCGATTTGGGCGTGAAATCATCGAAGTTGCGACTTTCAGGGCGGCCGCAAATCACGAGAATGATGATTCTGCTCACGATACCGAGGGTCGAATTTTGCGCGACAATGTCTACGGCACGATCGATGAGGATGTTTGGAGGCGCGATTTCACCTGTAATGCACTCTATTATAACATCGCAGATTTCAGTATCTGGGATTACGCCGGTGGATTCGAGGACGTAAAGCGAAAGCGCATTGTATTTATCGGAGACCCGGCGCAACGCGTGCGTGAAGATCCCGTTCGTATGCTGCGTGCAGCCCGTTTTGCTGGCAAGCTCGGGTTTACCATTGACCACAGCGTGATCAAGGCGATGCGGGGACACACTGCGCTGCTTGCGAACGTACCAGCGGCACGATTATTTGATGAATTTCTGAAGTTGTTTCAATCGGGATTTGCCGAGCGTACTTTTGATTTACTAAGAGAGCACAATCTATTTGGCGAACTCTTCCCTGCGACGGAAGAGGAGTTGTCCAATGACGCAGGCTTCCTGAAATTCACGCATGCTGCGCTTCATAATTCTGATAAACGTGTGGCGGATGGCAAATCGGTCACACCGATGTTCTTGCTTGGCGTTTTTCTTTGGTTACCCATAAAGAAGCTGGCTGAAGTGCGACGCTCGGAAGAAAAAATGTCAGAGTCACAAGCGCTGAGCATTGCGGCATATGAGATCGTATCGCAACAGCAACGACGCATTTCCATACCAAAACGATTCACCGTTCCTATGAGAGAAATGCTCGCCTTGCAGCCACGATTTGCAATGGTGCGAGGTAAGCGGGCGATGAATCTTCTGGAACATCGGCGCTTTCGGGCGGCCTACGATTTTATGCTGTTACAGTCAGAGGTCGGGCAGGCGGACGAGACTCTGGCCAAATTCTGGACTGATGTGCAAACGCAGACCGAGAATAAACGTGCCGTAAGCTTTCAAATGCAGTCGGGACAGGGGCAGGGACAGGGACAGGACAGCCATCAGAAGCGTCGTCCACGTCGTCGTCGTCGCAAACCATCTCAAGCGACGTGACCGCCGACCATTGGTATCCCGCGTACATCGGCCTCGGGAGCAATTTGGATAACCCGACACTTCAATTGAAGATCGCCTTTGATCTGCTATCAGAAATTCCGTGGACGCGTCTGATCCGTCGATCGTCGTTGTATCGTTCCGAGCCTTTCGGCGGAGTGGAGCAGCCAGATTTCGTTAATGCAGCAGCAGCACTCATAACTCAGTTGTCCGCAGGTGAGCTACTGCAGGAATTGCAAAACATTGAGAATAAATGTGGCCGTGAACGCAGCGATGTCCAATGGGGTCCACGTACTCTCGACCTGGATTTGCTGGTCTACTCTGATCATGAAATTGACGAGACGAATTTAATTGTTCCACACCCGGGCATTGGTGAGCGAAATTTTGTATTGTTACCACTTGGAGAGCTGGCTCCCGAACTTCATATTCCTAACTTAGGTCGAATCGCGAGCCTTGATACGCATGTATCTGATCTGGCGGTATCTCGAGTTGAATAGAGGAAAGCAGTGACCGTACGCTATCTACAGAGTGCTATTGGAATATCGCGATACATCGCGATCGAAGGGCCGATAGGCGTCGGTAAGACGGCGCTGGCTAGACGCTTGGCTGACAGCCTATCTGGAGATCTGGTACTCGAGGAATTCGAGGAAAACCCGTTTCTTGAGCGTTTTTATCGTGATGGACGGTCTGCCGCACTTCCGGCACAAATGTTTTTTCTATTCGCTCGAGCCCGCCAAATCGAGCAAATGCGACAGTCGGATTTGTTTTCCAGTGTCCGCATATCCGATTATCTCTTTACCCGGGATCGATTGTTTGCAGAACTCAATCTGGATGCCGAGGAGTTAAAACTCTACGACCAAATAGCGGATAATTTGGCGGTTGATGCACCGGTGCCAGATCTTGTGATTTACTTGCAGGCTTCTGTTGATTCTATTCTACAGCGCCTGGCACGCCGCAATTCGCCGTATGACCGGTATGTTGAACGACGCTACCTCGAGCGCTTAACCGATGCGTACTCGCGATTTTTTCACCATTATAATGATGGCCCACTGCTGATCGTTAATGCATCGCAGATCAATCCAGTTAATAACGACGAGGATTATGCGCAGTTATTCGAGCAGATCGAGCGTACGACCAGTGGACGAAGATTCTTTAATCCTGTCACCGCGGCACTTGCCTGATATTCTTCGGGACTATGTATACACAACTTGAACAACGCGGCATGACCGAGCCACCGATAAATGTGTCGACTCTGCAAAAGATGAAGCATGCGGGCCAACCGATTGCGTGCATTACGGCATATGATGCCAGCTATGCTGCACTCGTCGATACGGCAGGTGCCGACTTGGTCTTGGTTGGTGATTCGCTTGGCATGGTGATTCAAGGCCATGACACGACAATTCCCGTCACAGTTGACGACATTATCTATCACTCGAAGACGGTCTCTCGTGGGCTGCGTCGGGCGTTTCTGGTTGCTGATATGCCATTCATGAGCTACACGAAGCCGCATATAGCGCTGGATAATGCGGTTCGCCTAATGCAAGAAGGTGGCGCCATGATGGTGAAGTTGGAAGGCGGCGATGATCAGGTTGAGATCGTTGAGCATTTGGCGCGACATGATATTCCGGTCTGCGCACACTTGGGCTTAAAACCGCAATCAGTCCACAAGATAGGCGGTTTCAAAGTTCAGGGTAGAGATCCGGACAAGGCGAGGGAAATGCTGGCTTCCGCAAAACGTCTGCAAGACGCAGGCGCAGATATTGTGTTGTTGGAGTGCGTGCCGAACGAGGCCGGCAAGATCATTGCTGAAGCATTGGAGGTTCCAGTGATCGGAATTGGGGCTGGACCAGACGTTGATGGCCAGATTCTGGTGCTATATGACTTGTTGGGCATAACGCAGGGACGAACGCCCAAGTTCGTCAAAAACTTCCAGGTCGGTTGCCACTCTCCACTCGCAGCTTTGCAGGCATACGTTAGTGAGGTTAAAGATGGTAGCTACCCTGGACCCGAACACTGTTTTTCATGATAGTTGTGCAAACCAAGCAGGAACTCGACGAGCGGCTGGCCGAGTGGCGTCAGCATGACGAGCGCATCGCCTTGGTTCCGACAATGGGTAATCTGCATGCGGGGCATGCGTCACTCGTGGAGCTTGCACGTGAATATGCGGAAAAGGTCGTCGTCAGTATTTTTGTTAATCCAACTCAATTCGGGGAGGACGAGGATTTTGCCGAGTATCCCCGAACTCTTGAGCATGATACCCGGTGTCTTAAAAAGTCTGCGGCTGATTTAATATTCGCGCCGAATATCGAAACGATGTACCCGCTTGGCTTGGAAGATGCCACATCGATTTTGGTGCCGAGAATTACCGAGAACTTTTGTGGCGCGAGTCGCCCCGGACACTTCAATGGAGTGACATCTGTTGTCGCTAGGTTATTTGCGTTGGTACAGCCCGATATGGCGATTTTTGGTCAGAAGGACTATCAGCAGCAGTTAGTGATTCGTCATATGTCTCTCGACCTAAATTTGCCGGTAAAGATCATCACCGGTGAGACGATGCGTGAAGATGATGGCTTGGCAATGAGTTCGCGAAATCAATATCTGGACGATGACGAACGAGCGAATGCGCCAGTCTTGTATCAGGTGTTATCAGGTGTTGCAGAAGAGTTGCAGCGCGGTCGCCAAAACCACGAAGAGCTAGAGTCGAAGTCGGTTAAGGCGCTAAGCGATGCTGGGTTTTCTGTAGAGTATTTTTCAATCAGGCGCGCACAAAATCTGCAGATTCCTGATCGCGACTGTGACGAATTAGTTGTGCTTGCCGCCGCCAATTTGGGTAATGCGCGCTTGATCGATAATGTCGTCGTGACGGTTTAGTTCGGGACGGCGCCACGACTC
>JABIQN010000032.1 GCA_018699395.1 Gammaproteobacteria bacterium
ACAACTGCGCACCAAGCCTTGCCGATTTTGCCAAACACCTGACTTTTGCATCGCCCCACCAAGGTCACCGCCCTGCCTGATAACGTCATCCAGCATCGCCAACGTTCGCAGTTCACGAGTCAGCGCCCACATAACAATGACAGGTTCTATGCCTTCTCTACGCAGCCCACCAAGAATCCTTACAGAGCGATTGGCGTCGCCCTCAAGCGCAGCATCAGTCAATTTATAAACATCGTAGCGGCTACTGTTGGCAACGGCTTCATGTACAGCTTCTGCGCTCACCTTTCCTTCACCGAGAATCAGGCGCAACTTTTCAATTTCTTGCTGTGCAGCAAGCAGATTTCCCTCCACCCGATCGGCGATCAGCGTCACTGCATCTCTGTCCGGCTGCAGGCCCGCAGATCGCATCCTGTTAGCTATCCAACCCGGAAGCTCACGAACACCGATCGGCCAAAGCGGCAACGACACGCCCTTCTGATCAATTGTCTTCGCCCACTTGGATGCACTACTACTCCGATCAAGTTTAGGGCCAGTAATAATGAATAATATTTCCGGGCCCGATTGCTCAACGAGATCAATGATCGCCGCACTGCCAGCCTTTCCAGGCTTCCCGGTGGGTAAGCGCAACTCAATGATGCGCTGCTCAGCGAACAAGGAAAAATTTCCCGTCGATGCTGTTAGCGCGCCCCAGTCGTAACCGGCCGCTGCCACGTGCAATTCGCGCGACGTGAACCCACATTCACGCGCTTTCTCGCGAATACTTTCCAGCGCCTCGCCAACCAGTAAAAACTCGTCGCCAGTGACGAGGTAACAAGGGGCTAGAGATTTGATGAGATGCGAGGAGAGCTGGTTAGCCTGGATCTTCAAGCAAGCTGCTCCATGCTTATCGATTCGTCCTCGAGCAACACCGGAATGCCGTCGTCGACCGGATAAATGCGCTTACCGTCATCGGTGATCAGTGCCTCATGCAGTGGATTAGACACTGCTGAACCTTCGTGATTAACCAGAAGTCCAGCATCGATGGCAGCATTAACTCGTGCTAAATCATCTTTCTTCAGAAGGGCTAGGCCCTTGTGTGATAACGGGCATCGCAAAATTGTCAGTAAATGCTTATTCATGCGCCTATTGTAGCGCTTCAAAGGCGTCTCAGAACAGTCACCAGCTCAATATTACCGCTACTTTTCGCGGGCTCGATGATCGAAAGGAAGACTGCCTGCAATGGGCTAAGCGGTTTCATTATAGTCCTTTCTGTTCTTGGGCACGGGATCGTATCCAGAACCACCCCATGGATAGCAGCGACCAATACGTCGGACCGCCAACCACATCCCTTTGAATACACCATGCCGCTGCAGCGCTTCGATCGCATATTGTGAGCACGTTGGGTCAAAACGACAGTTCGCACCGAACCAGGGAGAAATTGCAAGCCTGTAAAGCCGCACCAACTGAATGAGTGGCCATGCGAGCACTTTACTCACAGCATTAGTCATCAGGCAGCCCGCATAGCCTCAGATGCGAAACGTCGGATCGCTATCAGCATTGATGACAATCCGGTGCTTCGGGTCGGGCTAAGGTGAGCTTCAAGCTGCAGCGCCGTTACGAAATCCGGCGGTGTATCCAATATGTCCTTGGGCGTGCGGCCACTATAAAGGCGTAGCAACAAGGCAATCAGCCCGGAGACGATTGCAGCGTCGCTGATAGCCTCGAAGTGCAGCCGTCCTTCCTGCTCTTTAGCAACAAACCAGACTTGCGACTGACAGCCTCGAATTCGATTCTCGTCGGTCCGATACGATTCGGGAAACTCGGGTAGGCGGCGACCCATATCGATCAGGTACTGATAACGGTCCATCCAGTCTTCGAACATATCGAAGTCCTCGATCAGTTCCTGTTGCGCGATCTGTATCTCATTACTCACGATTAGCTCCGACGCCAACTCGTGCCATCATGGCCGTCTTGAATGGTGATACCAGCGTCGAGAAGCTGATCACGAATAGTATCTGCGGTCTCGAAATCACGTGCCGCCTTCGCAGTAAGGCGCTTCTCGATCAAAGCTTCGATCTCGTCAGGCGCCATGTCACCCTTGACGTGCCCAACAAACCACTCATCCGGATCATTGCCGAGAAGCCCCATCAACTCACCGCCTGCGTACAGTGCAGCAGCGAGACTCGCCTTTTCTTCGTCCTTGGTCGCTTTATTGAGATTCTTTACCAGACCAAACAATGCCGCCATAGCCCGCGGAGAATTCAAGTCATCTTCCAGTGCTGCAAGGACAGCTTTCGGCACATCGGCCGCCGCACGCGCTTCATCCGAGACGACGACGCCCTGCAAGGCGCCATAGAGGCGATCCAACATGCGACGAGCGGACTCAATCGAGTCTGCTGACCAGTCCAGTGGCTGTTTGTAGTGAGCACTGAGCAGCGCTAGACGGATAACCTCGCCCGGTATGGTCTTTATCATCTCATGTACGAACAATACATTGCCCAGAGACTTCGACATCTTGGCCTCGTCCATACTGAGAAAACCGTTGTGTAACCAATAACGCGCGAATGGCGCACCGTCATGCGCGCAACAACTCTGCGCCATTTCATTTTCGTGATGTGGGAACACCAAATCACGCCCGCCGGCGTGAATGTCGATCGTCTCACCGAGGTGCTTTTTAGCCATGGCAGAACACTCAATATGCCAGCCCGGTCGGCCCCGACCCCAGGGCGAATCCCAACCCGGCAATTCCGGCGTCGATGGCTTCCATAAGACGAAGTCGTGCGCCGCCCTCTTGTAGGGTGCGACCTCAACTCGCGCGCCCGCGATCATCTCCCGCAAATCGCGCTTTGATAATGCACCGTAGTTCTCGTTCGCTGATACGTCGAACAGAACATGATTTTCCGCCTCATACGCAAATTCTTTCTCGATTAACGTTTCGATCATCGTGATCATTTCGCCAATGTGTTGCGTCGCACGCGGCTCGATATCAGGCGCCCGTACGCCTAACGCGCCCATATCATCGTTATAAGCTTTGATGAAGCGCGCTGTAATTTCGTCAATGGGTTTACCGGTTTCCACTGAAGCGGTGTTTATCTTGTCGTCAACATCAGTGATATTTCGCGCAAACGTCAATTTATAACTGCGGCGCAATAGTCGCGCTAGCAGATCAAATACGACAGCGGGCCTCGCGTTACCGATGTGCGCGTAGTTATAAACTGTGGGACCACACAGATACATCGTCACCTCGCCCTCTATAAGTGGTTCAAACGGGACTTTCTTACCCTTAAGGGTGTCGTGTAGCTGTAGTGTCATGGTCTTAGTATTCGATTATTCAAAGAACGCAATCATATCAACATTGCTGCTGACCGCTACGCCCGGTACTCTTCTGATCTAAAAAAATTCTCTAAGGACTATATAATGTCGGCCACACCTGTCAAATTCCAAGCCCGCGACAGCATCGAACAGGTTGAAGAAGGCGACGACCTCGCACCGAAATTCGATGACCGCGGACTCATCACCGTTGTCACCACCGATGCCACCAGCGGCGAGGTTCTCATGCAGGGCTACATGAACAAAGAAGCGCTGCAGTTGACTATATCGACTGGCGAAGCCCACTACTTCAGTCGCAGCCGTCAGGTTCTGTGGCACAAAGGCGCCACTAGCGGCCTCGTTCAAACGGTCCGAGAATTCTTAATCGACGATGACCAAGATTGTGTCTGGCTCCGAGCGGATGTCGCGGGCGGCGCAAGTTGTCACGTAGGCTACCGCAGCTGCTTTTACCGAAAAGTTCCGGTCGGCAACGATTTTAAGTTGAAGCAATCGGACGGCCGCGTAGACCTCGAATGGACGGAATCAGAGAAAGTATTCGACCCGGAAGAAGTCTACGGAGCCGCTCCGAACCCGACCATCTTGTAACAACACGGCCCCCTGACTGTGATCGTTAGAATCGTCCCTCAGCGTATTGCCGGTGATGTCCGCTTCAGAATCCCCCCCCAAAAGCCTCCCAAAATCGTCACTCCTGAGTCCTGAATAATATGCTTAAGGCCTTACTAGTACAGCAAAGAACCCAAGACACTTCGCGGCAGATTAGAAACGAGTAATAGATTCGCTTAGAGCGTAGAGATTTGCTTCAGCACGACACGAACGAGATCCTGAACAATCGCATCGCGAAGCAATTCCCCTTCACGCGCTTTGCCCAACACGAGGGTCGAATCATAGGTGTAGTTTCTGGTGAGCGTGAGAGTTTGAGGCGGCAGCAACACGTTCGGCCCGCTGTAAAGGCTGTAAGTGATGGTATAGAACACCTCATACTCAGTTGGCACATTTCGAGTTGAAACGGACAAAACTCGTTGTGAAGTTTGGTCAAAGGAAATACTAAAAGTCGCCGTTGCGTCAATCGGAGAGTCGCTTAGTACGACACCCGCAGAGCGCAGCCGTGATTTAAACTCTCTAAAAAACGCACTATAATGATCATCCGAGGCAATATAAGTCCGCTCCATACCGGCGGGTGCTATAAACGCCCCTTGCAAGTGAAACCCGCATGCAGCAATGCCGACGATCGCCAGAATGAGTGTTGCTATACGGATTCTCTTAAACAACGATATTCACCAATTTTCCCGGCACAACGATAACTTTACGAACGTCATTATCACCGATAAATCGCTGCACGTTTTCATCGGCCAATGCAGTTGCCTCTACTTCGTCTTTCGCTATGTCGACAGCAACCGATATCCGTCCACGTAATTTACCGTTAACCTGCACTACGATTTCAACAAGATCCAGCTCGATCGCACTTTCATCGTATTCTGGCCATCGTTGATCGATCACGGCCGACTCATAACCTAACTCTTGCCACAATGCGTGGCAAATATGCGGCACGATTGGTGACAACATCACAACAACAGATTCAAGCGCTTCACGTTCAGCTGCGCGGCCATTGTCCGACGTATCTGTAAATTTGTTCACCGCATTGAGTAACTCCATTGATGCTGCCACAGCAGTGTTAAAACTATGACGACGACCAAGGTCATCGCTAATCTTGGCAATCGTTTGATGTGTTTTGCGGCGAAGATCTTTTTGTGTGTCGGTCAACATGCCGATATCCAGCGCGCCTGCTTTCCCTGCAGCGGTATGATCGATGACTGCACTCCAGAACCGCTTCAGAAATCGAAAACTACCCTGAACGCCGTCGTCAGACCACTCCAAAGCCTGTTCGGGCGGTGCCGCGAACATCATGAAAAGTCGCACGGTATCCGCGCCGTATTTTTTGATCAGCTCTGCCGGGTCAACCGTATTGCCCTTTGCTTTCGACATCTTCGCGCCGTCTTTGAGCACCATGCCTTGAGTCATAAGGTTGGTGAACGGTTCAGATACATCGGTCAAGCCTTCGTCACGCATGACCCGCTGGAAGAACCTCGAATACAGAAGATGCAGAATCGCATGTTCAATGCCGCCCGTATATTGGTCTACCGGCGTCCAGTACTTAGCACGATTATCGAGCATGGTGCTGTCACTGTCCGGGCAGGCATAGCGAGCAAAATACCATGACGACTCAATAAAGGTATCAAAGGTATCCGTTTCACGACGCGCCGCTTTGCCACATCTTGGACAAGGCACGTTAACGAATTCGGGCATATCCTTGAGTGGAGAGCCGGCTCCCTTCACTTCAACGTCTTCAGGCAGTAGCACCGGCAACTGGTCTTCCGGGACGGGTACGGCATCGCAATCATCACAATATATAATCGGAATAGGCGTACCCCAATAGCGTTGCCGCGAAACACCCCAGTCACGCAGACGGTAATTCACTTTGCGACTACCGCGACCAATCTCTTCGAAATGATCCGCTATCGCATTGAACGCAGCGTCGAAATCCAGGCCATCGTATTGGCCCGAGTTCACGAGTACACCCCGTTCGAGATAAACGGCAGCCTCAATATCGATATCAGTGCCATCCGCCGGCACAATCACTTGTTTGATTGGTAGACCATGTTTTTTTGCAAACTCCCAATCGCGCGCGTCGTGGCCGGGAACGGCCATAACAGCGCCGGTGCCATAGGTCATGAGGACAAAGTTTGCGACCCACAGAGGAACTTCCTCACCACTCAGTGGATGGATAGCAGACATGCCCAACGACATACCTTTTTTCTCCATCGTTTCCAGCGTCGCTTCCTGTGCATCCGTTTGCTTACATTGCTCTATGAATGCCGCAACATCTGGGTTCGCCGCCGCCGACTTTTTGGCCAATGGATGTTCTGCCGCGACTGCCATATAGGTCACACCCATAAGCGTATCCGGCCGCGTCGTATAGACCGTCAATGGCTCGTTTTCGCCATCAACATTGAATGACAACTCAACACCCTCCGAACGACCGATCCAGTTACGCTGCATCGTCTTGACCGACTCAGGCCAGCCGGGCATGCGATCCAGTTCGTCGAGTAATTCATCCGCATAGTCAGTGATCTTCATAAACCACTGCGGAATTTCACGGCGTTCAACGAGCGCGTCAGAACGCCAGCCACGGCCGTCAATAACCTGCTCATTCGCCAGAACTGTCTGATCAACAGGGTCCCAATTAACGATTGAATTCTTACGGTAGACCAAGCCTTTGGCGAACATTTTCGTGAATAGCCACTGCTCCCAACGGTAGTACTCGGGCTTACAGGTGGTAACTTCGCGCGTCCAATCGTAGGCATAACCCAGGCGCTTCAGCTGACCACGCATATCCTCTATGTTGGCGTAAGTCCATTCAGCAGGTGGAATTCCGCGCTGGATGGCGGCGTTCTCTGCCGGCATACCAAATGCGTCCCAACCCATCGGCTGCAAAACATGTTTGCCCTGCAAGCGCTGATAACGTGCGATGACATCGTTAATGGTGAAAACACGAACATGACCCATGTGCAGTTTTCCGCTTGGGTACGGAAACATAGTCAGGCAATAGTATTTTTCTTTGTCGGCGTCTTCACCGACCTCAAAACTATGGGCATCATCCCAATACTTCTGGGCATCAAGCTCGATGATTTCGGGGTTGTAGGGAGTGCTCATGGGTGCCGTACATCTTCGATGCTATGAAAAAATGCAAGCCTACATGAACAGGCTGCGATGCGCAGTAGCGGTATATCTCAGATGGCTGAATACACTAGGCCCCAGCACGACTTCGAATCCAGAAGAAACCAAGTATTAAGTAGCAGATTCCCAGAATCGTCCAATTGCCGCTGTCGGCATAAATTGTAGTGCCGCGATGGGTGCGGACGCTGGCGGTCATTACCACTGACTTAAATTGCTCGCCGATCTTCAAGATCTCGCCAGTCGGACCGATAAACGCACTGATGCCGGTATTGGTTGAGCGAATAGAATAGCGACCGACTTCCAGCGCTCGCATTCGGGCAATCTGCAGATGTTGATGCGGTGCAATCGAATCGCCAAACCAGCCGTCATTACTGACATTAATCAGTAAATCAGCGTCGGGAAACGCGTATAGCTGCTCCGCGCCGAAGGCGTCTTCCCAGCAAATAGCTACCGCCAGATTTACGCCCTTGGCTGTTTGTAGTAACGCCTGAACATCCTTCCCCGCCGCGAGATCAGCGTAAGGAAGATTTCGCAATCTCATCCATTTCCGGACGGCTGCAGGAACCGGAAAATACTCGCCAAAAGGTACCAGATGCCGCTTATGATACGCCTGCGGCTCGTCACTCCCGAGCATCAGAACGCTGTTAAATATCTGTGTGTCGGCACTGTGCTGCATATTGCGTTCGAGAATCCCGACCAGCACCGTTTGAGCATTTCGCTTCGCATCACCGCCAACAGCATTCAGATAATCTACGACTTGGTCCTGCAAAGCAGGAATCGCAACTTCTGGCCATATGACCAGCTCACTATCAGGCACACTCAGCGTCGAGCTTCGATAAAAGTCGAGTGTCGCCTGGCGCTTTTCGGGGAGCCATTTCTGCTCTTGCGGGATGCCACCCTGAACGATCGTGGTGCGAATCGGATCGCCATAGGGCTCAGTCCAATCCACTACGCTTAGCGCGCTACCAACGATCCAAGGCAGGAAAATGAGTGGAACTGCGGTCAGACGTTCCCTGTTTGGAGTCATGATTGATACAAGAATTGCAGCACTACTGAACAGCAACATCATCGATACGCCGTAAACACCGAGGACAGGTGCCCACCCACCCAGGGCCGAATCAACCTGCCCGTAACCTTGAGATAGCCATGGAAACCCAGTCAATACCCAGCCGCGCAGCCACTCTACAAGGACCCATATTGCAGGGCCAATGAAGTACATACGCCACGGTTTGCCCTGCGAAAGGTGAGACATGATCCAGCCTGCTAACCACAGGAATGTCGCCAAGATCAGCGATAAAGCCACCATCAAAATAACTGCAATCCATAAAGCCGCATTGCCATACACGTGAACGGATATGTAAATCCAGTATGTACCCGTAAGGAACAGCCCAAAGCCAAACCAGAAAAAATGTGCCGCAGCATCTTTCGGTGGCGCTGTGAGTGCGACAAACAAAAGTGGGAGTATCAGCAACGGGGCTAATAGTGACCACTCTGCAGGTGCAAATACCAAGGTCGTCGCGCTACCTATGACAAACGCGAGCAATCGACTCAGTCTTGGCCAATCTGAAGTCAGCGAAAACAGAAAATCCAGATTTTTCTTATTAGCCAATGAGATTAGCCATTGTTGCGCTGTACCCGTAACGCATTAATTCGTCGTTCATCTGCCTTGACAACGACAAAACCGAACCCACCAAACTCGACATTTTCACCACGGCTAGGAAGCCGTCCGAGCTCATGCATCACGAGGCCACCGATCGTATCGTATTCCTCATCGTCCAATGCACACTCAAAGTATTCATTAAAATCTTCGATACGAGTCAGTGCGCGCACGGCGAAACACTCTTTGCCGTCTCGATCGCCGTCCGGGCGAATGAACTCCACTTCTTCGTGATCATGCTCATCGTCAATTTCACCCACTATTTCTTCAAGCACGTCTTCAATGGTTAACAAGCCGGCAATACCGCCGTATTCATCGGCCACAATTGCCATGTGATTGTGGCTCGCACGAAACTCTTTCAAAAGTGCATTGAGTCTCTTCGACTCGGGAATAACCGATGCAGGTCGCAGTAATTTTTTGATCGTAAGATCTTTTGCCTCATCGCGGCCATAATAGCGCAGCAAGTCTTTCGCCAGCAAAATACCAAGAACCTCATCACGATCTTCGCCAATAACAGGGAAACGTGAGTGGCC
>JABIQN010000033.1 GCA_018699395.1 Gammaproteobacteria bacterium
CAGTCGTATTTGCGCTGCTGGTCGGGCCCGGCCTTAGTCTGGCTTTTGAAGGAGACCAGATTTTCTTTAAGGCTCTATTGTCGCGCCTATACAGTGGCATGGATTCTTACCCACTCATGGCGCTGCCGTTTTTCATACTTGCCGGGCAAATCATGAATTCCGGTGGAATCACCCGCTCAATCGTTGATTTCAGCCAGTCAATGATAGGCCATGTGCGGGGCGGGCTGGCTCAAGTCAACATCTTGTCGTCCGTCCTTTTTGCAGGGCTTTCGGGATCGGCCGTTGCCGATACTTCGGCTCTCGGAAAAATATTTATTCCAGTGATGGAAAAGAGTGGCTATTCACGATCGTTTGCAGCTGCGATTACAGCTGCATCGTCAGTTATCGGTCCGATTATCCCACCATCGGGCATCATGATTCTCTACGCGTTCATCATGAACGTGTCCGTTGCTGGGCTTTTCGCGGCAGGACTTGTGCCGGGGCTGATGATTTCCGTCGGCCTGATGATCGTAACCAGCTTCATCTCGAAAAAGCGCAACTACCCGGTCGCGAGACGCAAGGCAACCTGGCGAGAACGTGGTCAGTCATTTCGTAAAACGGCACTGGCGCTACTAACACCAATCATTTTGTTAGGCGGTATTCTTGCGGGCATATTTACGCCAACAGAAGCGGCCGCTGTTGCTGCTTTTTACGCCCTGTTCATTACGCTATTCTTAACTCGCACACTGCGTTTCAAGGAATTGCCGTCCATCTTCATCGAGTCGGCAGCGCAGTCAGGCATCATCCTATTGCTCGTCGGTGCGTCTGTTGTTTTCGCCTGGCTCATAACGGTATCGGGCCTGGCTGGGATGGTCGCCAACGGCATGATGCAAACAAGTGATAACGTCTATGTTTTGCTTTTTCTCGCCAACCTGTTCCTGTTCATCGTCGGCATGCTTCTTGATGCCGGTCCCGCTGTCCTAATTCTTGGACCGGTACTGGGACCACTGTTTGTGGCTATGGGCATCGACCCGATTCATTTTGCGGTCGTGATGTGTGTCAACGTGACCGTCGGTCTGGCCACGCCGCCCATGGGTCTGGTGTTGTTCGTGGCGGCATCGATTTCAAAGGAGCGAGTCGAAACGATTGCGCGCCAGATGCTGCCGTTCCTCGCTGTTGAAGTTACCGTAATATTCCTCATTACCTACTTCCCGGCACTGTCGATGACGCTGCCGCGGCTACTCGGCTTCGCAGAGGATTGAACAGATGAGCAAAAGACAGGTATTGCTTTCAATATTCGTTGCGCTTTTTATCGCGTCGGTTGGCGGCACGGTCGTCTCACGCAGCGATTCGAACGCCGACTACACGATTCGGTTTTCGTTTCTCGGTTCACCCGAAGACGAGGATTACGATGGTGCATTGGTATTCAAGCAGTATGTAGAGAGCCGCAGCAACGGCCACGCGGAAGTAGAGATATATCCATCCGGCCAGTTTTGTTCCAACGAGCGCGAGTGTCTCGAGGGAATGCAAACCGGTGTGCTGCAAGTGTTCATGTTAACTACCGGCAGCCTGGGTAGTATCTTCGGCCCCGGCCAGGTCCTCGACCTGCCGTATACGTTTCGCGACGATGCCGTGGCCGAATGCGTGTTTGACGGGCCGATTATCACCGATTTGCGAAGGGTAATTCTCGATTCCAACATGCCCATTCGACTCATGACCGTATCGAATACGGGTGGTTGGCGGAATTTCGCGTCAACCAACGCGCAGATCCGGTCGCCGGCGGATATCAGCGGTCGGAAATTCCGCACGATCTCTGCGCCCGTTCAGCAGGAACTGGTGCGGCAACTCGGTGGTAACCCGACACCAGTCGCTTGGTCGGAGGTCTACACAGCCCTTGCCACAGGCGTTGTCGAGGGTACTAAGAACGGCATCCAGGACATTGTCGGCATGAAGCTGCACGAGCAAATAAAGTTTGTAACGCTAGATGGCCACAGTTACATGGGCGGCATGTGGTGGTTCTCAGAAGTAAGTTGGCAGGAACTCCCATCCGACATACGGCGCATCGTTTATGACGGTTTTCAGGAATTAAAGACTGTTACGCGCGGCATCATCAGGCGTCGTGAAATCGATGCTTACCGTGAGTTCGAGGAGTCCGGTGGAACGCTGTACGTGCCCACGGCCGAGGAAAATCTGCAGTTTCGTGAAGCGGCCAGTGGCATGCGCGATTGGTATGTGGAGCAGTACGGTAATGAGTGGCTAATGAAGCTCGACACCGCGATCGCTGTTTGTGAATTACAAATCGATGCCGCGTATGAGAGTGCGGTAAGCGACTAATTAAAAAACCTAATCTCAAAGAGGCCAGTCAGAGTTGATCTAGGCCGTTCTGTTCGAGCAAGTCCCGTATCTCGACCGGCTCGCCGCTGGCTACTGAGGTTTCTGCTGCAACACCGACTACCACTGACCAGAACGCGTCCATCGCTGTTGGCCCGTCGCTTCTGCCATTGCCGATACTGTCGACGAAATGCATATGCTCGAAGAACGTTGCACCATTGTGGCCGGACTCTTCGATGGCCACGGGGTAACTCGGTGTCATCATGCGAGACGGATAAGTCTCGCCACCAAAGATTTCGAGCTGTGACTTCAGCGCGTTCCCTGGCAGAAAATCCTGGTTCTCCGATGCACGTAGCCGGCCAACATCACCACAAAGGACGATTTCCTCGTAAAACATCGGCGCGAACATTGCGAGCCCGAAGCTGCCGCGTACGCCGTTTTCATACTCGATGACAACCATCGCGTTGTCGAGAATGTCCGACTTGCCTCTCTCGTGCTCAAATTCTTTGAAGTTAACCGCCATGCTGCCGGTCGCAAATACACGCTTGGGCCTCGATCCTGCAAAGAGATTGATCAAATCAAAATAGTGGCAGCATTTTTCGACGAGCGTGCCGCCCGAATATCGTGAGAACTTGTTCCATTGACCTATTTTGTCAAGGAACGCCATACGATGCTCCACCATACTGACAACTTTGATGTCGCCAAGCGTCTTACGCTCCAACGCCTCGTGAATGGCCTCGGTGTAGATCGCCTTGTAGCGATACTGCAACCCAACCTGAAAGATCCCGTCATAGATACTTGCAATCTGCGCGATCTCGTAAGCATCCGCAATGGTGGTTGCAACCGGCTTCTCAACCAGAATGTGCTTACCAGATTTCACCGCACTTCGAATTATGTCAATGTGCGTATAATTCGGCGTGCAGATTATAAGGCCATCGACATTCGGGTCAGAACAGGCTTCCTCGATAGACGTATATAACTTAAGCGGTTCATCGTTATGAATGGCGTGTGCGTCTTTGGCGTTCTCAACACTTAACGGCTCAGGATCGTATACACCATTTATTATTGCGCGACCCTCAAAATTGGTGACACGGATATGCTCCTGGCCCATTGTACCGGCACCGATTACATTAAACCGATACTTGGGTGCGTCGCTCGCAAACAGGTACTTATCTTGGTCGGTGACAAGATTGGTATGGCCATAGCGGCTTGCGAAATCGCGGCTCCAGAATTCATTTCCCTTTGACATCAGCGTACCCGATTGGCGTTGACTTAATCGACCCAGACGGCCGAAGTCTCAGCCTACAGATTATCATGGTACTGTAGTTTTTTGGCTACTCTCGGACCGCGATATGGCTTAACTCTCAACCCCAGCGTAACCGCCTCAAAATTCGGCGCCATTAGACCACAAGTAACTACTTAATAAGTGTATCAGTGACGCTCAGACAGCCGCTATAAAGTGATAACGCGTCGTCTGCGAATAGCGCTCGCCCGGCGCAAGCAGCGTACTGGGAAAGGTGGGTTGATTGGGTGTATCGGGAAAATGCTGGGGCTCGAGGCACAGGCCGCGGTATGGTGCGAATGGTGGTCCAAGTTTTTGTCCACCGTACATCTGAAGTCCAGGGCATGTTGTTGTCATCCGCAAGTAAAGATCGCCGTTCGGGCTCTCGAGCCCTGCACAGCCCTCAGATTCGTCCAGAATATAATTGAAATCCATACCGCCAGTACGCACAACAAGCGGATGCCGCGACTCAATGACATCACACAGCGCCACTGGCTGGCGCAAATCCAGTCCAGAGCCAGTAATATCGAGGAAATCACCAGTCGGTAGAAGCTCTTCGTTGACCTGCAAGATTTGCCGGCCGGCAATATGCAAGCGGTGTCCGAGCACATCGGTATCGCCAGCTGCAAGATTGAAATAGGCGTGATTGGTCATATTTACATGTGTCAGCCGATCAGTTTCAGCTTCCATCTGGATCACGAGCTCGCGCTCATCCGTCCAGCGATAAGTGACGCTCGCCTCAAGCGTTCCGGGGTAGCCTTGATCACCATCCGCCGACCACAGCAGAAACCGTCCTGTATCGTCTGGGACTGCTGCATCGATTGACCAGTACCTATTATGAAAACCATCCGCACCGCCGTGCAAATGATTCTCCCCATCGTTGACATCGAGAGGATAGTTAACGCCGCCGAGTTTGAAGTGTGCACCAGCAATGCGGTTACAGGTACGCCCGGCGGTTGCGCCCATGAAGTAAGGGTCGGTCAGGTATTCCGCATTATCCTTATAACCACAAATTACGTTACGGACGCCGTCCGGTAACTGCAATTCGATACGCGTCAGTCGAGCGCCGTAATTCAGCAGCGTGACACAGTCGCCGTGGGCATTTCGAAGTACTCGCTCCATCAGGCTGTCCGGGCTCCGCTGCGTCATCAGAGGCACCTGCACAAATTACGATGCTCGCTCACAAGGCGCTCAGGGCTTTGCCCGAAATATGAAGTCATTCATGACATTCTCAACCCATTCCTGCCGGCCGCTTAGCTTACGCGGCTCACCCTGTTTCGCGGCATATTCACGGAGATCCTCAAGAGATAATAGGCCCCTTGTGAATGCCTGGCCCTGTCCGCTGTCGAAACTGGCATAGCGCTCATGGCGAGAATCAACCAGCGAGGATTTTTCAAGAATCTCGTGGGCGATGAGCAGACCACGTGCATATGAATCCATGCCGCCGATATGCGCGATAAACATGTCTTCCAAATCGGTCGATTCACGCCGGAGTTTCGCATCAAAATTCAGTCCGCCGGTCTTGAAGCCCCCATCTTCGAGTACGATAAGCATCGCCTGCACCGTATCGTAAAGGTCAGCCGGGAACTGGTCCGTATCCCAGCCATTCTGAGGATTGCCGCGATTGGCATCGACCGAGCCAAGCATGCCGGCATCCGTACACATTCTGAGCTCGTGAGCGAATGAATGACCCGCCAGCGTAGCGTGATTTGCTTCCACATTGACTTTGAAGTCGTCAGCAAGTCCATGTTGTCGGAGAAAACCAATGACGGTCTGGGAGTCGACGTCATACTGGTGATACATGGGCTCCATCGGCTTGGGCTCAATTAAGAACGCGCCGTTAAAGCCGATCGAGCGGCCATAGTCGCGGGCCATACCAAGGAACCTCGCCATGTGCTCCAACTCGCGGCCGGTATCGGTGTTAAACAGTGTGGAATACCCCTCGCGACCGCCCCAAAATACAAAGTTCTCTCCACCGAGCTCAACCGTCGCATCCAACGCAGCCTTAACTTGCGCCCCCGCCTGTGCGACGACATCGAAATTCGGGTTGGTCGAGCCGCCGTTCATGTAGCGCGGATGCGAGAACAAGTTCGAAGTACCCCACAGCAATTTGATCCCGGTTTCCTGCTGTCGTGGTTTGACGCGCCCGACTAGGTGCTGCAGGTTTTTCTCGCTTTCAACAATACTCGCGCCTTCGGGAGCCAGATCACGATCATGAAAGCAAAAGTAGGGTACCGTCATTTTGCTGAAAAACTCGAACGCAGCGTCAAGTCTTTCTTCTGCCGCCTCAAGCCGATCGGTACTCTCATTCCAGGGATGGGAGCGCGTGCCAGGACCAAAGGGATCGGCGCCGTCAGCGCAAAACGTATGCCAGTAGCAGATAGAAAAACGCAGATGCTCGGACATGGTCTTGTTGCCGACCACGCGATCCGCATCGTAAGCTTTGAATGCTAGGGGGTTATCAGACTCCGGGCCCTCATACTCTATACGTGGAATGCCAGGAAAATACTCGCGATTGCCAATCCAGGGTCGCACACTCATGATCTTGCTCCGTCTATTTCGAATAATGATGCCACGCTCGCTACCGCGTCCCGGTAGGTTGCATAGCCTTCAGCATAGCGGTCGGATGTTGTTTCATCGGGCATACAAGCTAAATCCGACCGCTGTTTAATGTGCTCACTAGTAACGTCGCCAATGTTGCGTTCAGAATTATGCTGACGTTCCAATATCCAAAGTGCGTGCAGTGCAGCACCAAATGAAGCGCCTTCGTCCTGCGCGAGCAGTACGACCGGCAGACGACAAATATCAGCCACAATCTGGCGCCAGACTCGACTGTTGGCACCGCCTCCAGTCAACACAATTTCCGATGACTCAATGCCCAGCCGGCGTAGTTCATCAAGTCCGAAGCGCAACCCATAGGTTACACCCTCAACAGTCGCCCGCAACAGGTGTCCTTTCTCGCAGTTTTCCGAATTTAGTCCCAGCACGCTCGCAGTAGCACGCGGCAAGTTTGGTGTACGTTCGCCGGTGAAGAATGGTAGAACAATCAAGCCCTCGGAAGCGGCTGGTACGGCATCAATCGCTGCATCAAAGCCGGCATTAACGATTGCTAGTGGCTGCTTCATTAATTCGGTGGCAAGCGTGCAATTCATTGTGCAAAGAAGGGGCAACCATCCACCAGTCGAACTGCAAAATGCGGCGATATTACCTTGCGGATCAATAATTGGTTTATCTGAATAAGCAAACAACGTTCCTGACGTTCCAAGACTCATCGTCAGCTTACCTGGCACGACATTGCCAGTACCAATCGCTGCCATCATATTATCGCCCCCACCCGGTGCTACTGGAACACCAGCTGGTAAACCAAACTCCTGTGAAAATGAAGACGTGGTATGCCCAATTACTTCCCCAGGCTCAACCAGCTCTGGCATGCAATTCGCCAGGTCCCGTGTTGGGTCAACGGCTCGTAGCAACTCACTACTCCAGCGGCGATTCCGCACATCGAGTAACGCCGTGCCTGATGCATCGCCGTATTCCATGATCACACGATCCGTCATAATAAAATTAATGTAATCGTGCGGCAGCAGCACTTTTGCCATGCTTCGGTACTTACGTGGATGATGCTTGCGTAGCCAGCGAATCTTCGGAGCAGTGTAACCAGTCAGCATTGGATTTCCGACAAGCTCGATGCAACGCTCGCGCCCACCACAAACCTCCATGATCTCATCAGCTTCCTGTTGAGTCTCGGTATCACACCACAATTTTACCGCATGCAGTACCTCACCATTATTATCTATCGGCACAAAGCCATGCTGTTGCCCAGAAACTGCAACTGCGCGAACTGACATGCGAATATCTTCACTAACCTGCTGCAATGACTGCTGTAACGCTGCCAGCCACCAACTCGCTTCCTGTTCAGCCCTACCAGATTCATCACGAATTACTTCGAGCGGCGCGGATGCCGAGGCGACAACTTCGCGAGCCTTATAGTCATAAAAAACAACTTTCAGACTTTGTGTACCAAGATCTATGCCAAGTGTCGTATCCATCGTATGTCGTGTTACCCCCCCGTTACCAATAGAAAGTGCCGCCGTCTTCGAGTCGATTGACCAGCAGGCCTTCCTCATGAATAAACGAGAATACCCAGACGTATCTGGCCGGCATCATAGTTTATATTCTCGTTGATGCAAAGCAATTCAATGAGGCACTCGATCTTGCCTATAGTTACTATTCGAGCGCTTGATAAACCAACGTCTTAAACCGATCAGTGATGTCGCTCTCGTTCGGTCGAACCTGAGTCATAATGACACCGAGTATTTGTTCTTTTGGATCAATCCAAAATGATGTATTAAATGCGCCTCCCCAGCTGTAAGTACCTGGAGTGCCGAGCTCACCTACCATGCCAATATCGCTAATGACCTTGAATCCTAGCCCAAAATCCACGACGCCATCACCATTCATATCCATCCTTGGAGCGCGCATAAGCTCAACAGACTTTCTCCCTAACAATCGCTTACCATGAAGCTCACCGTTATTTAAAAGCATTTCAATAAAATGGGAATAATCGGATGCTGTTGATGACAAACCAGCGCCGCCAGAAAAGTATGTCATCGCACCTGAAATCGGATAATTAGTATTAACTTGATCCGTGATGGAATCATCAGTATCGGAATCATTAGTATAGGAAATTAACTCGCCACCATCATTCGCATACAAAGTTACCAATCGATCATATTTATCTTCTGATAAATAGAAGGAAGTGTCATGCATTTCTAGTGGTAGAAAAATTTCATTAAGAAAATAATCGTTCAAAGGTCGGCCAGACACTACCTCTATCAGATAGCCCAAAACATCGGTACTAAGTCCATAATTATAACGACTGCCAGGGTCAAACAGCAGTGGCAATTCAGCAAGTTTAGCCATCTGTGATGCCAGGTGTTCATCCTGATCAGTAAGCCCGTCGATAATGCCATTGGCAATATAGGTTTTTTGTATGGGCGAGGGTATAAAAGGATATCCAAGACCTGAAGAATGTGTAAGCAAGTCAATGATTCTTATCTCGCGACTCGCGGCCCGAGTTTTCATCACAGCATCGTTTTCATCGACCGTAACCAAAACCTGCGGATTCTTAAAGGCTGTTAAGTAATTTGAAATTGGATCATTTAATTGAAAAAATCCTTTCTCATATAATTGCATCACGCCGACAGTGGTAATCGCCTTCGTCATAGATGCAATGCGAAAAATTGCGTCATTTCGCATTAGCTTCTCTGCTTCTATGTCGGAAAAACCGAAGCTTTTGTGATAAATCCTCTGGCCTTTTCTTGAAACCAAAGCGACCGCTCCAGGAATCTTGCCAGCCTCAACCTCAGCAATGATCACCGCATCAATTCTATTCAGACGTTCATCAACAATACCTGGCCGTAAAACAGGAGAGCTAACGTGAAACGAATCAGCTTTTTTTCCTGGCATGCCAGGCCAATCGAAACTAGAGCCCGCCTCAACCGCACAACCAGAAACAAGCCATGGCATAACTAAATAAAATATTACTTTATTCACTACATATCCTTTATTTGGCACTTATTTCGCTATTTCGATCACTGTTCGGAACAATGCACCTATCAACATTCGATTCCAAACCTGTAGCCACAGATTGCATGGCCATATCCATAGAATTAATGACGCCGATCTTGGGCCTCTGGAGTGGTGACGATATCGCATAGCCGTACTTAGTCACGCTGATTGAGATCAGTCAGTCCAGGTGTAAAGATTTCATCTTACGCGCCAGGGTATTACGCCCCCAACCCAAGAGTTTTGCTGCTTCCTGACGATGCCCATTGGTCCGCGCCATGGCAGTCTCGATCAGGGTCTTCTCGAACTCTGGTATCGCCTGATCAAGAAGTGGGGCATCACTACTGCTTATTTGTCGCTCCGCCCACGCGGCAAGCATTCGTGTCCACTCTTTTACAGCACGCTGCGGCGCTTCACTCCCACCAAGATCATCGGGTATGTCTCGTACAGAGATTATATTGCCCGGTGCGGTAACTGTTAGTCGGCGCGAAGCGTTAACAAGCTGGCGAACATTGCCTGGCCATCCAAAATTCTGAAGGGCCTTCAACGCCCCCGCATCGATTACTTTAGCTGGCGTGCCAATTTCTTCGGCAGCCTCGGCCAGATAGTGTTTGAGCAAAAGCGGGATGTCTTCGCGACGCTGCCGAAGTGGCGGGGTAGTGATTCGGATAACGTTCAAGCGATGGAAAAGGTCCTCGCGAAAAAGAGACTCTTTTACGGCCCGTGCGAGATCCTGATTCGTTGCGGCGATCACGCGTACATCAACCTTGATTGGTATCTGCCCCCCAACGCGGTAAAACTCACTTTCTGCTAAAACCCTCAGCAAGCGAGTCTGCAGTGCCGGTGACATATCACCGATTTCATCAAGAAAGAGCGTTCCGCGATCTGCTTGTTCAAAGCGCCCAATCCGTCGTGAGTCAGCCCCGGTAAAAGAACCTTTTTCATGACCGAATAATTCAGACTCCAACAACTCTGACGCAATTGCTGAGGTATTCAAAGCAACAAAGGTCTTTTCTGCTCGCGGACTGTGATCATGAAGGGCACGGGCAACCAACTCTTTTCCAGTCCCGGATTCGCCCGTTATGAGCACCGTCATGCTTGATCCCGCGAGACGACCGATTGATCGGAAAACCTCCTGCATTGCCGGAGCCTGACCAATCATGGATGCCATTGTAGTAGGGGCTTCTGCAGCATCGCTTAGCTCGGCTCCCATTGAGCGGGCGGCCTTATGAACCAGTTCGACCGCTTCGTCTATGTCAAATGGCTTCGGCAGGTACTCAAATGCTCCACCTTTATAGGCGGCAACAGCATTTTCGAGATCGGAATACGCAGTAATAACGATGATCGGTAAATCAGGGTTGCTTGTCCTGAGTCGCTCCAAAAGTACAAGCCCACTCATGCCAGGCATACGAACATCCGTGATCAGGACGTCGGGTGCGTCATTCTTCAGTGCAGCCAACAGATGCTCTGTTCGGTCAAAACTCCGCGCTTCCATGCCAGCCTGCCTCAGCGCCTTCTCGAGCACCCAGCGGACAGATTGATCGTCGTCTACTACCCAAACATTCAACGCGCCACTATCCATTCATCTTCTCCGATTGGTCCAGTGGAATGAGAACGAAAAACACCGTCCGGCCCGGTCGACTTTCGAATTCGATCAGTCCGTTGTGACGACTCAGCAACTCCTGTGCTGCCGGCAGGCCCAGCCCGGTACCTTCTGGGCGACTAGTTACCAACGGATAAAAGATTGAGTCTTGCATATCTTTTGGAATGCCAGGGCCGTCATCTTCTATTTCTATCGAGGCGATCACTCGATGTCGAGTTCCACCGATCGTAAAATTGTTCACCGTACGAGTACGCAGAGTTAGTGTTCCCTGACCATCAAGCGCCGCGAGCGCATTTTGCACCAGATTCAGAATCGCCTGCACCAATTGATCCCAGTCGAGGTCGATGCTTGGCAGGCCCGGGTCATATTCCCTTCGGATCGACAGGCTTCGCTGATCTTCTGCATCGATGATGCGAATAACGTATTCGATCAATTCGTGTACGTTTACGGGCTGTTTATTGGATGGACCGCCAGGTCCGAGCAAGGTATCCACCAGCGCGGCAAGCCTGTCGGTTTCACTAATAACGACATCGGTGTACTCGCGGAGCTCCGCCTCCTCGAGTTGGCGTTCAAGCAATTGTGCTGCACCGCGGATTCCACCTAGCGGGTTCTTGATCTCATGGGCGAGCTGCCGAATCATTTGTCGTCCGGCACCATGCTGAATCAGTAGCGTATTTTCCCGGCTTATTTGTGATCGTCGGGTTACGTCTGTGATTTCAACCAGAAGGCAGGCGTCGTCTGTTAAAATCGGCGAGACCCTGCAATCGACAATTCTTTCGTCGCTATGAAACTCTGTTGGTGAGAGACGCATTTCATTGGCGTAATGATCGCCAGTGGCAACCACTCGCGTGAGGATGTCCCGCATCTCGGGTTCGTCGTTGACTAGCCTCAATAATGATTCGCCGCGCGCTCGGAGCTGGCTGATACCGAGAATACTTTCAGCGGCTGGGTTCAGTCCTCTGATGAGCAGGTTCTCGTCGAGAAGAATCACGCCCGAGCTCAATGCATCGAGAATTTTGCCGGAGTTTTTCTGAATGGTTCCGTCGTCATCGGAGCCTGATGGTCGCCGCTTTTTCGACGCGCCTAGAATGCTGTGTTCTGTTGCACATAGAGCCGGCTGGGACGACTGTTGATGAGCATCTTGCTCGTCACGTCGATCACTTTCGCCTGAAGACGAGGAAGATGAAGATTGGTCGCGCTTCCATGCAGTTAGCATAGGCAGTGTCGCCGTCCCTTTGGGTAGAAGCCGGGCGGCAAAATGCCGCCCGGTTCACACTTTTGCCCTTTACAGGCTGTAATACATGTCGAATTCGACTGGATGTGTCGTCATTCTGAGACGCGTAACATCTTCCATCTTAAGGTCGATATACGCATCGATAAGATCGTCGCTGAAAACACCGCCTGCTTTCAAGAAGTCGCGGTCCTGATCCAACGCACCTAAAGCCTCATCCAAAGAGAATGCAACCAACTTCAGTTCCTTCTCCTCTTCTGGTGGCAGATCATAGAGATCTTTGTCCATGGCATCGCCCGGGTGGATCTTGTTTTGAATGCCGTCAAGGCCAGCCATCATCAACGCAGCGAATGCGAGATAAGGGTTTGCCATTGAATCCGGGAAACGCACTTCAATCCGGCGTCCCTTTGGATTGGCGACATAAGGAATTCGAATCGAGGCCGAGCGGTTACGAGCTGAATACGCCAGGATAGTCGGCGCCTCGAATCCCGGAACCAATCGTTTGTAACTGTTGGTCGACGGATTGGCGAAAGCATTAATTGCTTTAGCGTGTTTGATTACGCCACCGATGTAATAGAGCGCCATTTCCGATAGGCCACCGTAGCCGTCACCGGCGAATAGATTTTCACCGTCCTTGAACAGTGACATGTGCACATGCATGCCATTGCCGTTATCGCCAACGAGCGGCTTAGGCATGAAGGTGGCCGTCTTGCCGTAGGCATGCGCAACGTTGTGCACTGCGTACTTCATAATCTGAACTTCATCTGCCTTTCGGGTTAGCGTGTTAAATTTTGTGCCTATTTCACACTGACCTGCCGTAGCAACCTCATGGTGATGCACTTCGGTTAATACACCCATTTCTTCGATAGCGAGACACATAGCAGAACGAATGTCATGCAATGAATCAACCGGGGGTACTGGAAAATAACCGCCCTTGACGCCCGGTCGGTGACCGATATTGCCTTCTTCACCGCGACGGCCTGACGCCCAGGAGGCCTCATCCGAGTCAATCGCGTAAAACGCACCGGCGATATCGTCATTCCAGCTCACGCTATCGAAAACAAAGTATTCGTTTTCCGGTCCGAAGTACGCTGCGTCTGCCACACCCGTGGATTGCAGGAATGCCTCAGCACGATCAGCAAGAGAGCGTGGACAGCGGTCGTAGCCCTGCATGGTTGCTGGCTCGACGACGCCGCAGCGGATATTCATGGTGGTCTCATCAGTGAAGATATCGAGTACCGCGGATGCCGGGTCAGGCATGAGAATCATGTCGGATTCATTGATGCCTTTCCAGCCAGTGATCGATGAGCCATCGAACATTTTGCCGTCTTCGAACACATCGTCGTCAATCATGTGAGATGGGACGGTTACGTGTTGTTCTTTGCCGATTGTGTCGGTGAAACGAAAATCGACGAATTTGACCTCTGCATCTTTGATGAGGGTAATTACCTCTGCGGGCGTCATGGATTTTTCCTCCGGTTCTGTGCTGCGCTAAATAAAATAGGCCGACAAATTCGGCCCATAGACTGCTGTAGTTGCAGGAAGCGTGCCAATCTGGGTGTGTTGATAAGACATTGTTATTAAAAAGTTTCTCGTCCGAACCAGCCAACGTTCTGCGCCGCCATGGTGCATATCATCATGAGTGCGCACCATGTTAGTGCAAAAGTTAGATCGATGCACTCTTTTAGGGTACAAAGACACACGTATGTTTTTTCCATGCCCGATAATTCACCCCGTTGGCCGCTGAAGCCGTTATACTTCGCGGCTTTGAGGAGCCGTGACAGAAAATGGCAAGCAACCCTCCATCCGCACCGCAAAACTTTCAGGACCTGATTCTTCGTTTGCAAGAATATTGGGCTGCCCATGGCTGTGTAATCATGCAGCCATATGACATGCCGATGGGTGCGGGCACCTTTCATCCAGCGACCTTCTTGCGCGCCGTAGGGCCCGAGCCCTGGAGCGCGGCCTATGTGCAACCGAGCCGGCGACCAACAGACGGCCGTTACGGCGACAATCCATTTCGCCTGCAGCATTATTATCAGTATCAGGTGACCCTTAAGCCGTCTCCCGATAACATCCAGGAGCTGTATCTCAACTCACTGCGCTCTATTGGACTTGACCCTACCATCCATGACATTCGCTTTGTAGAAGACAATTGGGAGTCGCCGACGCTTGGCGCTTGGGGGCTTGGTTGGGAGGTATGGTTGAACGGCATGGAGGTCACGCAGTTCACTTATTTTCAGCAAGTCGGTGGTCTCGAATGTCGGCCCGTTACCGGCGAGATTACTTATGGACTTGAGCGGCTAGCAATGTATCTACAGAGCGTCGAAAGCATTTTTGATCTTGTCTGGACGGACGGCCCTCTTGGCCGCATTACCTACCGTGACGTCTACCATCAAAACGAGGTTGAACAATCGAAGTACAACTTCGAACAGGCTGACGTCGACTCTCTTTTTCACGCATTCGACCATACCGAGCATGAGGCTGAGAGGCTAATTGAGCTGAACCTAGCATTACCGGCGTATGAACAAATGCTGGCCGCATCGCACACCTTCAATCTACTGGATGCTCGCCAAGCCATTTCCGTGACTGAACGCCAACGATATATTTTGCGGGTTCGAGCGCTATCGCGCGCGATCTGCGAAGCCTATTTCGCCAGTCGCGAAGCACTCGGCTTCCCTATGGTTGATTCTGCTACAAAAGGTACATCGCTGAAATGAGTAAGGCCGCGAATTTTCTCGTTGAGATCGGCACTGAAGAGCTTCCACCGAAAGCCTTACGATCGCTCATGGAGGCCTTTGGCGAAAAGCTGACCAGCGGCGTTGATGCTGCTCTCTTGTCGCATGGTGAAGTCAAGACTTTCGCGAGCCCACGGCGTTTAACGGTTTTCATTGCCGACCTAGCCGAGAGGCAAGACGACCGAAAGGTCGAGCAAAAGGGGCCACCCGTAAGCATTGCATTCGATGACGCTGGCAAGCCGACGCCAGCGGCAGAGGCATTTGCCAAGAAGTGCGGCACCACCGTAGATGCGCTTGGGCGGAACAAAACAGACAAAGGCGAGTGGCTCGCTTTAGAGAGTCTTACGAAGGGCAAGACAGTAGCTGACCTTTTGCCGGGCCTAATCGAAAAATCGCTGAATACCCTGCCAATACCACGCCGCATGCGCTGGGGTGCAGGTGACGCGGAGTTTGTTCGACCGGTGCACTGGATCGTAATGCTCCATGGCAATAAAACTATCGAGGCTTCTATCATGGGCATCGACGCTGGTAACAAAACATGGGGGCATCGCTTTCATTCGGCCGGCCCGATCACGATCGATTCGCCTGACACTTACCTCGATACGCTCGAACATGATGGTTATGTCATCGCCGACTTCGAGCGCCGGCGCGAGATGGTTCGCACCGGCGTCGACAAAGTGGCATCAGCGAGCGGTGGTGCGGTTGTTGACGGTAACGCACTCTACGACGAGGTTGCGGCATTGGTTGAGTGGCCGGTACCGGTATTGGGTAGCTTCGATGAGGTATTTCTTGAGTTACCCCGCGAAGCCATAATTTCAACATTAACTGAACATCAGCGTTATTTCCCCATCGCAGACCAGGCTGGCCGCCTATTGGCCAAATTCATCACCGTCGCGAACCTTGCGAGCAAGGATCCGGAGCAGGTAAGGGACGGTAACGAACGCGTAATTCGACCGCGCCTCGCAGACGCTGCGTTCTTCTGGAACAGTGACAAGCAAAGGACTCTTTGCAGCCGCGAGGCAGACCTGCGTGAGGTTATTTACCAGCATGGTCTTGGTAGCTTGTTCGATAAAAGTCAGCGCGTTACCGTTATCGTCGAATCTCTAGCGGCGGCGCTGAAACATGATCATACAAACGTCAGCCGAGCCGCTTTGCTTGCGAAGTGCGACCTGCTTACCGGAATGGTTGGCGAATTTCCGGCGCTGCAAGGAACAATGGGGCGCTACTACGCCACAGTTGATGGGGAGGCGGAAGAGGTTGCTACGATGATCGGCGAACACTATCGACCGCGCTTTGCGGGCGACGATCTGCCACGGACCATGGATGGTCAGCTGCTCGCCATTGCCGACAAACTCGACACGCTTGCGGGCATATTCTCGACCGGCAAGAAGCCGAGCGGCAATCGAGATCCGTTCGGGCTTCGTCGCGCTGCGCTTGGTGTGGTCCGGCTTCTTATTGAGTGTGGCATCGATGTCGACCTTAAGGCGCTGATCCGGATAGCGATAGACGCCCAACCAAAGGTTCAACTCGATGGCGAAGAGCTCGCAAATGACCTCTATGCATTTATTACAGACCGCCTCCGCCGCTACTTTCTTGATCGTGACGCCGGCCTTACTACTGAGACTTTTGACGCCGTTATGGCTCGACAGCCCACATCTCTTCTCGACTTTGACCGGCGCCTTGCGGCTGTTCAGACCTTTGCTCGACTGGAGCAGGCAGAAAGCCTCGCGGCAGCCAATAAACGAATCGCCAATATCCTTAGAAAAGCTGATGGTCCGAAAAACCTAGCCATCAATAAAAAACTACTCGACGACGACGCCGAACTAAGACTTTTCAGTTCCCTCAAAAACGCACAGGATAAGGTCGCGCCGATGCTCGTCGTGCAGAATTATGCTGAGGTGCTGAACGAGCTTGCCGACTTGCGCGATCCGATTGATCAATTCTTCGATGAGGTAATGGTTATGGCTAAAGACGAGGCCATCAGAAACAATCGTCTGGCCCTGCTCAGCGAGCTTCGAGCTCTGTTCTTGCACGTCGCCGACATTTCACGGCTGTCACTCAGTTAACTATGGTGGATGTCTCAAGCGCACCACGACTCGTCATTCTTGATCGTGATGGTGTCATCAATCAAGACTCCGGCGAGTTCATTAAATCTGCCGACGAGTGGTTGCCCCTTCCTGGAAGCATTGCAGCAATCGCGTCATTGTCGGTCGCTGGCTTCGTTGTGGCCGTCGCCAGCAATCAATCAGGACTTACCCGTAAGCTGTTCGATGCCGAAGCGCTGGAAGCAATACATAAAAAACTTTGCGAGTTAGTTGTTACTGCTGGTGGATATATTGATCGAATCATTGTGTGTCCGCATGGGCCGAATGATGGCTGCGAATGCCGCAAACCAAAGACTGGAATGCTGCTTGAACTTGGCAATGATTATGGTGTTCCCCTTCAAAATGTTCCTATGGTGGGAGATTCTTTACGAGACTTACAAGCTGCCTCTGCTGCAGGCGCTAAACCTATACTGGTTCGTACAGGCAACGGCTCCTATACCGAGAAACACCTCCCACCTGAACTTCTAGCTATCGACATTTATGATGATCTAGCCGCAGCTGCAGCTGCCATAGTTGAAGACTAAGCCTTTGTTTCGTAGCTTGCGATCAATTCTTTTTATTGTTTTTGGCTTTGTAAGTGGCTTACTTACCGGGTTTATTATCTTATTATTTTTCTGCGCATCATATGATTTTCTCTGGAGACTTGTAAATAATTACTGCCGTCTAACATTGTGGGCAGGTGATTTTTTTTGCGGCCTCAAGATTGTTGTAGAAGGTCAGAAAAACTTGCCTGACAAGGCAAGCGTCATCATGATCAAACACTCTTCCGCCTTCGAAACTTATGGGCATATACCTTTTTTTCCACGCTCAACATGGGTCCTCAAACGAACAATTTTATGGATACCATTTGTCGGTTGGGCGCTTAAGTTTGTTCTTCGCCCCATCGCAATTGATCGTAATGCTGGCAGACTTGCCGTTAAACAAGTAATTGAACAAGGGCAAAAAAAACTAAAGGAAGGTACTTGGGTAACTATTTTTCCTGAAGGCACGCGCATGCTGCCAGGGAAAACTCGAAAATATGGTATTAGCGGCGCCGCATTAGCCAAAGCAGCTAATGTTTCGATCGTGCCAGTTGCTCATAATGCTGCAGATTTTTGGCAACGACGCGAACTCACAAAACGATCTGGCGTGGTGCGCTTTTGTATCGGACCGCCGATTGACGCAAGCACTCAATCGCCCGAAGAAACAAATTTACTCGTGCAAAACTGGATTGAAACCAAAATGCATGAAATTAGCAGTGCCTACCAAGAGACTTCCAAGAGCGCCCAATAACGTCCTTATTTTGCTGAATAAACCTCGTATCCTTTTTTTCCATGCACGACTCAAGAATTGCTTGTCTTGCAATAGACTCTATGATCAGACGCTATTTATATTATCGGTCAGGTAATGAGCTCACCATATTTTGACGCGGTCTTCCGGCGCAAGATACAAAATATCGTCTTCATGTATGTCAAATGCCTTATAGAATTCTGGAACATTGCGCACTGATCCATTAGCGCGATATTTAGATGGTGCATGCGGATCAGTTTCGATCTGTAACCGCAGGGTCTTATCGCGATACTTACCGCTCCAAACTTGTCCAAAACCTAGAAACACACGTTGCACACCAGTAAAACCATCGATGACTGGCGCCTCTTCTCCATTGAGAGACATTTGATACGCAAGCAGGCCAATACTGATGCCGCTAAGATCGCCGATGTTTTCACCCAGCGTGAACTCGCCATTAACACTCAGATCATCGAAGGGCTTAAAGGCATTGTACTGCTCGACCAACCTTGCTGTGCGATTCCCAAACTCAGCAAGGTCTGCTTCAGTCCACCAGTTACGCATCACGCCATCACCATCAAAGGTGGCACCTGAGTCATCAAAACCATGTCCGATTTCGTGTCCGATGACCGCTCCGATTCCACCGTAGTTAACAGCTTCTTCGGCCTCGAGATTGAAAAACGGTGGCTGTAAGATTGCAGCAGGAAAAACGATTTCATTTAATGGTGGGTTGTAATAAGCGTTAACAGTCTGCGGCGTCATGCCCCATTCCGTACGATCAACCGGTCCGTTATGGCGATCCATCTGACGCTTGTACTCTGCCTCAGACGCTCGTTCAATATTACCGTAGTAATCAGCGGCGTCGATCTCAAGTGCAGAGTAGTCTCGCCACTCATCAGGATAGCCGATCTTGGGCGTGAATTTTGACAACTTATCTAGCGCCTCAAGTTTAGTCTCGTCGGACATCCAATCGAGTTCTTTTATGCTTTTTTCATAGGCATTGATCAAGTTGCCGACGAGCGTGAGCATTCGCTCTTTGGCCTCTGGCGGGAAGTGACGCTTCACATAGACCTTGCCGATAACCTCGCCAAGCGTTCTATTAACGGTATTGACGGCTCGCCGCCACATCGGGCGTTGCTCCGCTGTACCTGAGAGGGTCTTACCAAAAAAATCGAAGTTTTGAGCATCAATAGCCGAGGTCAATCGGGTGGCGGTGCTATCAACAATGCGCCATTTCAGATAGGTCTTCCAGGTGTCGAGTTCTGTGTCAACGAGAATCCCGTCGAGTGCTTTAATGTATTCGGTTCTGAAGACGACCATCGTTCCAATCTTTTCAAGGCCGGCCTCTGCCAGATAACCCTTCCAATTGAAGTTAGGCATCAATAACGGTAGATCTTTGAGCGCAACGGCGTTGTAATTTTCCGTCCAGTTGCGAGCTTCTTCCTTAGGCATGCTTTGTTCGGCAAGGCGCGTTTCGAGCTCCATAATTATTTTCGCAGCATTGGCGCCGTCATCGAACCCAGCGTGGCTGAAAATAGCCTCAATATGTGCAACATACTTCTGCTGCAGCTCGATCGACGCTTGATCTTCCTTAAGATAGTACTCGCGATCCGGCAAGCCCAGCCCGCTACTGAAAAGACCGATTGAGTATCTTGTCGGATCTTTAAAGTCTTCTAGCTGGCCAAAGCCGAGTGGCGCATCCATGTTTCGCCTCATGGCGCTGGCAAAATACACGGCGAGTTCATCATTATTTGAAATCGCATTGATGCGAGCAAGCTCAGCCGTCAAGGGCTCCATGCCGCGAGCGTCGCGTGTCTCCATATCCAGAAACGAATGATAGAGGTCGCCCACCTTCTGTTCATCAGTTCCTTTTGCGAAATTGCCTGATGCGGATTCTTCGATGATTGTTTTAACAGCATCTTGCGCCCCATCCCGAAGCACATCAAATGCGCCATAGCGGCCCTTATCGACCGGTATTTCTGTCCGAGCGATCCAAGCGCCATTCACATAAGAGAAGAAATCGTCTCCGGGACGAACGTTGTTATCCATGTTGGCGAGTGTAATGCCAGACCCAAGTGCCTTCGGCGCTTCTGCCATTAACTCATCAGTTAGCTCTTCGGATGCTTTTTGGCCACACGCATTAATCATGAGCAGC
>JABIQN010000034.1 GCA_018699395.1 Gammaproteobacteria bacterium
CCCGCTGCTGGCGCTCAATACCCTTTATTCGCATGCGCTGCTCGGATATCGCTATTTCAATATTCTGCAGCTCACCAATCAGCCGGTCTCGGTGGCCCGAGGCACGGTCCATGCTCTTCTTAAGATCACTAATACGTTCTCGCACTTGTTCGAGCTCCCGCTCTTTGACTTTTGCGAGCTCGCCTTGGGAATCCTGAGCCAGAACGACGCCAGACATGACGATGAACAAGAGAAAGAAGACTGTGCGAGTGATCATGCCAGCAGAGTGTAGAGCGTTCGGTGGGGTATTTCCTGCCGCTTTTACAGGTATACTTCCACGTTTAATAAAATCCCTTTGCAGAGAATCTCTCTGCCTGAGTACCTAATGGACAAATTTGTAGAATTCACCGGCAATAATACACTGCTGGTGCTGGCATTGATGATCAGCTTTTTTTTGGTCATATTTACCGAGTTGCGCCGCAAAGCCAGCAACCTTGTGAGTGTTGAGGCAACGGAAGTTGTAAATCTCATCAATAATGATGCGGTCGTCATTGACCTGCGCAGCGCAGATGCGTTTTCCAAGGGCCATATTGTCAGCGCCCGGAATATTCCATCCGATGAGCTCGACGGCAAAATAAATGGCCTTGAGTCAATAAAATCCAAGCCCATTGTCGCTGTGTGCGAGGCGGGTATTACCTCGACCAAGGCCGTGAACACACTCCGGGTTGCCGGATTTGAAAGAGTGTATGGCCTCAGAGGTGGCATGAATAGTTGGAGTCAGGACGGGCGACCTGTCGTGACGGGGAAGAAGACTAAAACCAAAAAACAGAAAAAGTAAGTAAGGGCAATTTCGCGAGAGCTCCATTGACGAATAAGGTAGTCATTTATGGTAATTCAACCTGTGCTTACTGTAGCGCAGCACGAATGCTATTAACCCAAAAAGCGGTTGTATTCGAGGAAATCGCCATCACTGATAATCCCTTGAGGCAACAAGAAATGCAGGAAAGAAGCGGCAGGCAAACAGTGCCGCAGATATTCATCGGCGATACTTCGGTCGGTGGATTCGAAGAACTCTTGGCTCTGGATAAGAGCGGAGAACTGGACAAACTGCTCACCGGATAGTCCGGCGGCAATAACAAACTTAAAGGAAAGAAAATGGCAGAGGAACAAGCCGCTGAGAAGCGTATATCGATTGGTAAAATCTACTTAAAAGATTTCTCGTTTGAGTCGCCACAGGCGCCCGAGGTCTTTCGTCATCCGGAGTGGAAGCCGAAGACAAATCTCAATATAAGCAGCGGCCACACGGCGCTCAGTGATAATCAGCATGAGATTGTACTGAC
Source organism: Gammaproteobacteria bacterium (assembly GCA_018699395.1). Classification (GTDB taxonomy): domain Bacteria; phylum Pseudomonadota; class Gammaproteobacteria; order Steroidobacterales; family Woeseiaceae; genus UBA1847. Next base: position 1,320 of record JABIQN010000034.1, read on the forward strand.
TATTTCGGTTGAGGCTAAACATAAAGACCAGACTTTGTTTATTGCTGAATTACAACAGGCTGGTCTGTTCGAGCTCGTCGGTTATGACGATGATGAGCTTAGCACCATCGTCGGCAGCTTTTGCCCGAACACTTTGTTCCCGTATGCCCGCGAAACCCTCTCGACACTAATCACAAAAGCAGGCTTTCCAGAATTCATTTTGCAGCCTATTAACTTCGATAACCTTTATGCGCAGTCCCAAAAACATCGGGAAGAGACCGTGGCTGGGGAAACTGAGAAGAAGCACTGATAAACAACGACACTTCACAGTCTATAGCAGTCATCGGCGCCGGCTCTTGGGGAACGGCGCTGGCACTGCAGCTTGCGCGCTCCGGTAGCAGTGTCAGACTCGGTGGGGTTTTCGAGCTTGATTTGCTCAAAGCTATGGTGGCTGATCGCGAAAACGTTCACTACCTCCCGGGCATCAAATTCCCAGAAAACCTCAGCGCCTATCCGAACCTTGGTGAATGCCTCGACGGTATTCGCGATATACTTGTTGTTGTTCCGAGCCACGGCTTGCGCAATACATTGACGGCGGCGTTGCCGTTTCTCAGCCCCGACTCCCGGGTCTGTTGGGCAACCAAGGGGTTTGAGTTACACAGCGGTAAATTACCGCATCAGGTTGCCGCCGAAGTCCTTGGTAAAGACCGGCCTGTTGCCGTCTTATCTGGCCCGACCTTTGCTAAAGAAGTCGCTGAAGAGCTACCAACAGCGATGACGATTGCTTCAAATAATGAAGAATTCGGGTGCTCTCTTGCGGCCGTAATTTCGGGCGATAATTTTCGAGCGTATACCTCAGACGATTTTATTGGTGTAGAGGTGGGTGGTGCGATCAAAAATGTACTCGCGATCGGCGCAGGCATGTGCGATGGCCTCGGCTTTGGCGCCAACGCAAGAATTGCACTGATTACTCGCGGGTTAGTGGAATTGACCCGGCTCGGCGTTGCGCTGGGCGCACGAAACGAAACCATGATGGGTCTGGCGGGCATGGGCGATCTCGTTCTAACCTGTACTGATAATCTTTCACGCAATCGGCGCATGGGGCTCGCGCTGGCAAGTGGCATGAGTATTACCGAGGCGCAAGAAGAAATTCAGCAGGTCGTCGAAGGCGTTCTGGCAGCTGAAGCAGTTAAAGAAGTCGCCGACAAACTCGAAATTGAAATGCCAATTTGTCACCAGGTCTTTCGCATACTTTATGAGGGCGCTTCTCCACGAGAGGCTGTCGGCACTCTGATGAGCCGCGAACTGAAGCCCGAAAGCGAATGATTGCCCACCACTCTGCCTTCAAGCTGCAAAAATCATTGCGGTGGGCGACGCAATCAATTGATTTAGCGACATCAAACTAACTTAATTGCCGCCGACGAAACCCAGCTGGCGCCAAGCCTCATAGACAACCACCGCCGCTGAATTAGAGAGGTTCAGGCTGCGACTGTACTCCTTCATTGGCAATCGTAGTCTTTGCTCCACCGG
>JABIQN010000035.1 GCA_018699395.1 Gammaproteobacteria bacterium
ATGAGCTCACGTTCAATTAATTTAGTGGAAATGGATGTAAATGAAGCGCCGGCCGGTATCTCGAATGAAGCGCTATTACCCGCTACGTCCAACGGCGTATTCATGAAATTATTGACTTGATAATTAAGCACCAAAGCGCCTGCTATAGCGACTACTGTCAGTACTGCAGCTGCTTGCAGGAGACGCTTCATGAGAGACACTCAGCTACGCCATTGTCCGCCATCACCGACATAATCTCCCGGGTTCTGTCTGCGACCCCCCAACGGACATCGGTGCAGCGACGAACGGGTAATACTCCGAACTGGCTATTCGATATGAATACCTCATCGAAGTCGCTCATCTCCGCAATCTTGATTCGACGAATATTCGTAGCAATGCCTTGTTTCTCGAGGCATGCAATGACGTGCCGGCGCATGACGCCCTCGACGCCGCAACGATCCAAAGATGGGGTATGAATCATTCTGTCTTTTATGAAAAACACGTTACTCATAGTACCGCAGATGATGTTGTCATCCGCATCCATTGTCAGCCCTTCAATTAACTCCGTTTCGGCAAATTCAGTGCGTGCCAATACCTGCTCCAAGCGGTTTAGCGTCTTTAGCCCCGCGGCAACCGAGCCAACCGCGAGTCGCGTACGACAAAGCGCTAGGTCAATTCCGTCCCTGTAAGCTGCAGCTTGATGCGGTGCTGCTGGAAAGACGGCAAATAGCGTAGACGGTGGCGTGTTACCTGTACGTCCGTAACCTCGCGAACCCTCCCCTGCCGTTATAATAATCTTGGCAACAGCGGCTATTTCTGTTGATTCGCTTTCACGAAGTGCGTGCATAACACCTTCAAGCAAGACATCATCGGACGGCATCCAGAAGCCCAATGTTTCACAGCCCTTCCTAAGTCGGGCCAAATGATACTCCCACAAACGCAACTCACCGTCACGGATCGCAATTGTTTCGAAAAGGCCGTCGCCATACTGAAGGCCACGATCATTTGCTGAGATCGCCTCAATTAGCTCTCCGCGCGAGAACCATTCAGTCATCTTGAAAGACTCGCAGCATGCCCTCTGCTTTCGCGCGAGCTTCATCGAGCTCGGCTCGTGGATCCGAATCCGCGACAATGCCAGCACCCGCTCGAAATGTAATCTCATCACCGTGTTTAACCATCGTACGTATCAAAATATTTAAATCCAGGCTGCCGTCGCGATTAAGGAAGCCGAAGGATCCGGTATAAGCACCACGGGGCGCAAGTTCGAGCTCGCTGATGATCTGCATGCAGCGTACTTTTGGGCAGCCAGTAATGGTACCACCCGGAAAGACGGCAGCAATTGCAGTCCCGGGAGAAACATCCGTACGGAGGCGTCCTCGTACATTTGAAACAATATGATGTACATGCGCATAGCTTTCGAGGGCCATCATTTCATCGACTTCAACCGTGCCTGGTACGCAAACCCGGCCTAAGTCATTTCTTTCGAGGTCAATAAGCATTATATGCTCGGCACGCTCTTTCGGATGCGTGAATAGCTCGCTGGATAGCTCATCATCCGTAATTTCGTCGTCACCCCGCCGCCGAGTGCCCGCGATAGGGCGTGTTGAAACTTCACCGTCTTTGATGCGAATCAGCCGCTCCGGTGAGGAAGAAATTATTGACGTTCCTTTCCAGTGCGCAATGCCGGCAAAAGGAGCGGGATTTGCGGTGCATAAGTCCTGGTAAATTGCTTCGGCGTCCAATTCAGGTGTGACCTGAATCGTCCATTGCCGAGACAGGTTTGCTTGGTAAATGTCTCCCGCTTCGATGTGCTTCTTGGCGCTGCCAATGGCGCTGGTGTACTGAGTGGGATCATCCTCACTGATGGCTACAGCCTCTACTTTTGTGGTGTCGATCGGAGAGTTAAGGTGAGCTATGTCCTCTCGCAATAGGGAGTTAATTTTCGGGCAATGGTTTTCATTGAGGAAGGCACAACTTCCTTTTTGATGATCATAAATTAGAGCCGCTGGACAGCGGACCGCGAAAGCCGCAGGTAGTAATGGGTCGTCATGCAAATGAAGGCTGGGCTCAACTTCTGCAGCAAGTTCGTAGCCAAGATACAAGAACCATCCGCCATGAAACGGAAGGTGGCTTTTGATCGGGTCAATTCGCTCATCAAGCCACCAGGCATCTAGAGCATTGAGAAACGTCGACTCCGGTATAGCCCGTTTGCCAACCAGCTCAGAAATATTTTCAAGTGCCAGCGAGTCGCCAGGAAATGCGAACAGGATGTCATAGCGACCAAGTTCGTCGCTATAAGCCGTGCTTTGTAATAGGAATGGGTATCGATTTGGAAATATCTGATTAAGCCGCCTGAGCTCATCAGGCCCGGAAATCCCGGACACTGCGTTATTCAAAAGCTTGCAGGATAATGCTTCCGTTGGTACCGCCAAATCCAAAGGAGTTTGAAATTGTTGTGCATACTTTGGCATCGCGCGCGACGTTTGCGGTGTAATCAAGGTCACACTCAGGATCCTGGTTTTCCAGGTTGATCGTCGGTGGAATGACCTGATCGCGAATTGATAATGCACAGAAAATAGCTTCTGCCGCTCCGGCAGCGCCCAGGAGATGGCCAGTGGTGGATTTGGTTGAGCTGACAATGAGCGTCTTTGCTGCATCGCCAAATGCACGTTTTATGCCGTTCGTTTCGCCTATATCGCCGGCACGGGTGGAGGTTCCGTGTGCATTTAGGTAGTCAATATCAGCGGCATCAATTCTTGCGTCACGAAGAGCCGCGACCATGCATTTCCGTGCGCCCTCACCGTCGGCCGGAGGTAGGGTGGTGTGATAAGCATCGCCACTCATTCCAAAGCCAATGACTTCGGCGTAAATTCGGGCACCACGTGCTTTCGCGTGTTCCAGCTCTTCGAGCACTACACAACCCGCACCATTACTAAGTACGAATCCGTCGCGGTCGATGTCATAAGGGCGGCTGGCACCTTTCGGATCATCGTTGCGGGTTGTCATCGCACGCGCTGAGCAAAAACCACCCATAGCCAGTGGAGTGGTCGCAAACTCAGAGCCACCGGCAAGCATAACGTCGGCATCTCCATGCTCAATGCTCCTTGCCGACAGTCCGATGCAATGTGACGATGTCGCGCAAGCCGTAACAATCGAGATATTTGGCCCAGTTATATGCTGCAAGATGCTGGCCTGACCTGAGGTCATATTGATGATGCTGCCCGGTATGAAAAACGGCGATATTTTACGTACGCCGCCGGCCAGCATTTTATTGTGATTGTCTTCGATAGACTTGATGCCGCCGATTCCGGACCCCATGCCGATGCCTATGGTGCGGCCATTATCTTCCGTGATCTCAAGGCCTGAATCGGCAATCGCATCCATAGTGGCGGCGACACCATAATGAATAAACGGATCATTCTTGCGCTGATCCTTCTTGGACAGATAGGTATCGACATTGAAGTCTTTGACCAGTCCGGCAATTCGAGTTGGAAAGGTGCTGGTATCAAAGTCTTCTATCTGAGTGATGCCAGACACACCCTCGAGAACATTCGACCATGCGACATCAAGTCGATTACCAACAGGGGAAATTATTCCCATGCCAGTAATTACAACGCGTCGTTTACTCAAAATAGTTTCATCTTGAAGTGGCAGAAAGGCCGATTTTTGCTAAAAAGATTTTTGCTCAAAAAGGCTCGACGACTTCAAGTAGTCGCCAAGCCAGTTACTCTTAATCTTTGCTGGCGCGAAATGTTACGAAGTCGATCGCTTGTTGAACGGTCGTGATCTTCTCGGCATCCTCATCAGGGATTTCAGTCTCGAATTCCTCTTCCAGAGCCATTACCAATTCAACGGTGTCGAGCGAATCAGCGCCCAGATCATCGACGAATGAAGCATTGTTTTTTACCTCATCTTCTTTAACTCCGAGTTGCTCGGCAACGATGGCTTTAACTTGTTCTTCGATACTGCTCATAGTCTTTATTACTCCTGAAAAGACTCAAAAACTTCAATATGGCCCGCTTGAATTGATGTATATGGTGGCCTGTATTTACGCTCGAAAGAGCCATAAGTCATTGATTTTTACTCAATAATTATGAGGCCGGCTCGCTCGTGGCTGGCCATTGTATGTGAATCAGACTTGGCAATCTATAGCATTTCAGTCCATCACCAGCCCGCCATTGACGTGCAAGGTCTCGCCAGTAATGTATGCGCCGCTACTCGAAGCTAGAAACAACACCGAATTCGCAATGTCAGTACCCGCCCCAAGCCGGCCTAAAGGTACCTGCGCGAGCATCGCAGCGCGCTGCTCTTCTCGTAGTACCTTGGTCATATCGGTGTCGATAAAGCCGGGCGCTACAACATTCACGGTGATCCCGCGGGAACCTATTTCTCGGGCCAGAGACTTCGAGAAGCCAATCATGCCTGCCTTCGTGGCTGCGTAGTTTGCTTGGCCTGGATTGCCCATTACGGCAATAACAGACGCGATATTAATAATGCGCCCTTTCTTTGCTTTCATCATGCCACGGAGGCAGGCCTTGCTGACGCGGAAGAGCCCAGTCAGATTCGTCGCGATAACATCGTCCCACTCTTCCTGTTTCATCCTCATCAAGAGATTATCTTTCGCGATACCGGCATTATTCACGAGAATTGAGGGGCTTCCTTCTGCTCCCTGCAGATTCTTTATGGCCGCTTGAATCGAATCGTCGTCACTGACATTCAGCACAATACCGCGGCCGCTTCCAACCAGTGCCTCACTGATTCCATCGGCCCCTGCCTGGCTGGTAGCAGTGCCGATTACAGTCGCACCAGCACCAGCCAACGCTTGAGCGATAGATGCACCGATGCCACGTGACGCTCCGGTTACTAGTGCCACTTCTCCGCTCAAAGCGTCCGAACTGTAAATATTTGTCATTTGAGATCCTTGTTGTTCTACTATGCAAGCAGCGATTTTTGCAGGCTGTCGACTGAGTCAATAAATGAGGTGGGCGTGTTCCTGTCGATGCGACGACACAGTCCAGATAGAACTTTTCCCGGTCCGCACTCTGTGATGCTGGTAGCTCCAGCCTCAATCATGGCGTTTACGGTTGTGACCCAGTGCACCGGAGCATATACCTGTCGCGACAAGCGCGAGCGAATATCGTCGGCGTCGGTGTATGGCCGACCATCAGTCGCTGCAATTACTTTGATGACGGGTACCTTAATGTCCGCAGCAGCCACCGCCGCCTGCAAGGCCTCACCTGCACCAATCATTAATGACGAGTGCGAGGGTACGCTCACGGGAAGTAGCATTGCTCGACGTGCTCCGGCCGCCTCACAATGATGGATTGCGCTATTAACTGCATCCGTATGGCCCGCAATGACGACCTGCCCTGGTGAATTGAAATTGACCGGTTCTGCAACACCCATACTTGACGCCTCTTCACATGCCGCTATTACGCTAGCGTCATCCAGGCCGATAATGGCAGCCATTGCGCCGACGCCGGCTGGGACTGCATTCTGCATCAGCTTCGCACGCTCTATAACAACTATCAGTGCATCCGAAAAACTGAGTGATTCGCCCGCTACCAGCGCTGAATACTCACCAAGACTATGGCCTGCCGCTTGTTGCGGAGGCGCTCCGCCGGCAGCTAACCAAACTCTGTATGCAGCCGAACCTGCGGCCAACATTGCGGGTTGTGTAACGACTGTTTCGCTAAGTTTTGCGACTGGACCGTTTTGGACTACATTCCAGAGATCATAGCCCAGAATATCACTCGCCTCTGCATAGGTCTCTTGCACCACGGAGAACTCTGCAGCCAGATCAGCCTGCATTCCCATCGATTGGGATCCCTGGCCGGGAAATACCATTGCTTTACTCAAAACTCTCTCCATTCGTTGCTGAATGCTCAAGGCCGCGCATTATATAGCTCTGCGCGACCAAGCTCTAAACTTTTCTAGTAACGCGCCGAGAACCCCTCCTAGAGCCCCATAGAGGTGCGCATCGACGATAACTGGCCCTCTGGAGACTGCCTCGGACCCCGGAACTGACCCGCCGAACTGCTCATAGCTGATTTTTGCGATAAGCAGCAGTAGCAATACGCCCGATTCAAAATCAAGAGCAGGCAGCCGAGTGATAATACCGGCCAGAAGCATACCGTGTAACAGTCCGGACATGCCGACATACCAGTAAAGATGGGGATTCATCAGCCAAAAGGCAGCATCCATCGTCGCGATCGTAACGAGAATGACAAATAACCAAGAATGGGTTTTTAAATTCGAGCCGACCAGATACCACACTAATATCAATCCGGCGCTGTTCAGGGCTAAGTGAGACCAGGCTAGGTGCACAAAATGCCCGCTGATCAGTCTCCAGAATTCCCCCTGACCTATCCAGACCCTATCGTAACGCAGCAACTCTTCTCCTGCGTCACCTATGAGCATGACCAATATTGATAGCCCGACAATGCTGGTGGGCATCAACCATTTTGCTGAAGCGACTCTTTTGGCGTCTTGTTTCAATTCGCATAACCTCATGTTTGGTATACTGACGTTCAATCAAAGAGTGAGTCAACCTGACCCTTCGGAGCACAAAACGCGTGACGCAATATCATACAAACAATCGCCGGCAAGACGGCTTTACTCTTATCGAGATAATGGTCGTCGTGATTATTATCGGAATCTTGGCTGCCATTGTCGCGCCAAATGTTATCGGACGTGTGGATGATGCCCGAATTACAGCGGCGAAATCCGATATCGCAACCATTGAAGGGGCGCTGAAAATGTATCGGCTGGACAACTTTTCTTATCCCCAGACACAGCAAGGGCTTGAAGCGTTGATTACCGCGCCAAATGACCCAAGCATTAAGAACTGGAATCCGAATGGTTATATCGCTCGATTACCTAAA
>JABIQN010000036.1 GCA_018699395.1 Gammaproteobacteria bacterium
AAACTGGTTACGATCATCAGGCCAACCGAAATCATCAGCCCTGGCACAAGTCCTGCCGCGAAAAGCCCGGCAACGGACACGTTCATGATGAACGCATAGAGAATCATGATGCCTGATGGTGGGATAATCGGGCCAATGACTGACGATGCGGCCGTAATCGCGGCCGCAAACGATCGTGAATAGCCACTCTTTTCCATCACTGGAATAAATATTTTTCCGAGAGCCGAGGCATCAGCAACGGCCGATCCCGAAAGCCCTGCAAAAAGGACGGACGACAAGATGTTGACCTGAGCCAGTCCACCCCGCACATGGCCAATCATCGACTGGCTGAAATTAACGATTGAGCGGGTGATTCCACCGGAATTCATGATCTGCCCGGCAAGTATGAAAAACGGCAGCGCCATGAGTGGGTAAGAATCCATGCCACTGTATAGGCGCGACAACAGAGCTTTGAAGAAAACCTGGTCTCCTTCAAAAGCCAGACTAAGGCCGGGCCCGACCAGCAGCGCAAATACGACTGGCATTCCCGCGGCCATCAGGAAAATGAATATCCAGAAATACGACAAAGCCATGGCGGCTACTTACCTTCCATGATTTCGTCCGCGCCGGCAATTTCGAACTCTTCTTTCGGATGAAGCAATGCGAGCATATCGCGGATGAGAAGTTCAACGCCTACCAGAAGCATTGCGCCGAAGGCGAACGGAACCACGATGAAGAACCAGCCGACTTGCACTGGCAGGCTTGCGGCCTTAATCGAGAAGCCACGATCGATCATGCCGAAACTCTCTGACCAGAACACAACGATGATCCAGATGACGAGCAAATTCAGTGCGAGTTGCAACAGTCGCTGCAAGGTAAGTGGTAGTTCGTCTGTAAACATCTGGATACTGACGTTGGCGCCATTGCGATAAGCCCAGGGTGCGATGAGAAACGCCCCCCAGACCATTAGCGTCTTCGATACCTCTTCGGTCCAGATTAGCGAGTCATTCAGTACGTAGCGGAACACGATTTGCACAAGGATAATAGCCGTCATCGCTATCAGTAACATGCCCGCGGAATTTCGGGCGGTTATGCCGGTCCATTCGTTGATAGCCGACAGCATCCTGAGAGTTTTGCGCAACACCGTGTCTACCGCTGTGGTCATGGTTCAAGCTATCTGTAAAACAGGAAGATGCAGACGATTCGCGACTTGTCGCAGCGAGTCCAAGTGATCGCCATAGGCGAGCGAAAAGTGATGCTCTAGCCCTTCGCCCATGATCGTGGCGCAAACCTCGGCGACCCCTTTATCGAAGCGAATAACGCCGGAGGTACCCGTGAATGCCATGGGTGCCCGCAGCACTTCGGCGCCAGCAATCATCAGCTTTTTCTCGTTCTTTGCTTGTGATAAACGCGCCAGGGTAACCCGCCCAGGTTTGAGCGGAAATTGGTGCAGAAGCGGCATTTTGCGATTCGTATGAATGGTCGCCTCGGCTTGCACCTCAGGGTCACACATTGACAGCGGAGCCAGACCACAATGCCAGAGCACCGCGGTGTCATCAGATGCATCGACATCCACAAGATCGGCCATCCATACCGGCTCATTGGCTAGCTCTTGAAGTATTAGAGTCGTGACTGACCCATAAACATCAGCCTCACATGCACTTGGAACGCCAGCCTGGTTCATCATTGCCATCGGTCCACATGCTGCGCAGCCATAATCAACAAATGTCTCGGGCCAGCAACGAACAGCGATACTGTCGGCCTTGTTCTCGTCAACGATATCTTCCAGCGCACACAGCAAGCGAAACGATCGATCGAGCTGTTTCTGATCGACATCATCGAGCCCGGCCAATGATTTTGCAGCTTCGGCACGATGCGCATTCGCACGCGCGATCGGTGCTGACCGGGCCTTCTCGAAGGCGTCGCCGAGTTTTACCTGATTGACCGAGACGCCGGTCAAATCATGTAGTTCATTGGCGTCAAATTCGCAGGTATCGAACCCAGCAGGATGTTCACCGATAACACTCACACGTGCTCTGCCAAGTTTTTCCACTACCCGATCGGCAGTGTCATTGGCCCTGTATTCACACTGTTCGCTAGATACCTGCGAGCCGCTTGACGAAGCAGCGAGCCTTATCAGCTCATCCTTGATGTCGGCTGCATCAGGTGACGAAAAAAGCCACCGATAGTTGATGCCCGCCTTGCCCAACGCATGCGCCGCGAGGTTGATACCGCAATATGCATTGAGCCGCAGACGGCCGCCGATTCTTGGCTCTGGAACACCCCAGATTGCTACAGGGACGTCGCTCTGCCTGGCCATTTCTATAGTCATAGAAGCATCGGTGAATGTAATTTGCACAATTAACAGCAGATCGATATCGCCCTGGGCATTGATTTCGGCCAGCGCTGTTTTGGCCTGCTCGGTATCGCAGGAAAGCGTGCGCGGTCCGACGGTCGCGATACTCGCTGCATCAAGCGCCGCGAACGCCTTGTTTTTCGTTTCTTCGGCGAATTCCATATCAAACGTTGTCCGCGCTAATGCGATCACGCCAAACTTAAGTGTCACGATTTTTTCTCCATCCCATGTTGTTGCAAGAAGTCTTCAACGTCTTCACGGTTCGCACAACCGGCACGACCCCCACCATTCTGAACCTTCAAGGCAGCAGCGGCTGACGCAAATGTCACCGCATCGCTTATTGGTTTTTCTTCCGCCAACGCCAACGCGAATGCGCCATGCCAGACATCGCCAGCCCCCAAGGTGTCACGAACCGCAACATCGAATGC
>JABIQN010000037.1 GCA_018699395.1 Gammaproteobacteria bacterium
CCCCCCATAACGCTGCCGTAACAACCCTAAATAGATCGACGGTAGAAGCACTAAAGCGCCTACCATAGGTTCTCGCGCAACCATGTGAGTTGTTACAAACAAGAAAGTTGTTATGGCATTTGCAGGGCTGATTGATAAGGGTGCGCCCGACGGCCCAACAGCAGGCCAGCGCGCATCAACGGCTTCGTAAAGAACCCCCCTAAACACGTATTCCTCTAAAACGGGGCTGGCCACGCACAGCGCAAAAAACATTGGCCACTGAGGGAGAATCCAGGAGACACTTGGCGAGACACCAAAATGCCAAGATAGGCTACCCCAAAGAAAAAGGGCGCCTATCAAGGCGCCCCAAATCAACTCGTGTGAAGTACGCGAACGCGTCATCCAATCAGCGATTCAAAAGGCTCGCGAGCAAGCGCTTTCGGAACAAACCGAGCGCGCCGATTATCGCTAAGAACACCAGTCCGAAATCTCCTGGTCCGCCTTCTGATACGCTACAACCGCCACCACCAACTTTGCGCTGACTGGACGAGTCGGGAATCGGAACAACTTGAACCGGAGCTGCTTCAGCAATTCCGCTTGGATCATCGTATTCGCCATTCACGGAGCCATCTGCATCGTTCGGGCCACCGTCTTGTACGGTGAGCTGTAAACAAGTGTCGCCTTCGGCTAGGCCGTCAACATAGAGCTCGGATCCAACGGATGGGCAAGCACCACCTTCACCAGCTGCCGAAGCAACGCCGTTGTTTTCATCAATGACGAAATCGAACCAACCTTCAGCTTCCGTGTACTTCCGCATAACCGCATCAGCAGGGATGCCTGATGCCACCGGAATTGACAATCGAACAGACTGTCCCGGTACGGGTAGATCTTGGACCTGGAAGTCATATACCCCGGCTGGGTAGTTAAAGTCATCGTCATCACCATTTGTTGGGGCCTCACCACCATCGGCTCCGCTCGCCGCGATGGTCTCTTCGGAGACCGCGATACCGGATGTGCCAGACGCCTGAGCTGCATCACCAATGACGAGCTTGACGCCTTCGTCAGCCGTCACCGAAGCGGTACCGGCATCTGCATCGACCGCAATAACGTTGGATTCTTCAGAGGTATCTTTGCTATCTGGTATTCCATCGCCGTCTGTATCTGCTTCCACAGCCTCGGCAGACACTCGGACGAGGGTTCCAATATTGAAGGTCTGATCCGCAATACCGCTATCAGTGACAACTGCCGAAACTTCATAACCGCCTTCTGCTAAAGTCGCCGGATCAAACTCAAAGGTAAGTGCGCCGGCGTCGGAAGTCGCAACCAAATTGCTGTCTGATGCGCTCCAATCAACAGTATGAGTACCGTTTGGATCAGCAATGCTGAGCGATACTATAACCGCACCGCCTCCAGCCGCCACCTTCCGTCCATTTTGCGCGCCCTGAGTTACCGACAATTTCAGAGCCGGTGGCTCCTCAGTTTCGATGATGCTGATCACACTGGTTACAGCTGAGCTCAATACTGCGTTGGCAGCTGGTGCGCCCAAAGTTATCTCAATGCTTTCAGTACCCTCTTCAACGTCATCCGACAGAACAGAAATGGTCATCAATCCAAACCGGCCTGACTCAATCTCAATAGAAGTGGCCGAGACCGTGTAATCGCTGTCTACCTCTGCCGTACCACCCAACGTTATTGGAATTTCAACCGGGTAAGCTGGGGCCGGTCCATTCAAGGTCGCCTTAACGATAAAGTCCGCTCCTTCAGCCGATCGTCCTTGTGGCGTAATCGATACCTGCGGCGAGATCAAGACAAATTGCGTTGCCGAACCTGTATTTCCAGCCGCATCTGTCGCAGACCAGCTGATCGTGTAACTGCCCGGTGCGTAAGGACCAGGGTCATCGGCAACTGGCGTGAGATCGCCATCTAAAGCGTCGCTGGCTGTAGCTTCGCCTAGCTCAACCTTGGTGAGCGCACCAGTTGCACCAGCTGCCACATCAGCAGGTGCAGTAACAACCGGCTTCACGTCATCTACATTAGGATCTTTACCTTCTAAATATTCGTCTAGATTGCTTCGGCCATCGCCATCGGCATCAGCCTCAGCATCGTCTGCATTGGGATCAAGCCCATTATCAACCTCGAACAAATCGTCCATACCATCATTATCGGTGTCGTTTTCAGCCGATGCTGCGACAACCGTAACCGTTGAGCTGTTCTGGCCCTGTCGATCGTCGGCATCAACGGCGCTAAAAGTCACCAGAGTTTCACCAATAGCGAACGTGTCTGGTGCGTCATTAGTCACAGCTAACGTAACGCCCGCGAAATCCGTTGCGCTGGCCGCGGCAATAAACGCGGCAATTTGAGTTTGCGACGCTGGGACAGCCGCGCCGTCTAGCGACACAACCGTTATGGCGTCCGCAACCGTGACCGCTGGTCCGACCGTCACGAGTACTGTGACCTCGGCAGTTGCCTC
>JABIQN010000038.1 GCA_018699395.1 Gammaproteobacteria bacterium
ATTATACACTTGCCGCACCGCATTCCTCCGGGATTTCATGGCAATTGGGTGGCGCCTTCCTGAAACCAGCACCCGAATAAAAACCCTCTTCGGCTAAATTGGGCTAGATCTGCGTCTCGCCCATTAGCGTCAAAAAGACTTCATCGATTCAGAAAGTATCGCCAAAGCCTCGGTTGTTTGGTTTGAGTATTATCGTATAGATCTCGCTGAATTTGATACAGCAGAGACGATTGGCTTCTTTAAACCCAGTGGGGTGTCTAGGGAATCGATAACAATTTTTAACCGTTCATTCGCTAAATCTACCAAGATCGACCAATTTATTTGTCGATACCGCCGGTATCTTTCACGCTAAAATTGTTACGATTATTCGTGAAACAATGACTCCCAACTGACGCCAGGGGCTAAACATGCAGACAACGGACTTTTCAGATATTAGCTACCAGCTCGACAGTGACGGTATTGTCACAGTCAGCTTGACCACCCCCGAACGTAAAAATGCGTTAAGCGGTTTGACAGCACTGGAACTGTACTGGGCGGCCAAGCACTTCCGCGAAGACGACAACGCGCTGGCGATGATTCTAACGGGCGCTCCAGACTTACAGAGCGAGCCTACAAGGCAGGCTTTCAGTAGTGGTGGATATTTCGTTCCCGGAATTTATGATGAGCTCCCGGAAGAGATCCTGACCCAGATCGACATGACCGATATTGCCATGAAGCGCACCGTCCTGGAGTTCTTCGCTTGCGACAAACCGGTACTGGCGGCTATAAATGGTTTAGCCATCGGGGGCGGCTTCACCCTGCCGCTGGCCGTTGCAGATCAAATTTACCTGTCAGAGTACGCCTGGGCACGGCTGCCTTTCGCGAGCCTGGGTATTTCCGCCGAATTGGCGTCGACCTATATGTTGCCGCTCTTCTTGGGTATGCAAAAAGCCAAAGAGTTGTTGTTTTACCCGGAGAAGATCGAACCGCAGGAGCTGCTCGACCTTGGTATTGCCAATGCCGTGGTACCCCACGATGAGTTACTGTCATTCACGAGAGAGAAAGCGCTGCAGCTGATTCCTCCGCGCGGCGCAGGTGCGTCGATTCGTGCGATGAAGCGCATCGTACATCAACAACGCTTGGCAGAGGTGACCATAGCCCTGGACCTTGAGAACGAGGTACTTAACGAACTGATGAAGAGCGAAGATTTTGCCGAGGGACTAATGGCGCGTATTGAAAAACGCACGCCGCTCTTCAAGGGACGCTAATGTCGCTGCTACGGCGAATTCGTCAATCGCAAATAAAATCAATCGGTTGAAGTTTGGCAGCGGTCCCTCGCTTGGCTAGGGTATCTTCGGTATCTCGATGGCTCAAATCATAGCAACTGCACAGCCGGACCAAGAGGTACGCAGATCCGACTCAGGCTGCCGAAGGGAGATCTTGCACGATATAGTCAACCGCCTGGTAGTTTATCGGCGCCTGAAAGCCCAACTCATTGCGCACAGATTGCAGCGGCTCATGAAGCCTGTCTTCCCAGCGAATGGCGGGCATCCACGCTGCCTTTTTACCGATCGTTCGGCCTTCGGCGATGAATCCTTTGATATCCAGCTGGGGATAGTCACCCTTAAACTTGCGACCACCAATGAAGATAATAAAATTGATGCCGCGGTTCTCAACCTGTGTCGTCATGAAAGAGAGCAGACTCAGCTCGCCAAGCGGATCTCTGCCATAGCCTGTGAGTACATGTTGCAGATCGTGAATGTCACGCAGCCGGTTGGCGAACCACTGTTCCTCTTCCGACAAGCCGTCGTAATCTGGAGCTTCTTCACGCGCTGCGATCAGGCCGTCAGCTGATAAGCCTTGAAAGTGCACGAAGTCGTAATAAGCTCGCCCGATGCTGCCCTCAGGCATTGCCAGTAGAGCATCACGGTCGTTAAGACGGGTCACGATATTAATACGCTGTTCAAGCATGGCGGCGCCAACGGGGTCGGCTTTAAGACGCTTCAGTGGCGCTGTTATGCCATCGCCTTTCAGCGCCTCAATAATTTTGAACACCTGCCCGGTATCATCCGGATCCTGTAACAGCCTGCTAATGGCTTTTATCGCCACGATGGGCTTGATTCGGTTTCGTGTCATCCAATGGCGTAATGCGTTCATGGCAGTCAGATTTTTGAAGTGAACCTCTACGCTAGCGCAAGCAGACAGTCATCACAAGTCAGCTAAACAGGCCGTGCCGATCTTATGCATCTACAGCACAGCATTAGCGCCCAGTCCGCTTACCTCTAAAATGATGTTTTGTATCATATTGAAGATTTTCGCATTTATGCCATCGAACCCGGAGTCTGTAAACACATGAATAATTTACCCGTGACGGTTTTATCCGGTTTTCTTGGCGCAAGAAAAACAACGGTGCTGAGTCATATTCTCAACAACCGTGAGGGCAAAAAAGTCGCTGTCATTGTCAACGACATGAGTGAAATCAATATTGATGCAGCCATGGTGCAACACGAAGTCTCGCTAAACCATCAACAAGAGAAGCTTGTAGAAATGAGCAATGGCTGCATCTGCTGCACGAAGAGGCCAAGTACCTTCACGAAACCGGAGAGTCCCTCGGGGATGAGGATGAGCGTAGCGTTGCCGACTTACTGGTTGACCAGGTGGAGTTTGCTGACGTACTGCTGATTAGCAAGACCGACTTGGTAGAGCAGTCCGAACTGGATCGACTGGTTGCGATACTCAAGACACTCAGCACACAAGCTCGGATCATTCCCATTGCCAACGGCAAGGTCAACGCTGACGACGTCCTCAACACGCGTCTGTTTAATTTCGAGCGAGCCCAACAAGCGCCTGGATGGCTGAAAGAGATGCGCGGAGAACACGTGCCTGAAACAGAAGAGTATGGCATTGGCAGTTTCAGCTACGTCGCGCGCCGGCCCTTTCATCCCGAAAAATTCTATACGTTTCTGCATAGTGCAAAAAACTACGGCAAAAACACCATTACTCCGTGAATAGCAAATTCTTAAGGCGCCGGCGTCGGAATATATGAATGCTGCCCAACTGGCGTTTTTTAAAAAGCGTCTATTGCAACTGCACACGACTACAAAAGCGCGCATTCAAGAAGCGCGCGACCAAATGGCAAGTCCACCAGAATTCGATGACGAAAGCGACAGAGCGTCGTGGGAAGAACAAAATACCATTGTCTTGCGGATTTTGGATCGAGAACAGAAGTTGTTCTCCAAAATTACCCATTCTCTAGAACGAATTCGCCTTGGTGACAATGGATACTGTCTTGAAACGGGTGAGCCTATTGGCATACCTCGCCTCTTGGCTAGGCACACTGCAGAGTACTGCACCGATTTTTAAAACGAGTTTGCTGCAGCTCCATCGCGTTTGACCTGTTGAAATAAATCAACCACCTCATCATCTTGATCGACGCCTCAGATTGAATCGAAGCAGAGCAAGACCGTGAGTTGATAATGTCAGGAGAAAAACGGTGCCGCTTGCATGTTTTGAGCCGATTTTAGCAATGTTGACACGTTAACCTCACAGTACCCACTTTTGACATAAGGTTTATCGGCGCTATTTTGTACACTTAATCTCACAAAAACCTTTGAAATTTTCTTACACTTTTGCCATCGTCATTGTCATTGTCATTATTATTGTTATTGTTATTGTCTTTAAAAGAGGTGCGCAGCTATCACCATTAATCGACTGCTATTTTTCATCGCGATCATCATTCTTGCTTCGTGCAAGATAGACATTGAATCCCCCGCCGAAGGGCGTGTATCTAGCGTCTCCACAGCCGTCGAATGTGCTGCCGGCCGTGAGTGTACGGTCGATGTCATGGACCTTTATTTCGATGAAACGTTTATTGCTGAGCCTGCCGATGGCTGGCATTTTGCCGGATGGAAGTATGGAAATGGTTATATTTGTGCAGGCAGTACTGCACCCTGCCGCTTCAACACCACTAACTGGGCAGGTACAGAAGCTCAATTAGAAGTTCTCGCTGACCCGGATGCCTATGTATATCTTGAACCAGAGTTCGTCGTTAAACGCACTACCAAAGGTATTAACCTCGCCGACGAAAAATCCCAGGCTTTCACTGGCATCAACTTTAACTTCGACTTCTATCGCAATAATGCCTACAGCTGCGGACTCAGCGGCAACTACACGTTCATGGTCGTAAACCCAGCGAACGGCGACGAAACCACCGAAGCGCCACTGTGGGTCTTTCTGCATGGCGGTGGCGCCGGTTTTTACGATGAGAATGGCGATTACCAAGCCGTCGGCGATCAAACCGAAGACACCTGGAACCGCGAGGAAACTTTCG
>JABIQN010000039.1 GCA_018699395.1 Gammaproteobacteria bacterium
GTTACAAATAAACGTTTTAAGGGTCTTGTCGACAGCCTGATTCGTCATGACCTTGCTAATCGTGCCAACAATCAATCGGATAATGAATTTACCGATCAGGAATATCGCCAGTGCGGTGGCAAGCTTTATTCCAAAATCCACTCCCAAATCAATACCTTTATCCTTCAAAAGCATTGGTAGTGTTGACCAGTCAAATGCTGTCAATTCGTTTACTGCGTCCTTGTTCATCAGAAATATTCCCTCGTCTGAATAAAAGTCTACATGATAAAGGGCAGATGTCAGAGTGCTAGCGCAATGATCCAGCTGAAAAAAATCAGCCCGAAGGCTGTTGCACCAGCAATTAGCTGTGTGCGCGCATCTCGGGGGAGAGTACCGAGTCGAATCAAGATCATACCAGCAGAAAAACCGCAGATGAATCCGAAGAAATGCGCACCGATATCGGTATTTTCGCCACCGGTTCCAGTATACATGAGCAATGCCAGACCGCCGACTATGGGACCATAACGAGTTGACCAGCGCTCCTGAGACATGAGTTTGCCCGACCAGACGTAGCCGGCGATGATTCCTAGCGCCGCGAAAACAGCGGTCGATGCACCGATCGAGCGATGACTGGCCTCGAGCATAAGCGTATTGAGTCCATTGCCTAAGGCCGCTGCCAATACGATCGCTAACCAGGCGATCCCAGAGCCGAGTAAGCGCCCAGCAAATAAGCCGAAGAAAATGCCAAAAACCAAATTGCTCAACAGGTGCTTAATGCTCGAGTGCAGAGTCAACGCTGTAAAAAGGCGCCATAACTGGCCATTACGGATGAGTTCACCATCGACGCGCCCCGCGACGAACCAGTTGCTTTGAAAAAATGAGTAGTCCGCCATACCTGCGACGATACAAACTATGAGTACATAGGTGACGAGACCTGGCACCGTATTCTGATAATCGATCTTTGGCATGGACTTGGGGATAACAGGGGGATTTTCTTCGTCGTAGAGTTGGAGTTCGCTGAATGCTCTGGACGAGAAGGCCGCTGGTACGACCAGGGCACAAGAGCCACCGTCGTTAATCACCTGGTAGGGGATTTCCAGCGACATAAGGACCAATGCACGATCAGCACAGCTTTGCCGATTGCGGCTCTCAAATACAACTCGAAGATCTTCGTTCATCTTGTTGCCAACATTACAGGCATTTTTATATAAGGGTTGCACTTCTGGATTTAAAATTTACGCTAAGCTAGCGTGGATCGATTGGAGCACTAATGAATATATTGCCACGTTGTTTTTTTCTATTTCTCATGCTCATCGCGACCGCCTCTGCTGAGGTTACAAGTTCCGCAGCCGGTGGCTTTGTGACGGCTCATGAAGTGACTGTCGAAGCTGATCGTGACACCGTATGGCGGAAAATGCTTCATGAAATTGGGGGCTGGTGGAGTTCCAGTCATACGATTTCAGGTGATGCCAGTCGCCTTAGTATCATCGCGCTACCGCAAGGCTGTTTTTGCGAAGACTTTGGTGCCGGGGCAGGGGTCGCTCACCTGATAGTGACGATGGTGAATCCTGGCGTGGTGATTCGATTGACTGGCGGTCTTGGCCCACTGGGTCTTATGGGTGTCAATGGCAATATGACTTGGGAGCTCGAAGATGTTGAAGGTGGTACTAAAGTGAAATTTACCTACGCTGTGGGCGGCTACATGCCGGGTGGACTTGACACGATCGCAGGACCCGTTGATTGGGTGATTCGCGATGCATTGGAGCGGCTGAAGGGATACGTGGAGACTAGAGATTTCCCAAGTGCATCGATTGAGTGAGTCGACGCTGATAAGGCCTTCGTCTACCATCGTGTTTGCCAGAGAAGGTGAGCATGAGCCAGAAATATTCATGTTGATCAAAGAGCTAACTTCGCTTAGCGTACGCGCTCTGAAAACTGAGTTAGCAAAATGACATTCGTTGTCACAGAAGCCTGTATCAAGTGTAAATTGACCGATTGCGTCGAAGTTTGCCCCGTGGATTGCTTTCATGAAGGCCCGAATTTTCTTGTGATCGATCCTGACGAGTGCATCGACTGCACTTTGTGCGAACCTGAGTGTCCAGTAGAGGCTATTTATTCCGAAGATGAGTTGCCAGCGGGTCAGGAACAGTATCTCAAAATCAACGAAGAGCTTTCCCAGGGTTGGCCTGTCATCACGGAGATGAAGGATCCACCCGAAGATGCTGACGAATGGCGCGAAGTGAAGGATAAGCTGCAATATCTCGAGCGCTAGCTCTCCCGAATAAAGCGAATGATAACGTCGGCCAGTTCAATCCTTATGCCGCACCTGTATCCATGTAATTTATTTGTTGGCCGTTAATTTCCATGCATTTCGGGGGGGGGTTCGTATTCCGATAGATTCCCAAAACGGGCATTTGGCGTGCGCAGCGCTTTCATGAGTCGTGTACTCTCAGTTCCTAATTAATAGTAGCTATAATAGATTTTCATGAGCAGCACTCGCGCCAAAATTGCACGTTTATTGTCGAGCTCTTATATGCGACGTGTCGACGTTGCTTCTCGAGACATCAATAAGTTCCGACGACTATGGGAGCGGATTGGCGCACTGTTAATTCCGGCGTTTGGGGTGCGTATTGAGACCGATGAAATAAGCGGTCTGCACGCCGAGTGGCTGACGCCTAAAGACTGCATGGACGACAAGTTGCTGCTCTATCTGCACGGAGGCGGTTATATCGTTGGTGGTTGCGATATGTACCGGCAGATGGTCAGCCATATCGCTAGAGCAGGGCGGATTCGAACGTTACTACCGGAGTATCGTTTGTCGCCGGAGCATAAATATCCGGCGGCGATAGATGATGTCGTTGCGGTTTATCGCTCGTTGCTCGATATGGGAATGAGGGCAGAGGATATTATTTTTGCTGGCGATTCGGCTGGCGGTGGTTTGGCGGTGGCGACCATGCTGGCGCTTCGCGATGCTAACGAACCCATGCCAGCGGCAGCGGTGCTCTTGTCGCCGTTTCTTGATGTCACTGGAAGCGGTGATTCGATGCGTACGCGTCGGGACCAAGACCCGTGGTTTCGCGCAGAAGACCTAGTAATAATTGCTGATAACTACTGCGAGCCGCATCAGTGTAGCTTCCCAATGGTTTCACCGGTACTCGCCAATGTCGAAGGCTTGCCGCCAATGTTTATTCAGGTCGGTGATCATGAAATTCTGCTGAGCGATTCAGAGCGCATCGCTGATGCGTATGTTGCAGCAGGAATTAATGTTGAACTCGAGGTATGGCCAGAGATGTGGCATGTGTTTCAAATGTTTATTGGTAAAATGCCGGAGGCACGCCGGGCGATCGATAAGATGGGCCTTTACATACAGAGTCGATTCTAAAAGCCAGACTATCGTTTCGAGTCGTCGTACATTTTCATCATAAACGAACGAATGACAGGCTCCGACTCTTCTTTGGCCATCAGCTTCTGGTTCTCGAGTGCTGCAATCATCAGCGCTATCATGAAAGCTTGAAAGGCTGTCTCCAGACGATGTCCATTTTGGACGCGGGCAGTTAATATTGAATGCGGATAAGAGTGTTGATCTTGCGTCGATGGTTGCAGCCTATACAATCAATGGTGCTTACCAAATGAAGCATCGATGGATGTTCCACCTACCAATAAGAAGATACTGAAAACTAGACAATGACTCAGCATATCTACAGTCGGCGACCAACCGGCAACAGCGCAATTCCCGATACTATTTTTATTATCTTGATCATTAATGCTCTGGTCTTCGGATTGCAGCAATTCGCTCCCCAATTTACTTTCAAGTTTCTAGCTTTACAGCCGCTCGTCAGTCCGCCGGGTTACATCACGCCTTCGTTCATACCATGGCAATTGGTGACGTATGGATTTGTACATAGCACCAGTTCGTTGATGCACATCATTTTCAACATGTTGATGCTCTGGATGTTCGGCCGCGATATTGAGGGGATCATGGGCGCGCGCCGATTCTTTATTTACTACATAACCTGCGTTGTTGGTGCTGGAGTCATTCAACTGTTGGTTGGCGTTCTGCAGGGTGGTGGTGCACCTACGGTTGGTGCGTCAGGTGGTGTATTTGGCATATTACTAGCGTACGGTATGGCATTCCCCAATCGTCGCATTATGTTGATGTTTCCACCAATCCCGATGAAGGCAAAATACTTCGTCATCATGCTCGGTCTATTCGAGCTATCTCTTGGCTTTAGTGGTGTCAATAACGGCGTAGCAAACTTCGCACATCTCGGTGGGATGCTATTCGGTTTCTGGCTCATAAAATACTGGGGTAAACGGCGTTAGCGTTAACTGAAAAATTCTTCTCAGTAATTTAGCCGCGAGAGACGTAGTTTTACCCTGCCGAGATTCTTCTTACTTTATGCTCTGCGCCTTTTTCAAAATCAGTAGGTATGGTCTAGTTCAGATTTATTCCTGTGAACGCAGTACCTCGTAACAGGCTCCCATAGTGTGATAATCAGTTTTCCCGGCTGGAGATTTTTTATCGTCGTATTTCTGGTTATTGCGCGTCAGTATTCGATACCAGGCCCCATACTGATGATCGATCATATGTTTCCAGTTGTATTCCCAGATTCGTCGGTACCAATCATGGTAAACCTGCTCACCCGTAGCTCTTGCTAATAGTGCAGCTGCAGCAAAACTTTCGGCCTGCACCCAGAAGTATTTGTCATCATCACAGACTTTACCCTCAGGGGTGAAGCCATAACAAATACCACCATATTTATTATCCCAGGCTTTATTCAGGGCGGTATCGAACAGTTCTCGCGCTCGTTCAAGATGCCAGGCAGCTGGCTGATGGCGATGTAGGATCAGCAGTAATTTGGCCCACTCAGTTTGATGGCCAGGTTGAAATCCCCAGGGACGGAATAAGTGTTTAGGATCATTTTTATTATATTCCCAGTCGATCTCCCAGTCGCTCTTATAATGTTCCCAGATCAGTCCATCCGTCTTTGCGGCTTGTCTACGCGTAATATTATCTGCCAGCTTTGCTGCGCGTTCCAGATAACGCGATTCCTGCGTTGCCTCAAAGGCCCATAACATCGCCTCACAAGAATGCATGTTGGCATTCTGACCGCGATAAGAGTCAATAATGCTGAAATCTGCATTGGCCTCGTCTGCGTAAAGCTCGAATTCGCTATCCCAAAAATGTGCCTCCATTGCATCCCATGCTTTTTCTAAAGTCCTGCGTCCTTCTTCGACACCAGCTAGGACTGCGGTTGAACCCGCAATGATGACAAATGCAAGACCGTAACAATGATTAGTTGCATCAAGGATCGTATCCTTATCTCTTAACCAGACGTAGCCACCCGTTGTGTGTTGGTAGTGCCATTGCTCTAGGTAATTTAGTCCATGACGGACCCAGTCTTTATATTCGGGACGGTCAAAATGGCGTGCAGCCATCGCATAATTGAAAACGAAGCGAGTGCTACTCACGAGGTGGCGTGTAGATGCATCGTAGACTGTTCCGTCGTCGCGGAAATGCTGAAAAAAACCACCGTTTTTATCGTAGACCTGGGGTTCATAGAAGGCGAGGGTATTGCGGATATGTTTTTCGAGAAAGCTACTACTTAAGAAGTCTGGTTTTTGATTCACGTCATAACCTGCAGTCATGTGCTGAAATATCTAGATCTCGATCCGGCTTCCTGTCCGTGCCGACTCAAGGCAGGCCAAAGCTGCGGCCAACGATCGCTCGCCATCTTCACCAGTAGCACCCGGTTTA
>JABIQN010000040.1 GCA_018699395.1 Gammaproteobacteria bacterium
CTTACCGATTACATCACCGACGACACGAGCCGATTTCTTATAGGGTTTATTGAAGTCGTTACCCAATTCTCGCATCGCATGCAAAACTCGACGGTGGACTGGCTTCAGCCCATCCCTCACATCTGGTAACGCTCGACCCACGATAACGCTCATCGCGTAATCCATATAAGACTGCTGCATCTCGTCTTCGAGACTTACTGACAGCAATTCATGTGCAAATTCAGCCATATATTCCTACTTTTCGTGCTTAAAACTCCGGCGCCATTCAAGCCGGGAGGTCGGGTTCAGGTGGTCAACTTTTGCTGGATTTCAAGCGGATTATGTCGTGTACGCATCGTGCTGGTTTCGGCCATAAATCGACTGACAGATTAAGCTTAGAATGATACCACAGGAAGCCCTATAACAGCAGTGTTTTAGCGCCTTTCAGGCGCATTTAAACCACCACTGGAACTGCCTCACATAACACGCATATCCCCCTTCGATTATGCAGTATTGCGATATCTTGATAGCATCTCGTTGGTTTGCTCCCGTTGAGCGAGTAAATACAGCTCTAGCGGAGTCGCTCTCATTACTCGTGGTCGTATAATGGACCTGTTGCCACTGGCGCAAGCCAATGTATGATCCAATCTCTCAATTCGTTTATACGGCACAGTTAGAGTAAGCCGCAGACACTTGGATCGCTGGCAAGCGTCAGATGAATGGTGGCCAGCTATCGCGCATTGATATGGATGCTCTGATGGAATGCAATAGCAATCGGCATGATCGCCTTGCTATTTCATTGAGCTAGAAAATAAGGTACGAACCCAAATGAAAACTGCTGGAGAAAACGTTGATCCTGCCGAAGTAGCAAAATTCGATGCTCTTGCCTCTCGATGGTGGGATCCTGACGGTCAATTTCGCGCCCTGCATGATATTAACCCATTGCGTTTGGACTGGATTCGTCAACACACTCAATTAGCACAAGCGCGTGTGGTCGATATTGGTTGTGGTGGTGGTATTCTCGCAGAGTCGATGGCGACATCGGGCGCCAACGTCATTGGTATCGATATGGCAGAGGGCCCTCTCGCCGTGGCTCGCTTACATCAGCATGAGTCCCTCGCAAAAGTCGACTATCGAAAGACTACCGCTGAAGAATTGGCAGAACAGGAAGCTGAATCATTCGACATCGTCACTTGTCTCGAGATGCTTGAGCATGTCCCCGACCCGGCGCTGGTCATCAAATCGTGCGCAAAGCTGGTGAAACCTGGTGGTCATGTATTTTTCTCGACCATCAATCGTAATCCAAAGTCATTTGCGTTTGCTATTGTTGGCGCCGAATATGTTCTCAAGTTATTACCCGCTGGCACGCACGAATACGAAAAATTTATTCGGCCGTCGGAGCTCGACTCCTGGGCAAGAAGCGTGGGGCTTTCATTAAGAGATAGCATTGGTATGCACTACAATCCGATAACAAAAGAATATTCTCTGGGTGAGAGTCTGGATGTAAATTATCTGATGTATTTTCAACGTGAGTGAACTCAACGGTGTCGAATACAATGCTGTCTTGTTTGATCTCGACGGTACATTGGTAGACACAGCACCAGACATGGTTGCAGTGCTGCAAAGCTTGCAACAGGAACACGACATCGAGCCGGCAGCTTATGGGCTGGCGCGCACATTTGTATCGCATGGTGCTATCGGCCTACTGACGCTCGGCTTTCCAAAACTCGAGATCGAATACGGTGACGAGCTTCATCAGAAATATCTGGAGCGCTATGCCGAAATGATTTGCGTGGAGTCGCGGCTCTTCAGCGGCTTGGGTGAATTACTTAATCAATTAGATGCATGCGATTGCCCTTGGGGAATCGTCACCAACAAGCCAGGGCAACTTACATTACCTCTGCTTACCGAACTAGGCCTCGTGGAGCGTGCGTCATGCATTATTAGTGGCGATACCTTGTCGGTCCGAAAGCCTGAGCCTGGCCCCGTGCTGCTTGGTTGTGATGTGATCGGTATCGACCCGCAAGCATCGATATACGTTGGCGATGCGGAGCGCGACATTGAAGCGGGACGGCGAGCCGGGACGGCTACTATTGCGGCTACATATGGTTATATCACTGAGGAAGATGATCCACGTGAATGGGATGCTGACGTTATCGCAGCGACCACCGACGAACTCGCGCAAATCATCCTAAATGCCATTAATATTGAGGCCTGATGGATTCTTTCAGCATTAACCCACTGCACCTAACGATCGGTATTCCCTCGGCTGTCATCGGAATGCTATTAGGCATTTTTGTGATGTGGATCATCGGAAGGGCGCGTCAGCAACACATGCTGGACGAAAGAGAGGCGGCTTTTGAGCTTGCAAATGCAAAATTAACTGAGGCTTTTGCCGAACTTTCCAATCGATCGCTGCAAGCGAACAGCGATACCTTCCTAAAACTCGCAGAGCAAAATCTCAATACGCAGCAAGAAAAAGCCAAGCGTGAACTTAGTGAGCGGGAGAAAGCAGTCGAGTCGATGGTTAAGCCCATTCGCGATGCGTTGGAATCTTCCCAAAAACAAATTGCCAATCTCGAGAAATCACGCAGTGAGGCCTATGGCGGGATTAAGAGCCAGCTTGAGGAGATGCAGCTCAACCAGAAATTGCTCCGACAGGAAACGCAAAATCTCGTCAATGCCCTGCGTCGTCCAGAAGTTCGGGGCCGCTGGGGTGAGATTACTCTGCGCCGTCTTGTTGAGATTGCTGGCATGGTTGAGCATTGCGATTTCTCCGAGCAGGTACACACCGAAACGGACGGGCAGATTATTCGCCCGGATATGGTCGTACGAATGCCAGATCACCGTGAGCTGGTCGTCGATGTAAAAACGCCTCTTGACGCTTACTTGTCCTCCATAGAGGCCAAAGATGACGTTCAACGGCAGCTCAATTTGAAGCGGCATGCCAAGAACGTGCGAGCGCATATTCGCATGCTCGCCTCGAAAGCGTACTGGAATCAGTTCGACGAAAGCCCTGAATTCGTGATTCTATTCATACCCGGAGATCAATTTCTAAGTGCAGCGCTGAATGAAGAACCCGATTTGATCGAATACGCGCTCTCGCAACAGATCATCCTTGCGACACCAACCAGTTTCGTCGCATTACTAAAGGCTGTTGCGTATGGTTGGCGCCAATTGGCACTTGCGGACAACGCGAAGGAAATACGGATCTTGGCAGAAGATCTGTACGCTCGTTTAGCGACCTATGTATCGCATATGAATAAAGTGGGTCGACAACTTGCCAGCAGCGTTGAGAACTATAACAAAGCGGTCGGTTCGCTGGAAAGAAGTGTTCTGCCTGGGGCGCGTAAATTCGTCGAACTGGGCGTACACCCGAAAAAAGAAGTGGAAAAGCTCGACTCCATTGAAGCGGTACCACGCACTATGATCGAAGGAAATGATTCTTGAGCATTGATCCACGAACCTACACTTATCCTAACGCCCTACTAAAAGACCGAACCATCATGATCACCGGCGCCAGTGATGGTATTGGGCGAGCGTTGGCTTTTGAAGCGGCACGACTTGGTGCGCAAGTTGTATTGCACGGACGCAATAGCGCGAAACTGGAAAAGGTCTATGATCAGATAGACGCTATGGATGGCACCTTGCGTCCGTCTATCGTTGTGCTTGATCTGGCCTCGGCAAATGCGGAAAACTACACAATGCTGGCCAATAGCATTAACGATGAATTCGGCAAATTAGATGGTCTGGTCCATAACGCTGCAATCATTGGCGATAGATTTTCAATCGAGCAGTTTGATGCCGTGGTTTGGCAGCGTGTCATGCATGTAAACGTTACTGCCAGTTTTGCTTTGACTCAGGTATTACTACCTATACTGCACCAATCCAATGATGCGTCTGTCATCTTCACCAGCAGTAGCGTTGGACGTATCGGACGAGCTCATTGGGGGGCTTATGCTGTGTCTAAGTTTGCGATTGAAGGCCTGTCACAGGTGCTCGCCGATGAGCATCCGCATGAAAAGTTACGGTCGAACTGCATAAATCCCGGTGCCACTCGCACTAATATGCGTTTGGAGGCATTTCCAGGGGAAGACAGAGATCTACTAAAAGCGGCGCAAGACATTTTAGCGCCGTATATTTACTTGCTTGGGCCCGACAGTAATGGCATCACAGGTAAAAGTTTTAACGCGCAATAATAAACATTAATTAAAATCTATAAATATCAGATTTCTAACGACTCCCTCTTAATCCCCAAACACTTTTCCTCGTTGATTTCGATGAGTGATGTTCCTCCATAGGGGCCTCGAGCCCAGCGACATCGTATAAAGAACGGACCTGTGACGCTGTAAGTGCCTCGTTCCTGCCCCTGCTTAAGCTGCGGGGTAACTGAATGGGGCCGTATGCAAGCCGAATCAGTCGAGTAACATCCAATCCAACCGCTTCCCAGAGACGCCGGACCTCCCGATTGCGGCCCTCCTTGAGGGTGACGTTAAACCAACGGTTCGCCCCCTCACCGCCTCCTGACTCTATTGACTCAAACTTGGCTGGCCCATCCTCCAGGGTAATACCCAGCTGCAATTTCTCCAACAGAGAGTGCCTTGGATTGCCATGAACCCGCACAGCGTACTTGCGTACGATTTCAGCTGATGGATGCATCAATCCATTTGCTAAGGCGCCGTCCGTAGTGAAGATTAGCAAGCCTGTAGTTGAAAAATCGAGGCGACCTACAGCAACCCAGCGGGCCCCTTTTAGTCGTGGAAGTGAATCAAACACCAGTTTCCGACCTTCAGGGTCATCGCGACTTGTAATCTCATCACCAGGCTTGTGGTAAACAATATGACGGTGCGGCTGTGAATTCGAACTGATAGAAAGTAACTGGCCATCGAGCATTATTTTCTCGGTTCCTTCTATATGATCACCTATCATTGCAGTCTTGTCGTCGACCAACAGACGTCCTTCCCGAACCCATGCCTCGATCTTGCGCCGCGAGCCATGGCCAGCCGCAGCGAGTACTTTTTGAATTCGGTCAGACAACTGGTTGAGGCCAATCAGATGCAGCAAGTTCCTCGTCGTCCGAGACTGTGTCCATGAATTGCTCATCCACTCCTTCCGGATCGGGTGCTGGCAAATCAGTTTCGCCCTCGGCGTTCTCAGCGATCTCCGAATCGTTCTCGATTGCAGCTTCAATAATCTCCGAATCGGATGCGATTGCGACTTCATCGATTCCAGCAAGGCCTCCTATGTCACCTTGCCCCTCAACCTCAGGAAGGTTTAACTGAAGCCTGAGGCTCTCCCAATCAGAAAGGTCTGCAAGTGGTGGTAAATCATCGAGCCGCTTCAAGCTGAAATAGTCTAGAAAGCCCTTCGTTGTTCCAAACATAGAGGGCCGACCTGGAACATCTCGCTGCCCCACAATTCTCACCCAATCACGCTCCAGTAACTGGCGAGTGATATTACTACTAACCGATACACCACGAATTTCCTCTATCTCACCTCGCGTAATGGGTTGCCGGTAAGCGATTAATGCAAGTGTCTCAAACAAAGCTCGCGAGTATCGCGGTGGTCGCTCTTCCCACAATTTCTCCAAGCGGCGCGCCATCGTTGATTTCACCTGCATTCGGAAACCGGATGCAACCTCGGAAATCACTATGCCGCGGTTTTCATACTCTTCGTTGAGCATTGCGATCGCTTTTCTGATCTCTGATATCTCCGGCGTCATTCTACCGTCGAATAAGTTTTGGAGCTGACCAATAGAAAGCGGACGGCCTGCTGCCAATAGCGCTGCCTCTAGAAAATACTTGATTTCGTTTTCGTCCATTACTCTTCTTCAAGAGGGGTTAGGTCCTCGTCCGCCCCCTGCTCATCATCGTCCACTAACCGCACCGAGGATGCCGCACGAATGTGCAGTGGTGCGTACTGCTCTGATTGAACAACTTCAATAACAGATCCTCGGAGCAGTTCCAAAATAGCAATAAAAGTCACGGCCACTCCCATGCGACCCTCTTCGGGGTCAAACAGGCTGGAGAAACCAGTAAAGTCGTTCGCCGTCAGTCGGGTCAAGATTTCGCTCATGCGCTGGTGAATCGACAAAGGCTCGCGTTGCATGTGAAGATTTGTAAACATCTCCGCTCTTTGCAGTACATCATGGAACGCCAGTAGCAATTCCTTCATCGTTACGTCTGGCATTTTCGTCGTAATTTTTCGTTCCGGTGCATCTGCAGTAGCTACGAAGACGTCTCGCTCCATTCGCGGCAAATCACTGATATCTTCAGCTGCTTTCTTGTAACGCTCGTATTCCTGCAATCGGCGCACAAGCTCAGCACGCGGATCCGCTTCATCATCCTCTTCTTTTTCTGGTCGTGGCAGCAGCATTCGAGACTTAACCTCCGCCAGCATGGCCGCCATTAAAAGGTATTCACCAGCGAGCTCGAGCTGCAGCTCCTTCATTACGTCAATGTACTGGACGTATTGTCTGGTGATTTCAGCGATCGGGATGTCAAGAACGTCAATATTCTGCCGGCGGATCAAATACAAAAGTAGATCCAATGGACCCTCAAATGCCTCCAAGAACACCTGTAATGCATATGGCGGAATATATAGGTCCTGAGGTAACGTCGTAACCGGCTCGCCATCTACGACGGCAAACGGCATCTCACTCTGAGCGGGAGACTGAGTCTCACTCAGGATGGGCTTTGGTGCATCTTTAGCTGTCAGGACAGTTAATTCTGGTTTCATCTAAATTCCGGATAGTTACGCCACTAAGTCTGACGTATATCGGCGCATTCTAGCGTATATCATTGCCATCAGGTGAACTGGCTTACGTCCCCGCGTCCAACGCGCAAAACATTAACTTGACCACTGGATAGGTCCAGTACAGAGGTCGGCTCGAGACCCGTGGAACCGCAGTCAATGATGGCCTCTATTTGATGACCAATCCGTGCTTCAATATCCAGTGGGTCGGTCAATGGTATTTCATCGCCGGGCAATGTGAGGGTCGAACTTATGATCGGTTCCTGTAATACATTCAGCATCGCTTGGACGAGCGGGTGATCCGGCACTCGGAGGCCAATGGTTCGGCGTTTCGGATTCTGAAGCATTCTTGGCACTTCACGAGTTGCCAATAATATGAAGGTATATGGTCCAGGCGTAAGCGACCTGATGAGGCGATATGCCCAGTTATCAATTCTTGCATATACACTAATTTCGGACAAATCAGCACACACTAGAGTGAAGTTATGATTCTTATCCATGCGGCGAATTTGACGTATTCGATCGATCGCTTTCTTATCACCGATATGGCAACCGAATGCATAGCTGGAGTCCGTTGGGTATGCGATAAGGCCGCTACTTTTGATGATGCGTGCGACCATCGATACGCGATGAGGCTGCGGATCTATGGGATGCATTTCGATAAGTTTGGCCACGCACAAATTGTAGGTTAGCTAGAGCTTCGCGGATACCCCTCTAATACGCTATTATTCGCGACCAAACATCCACCTACGAGAGCCGATGAGCCTACTTTTTGAATTCCTTCCATTGATGCTATTTCTGGGCACTTTGTTCTGGAAAGGCATTTATCCCGCTGTCGCTGTTCTTATGATAGCGATGCCCATTGGACTAATAATTAAGTACCTTAGGACTAAGACTCTAGACAAAATGTACTTCTGGTCGACGGTGCTTCTCTTAATCGCCGGCGCACTAACCTTGTATTTCAGGAATCCACTGATACTGATGTGGAAGCCAACGGTCTTTTATTGGGCCGTTGCAACCGTATTTCTTGGTAGCCGATTTATTAGTGACAAACCACTGGTACAGCGATTCTTCGGGTTGGTTGATGAGATCAGTTTCGAAAAAATAACTCCTCATCAATGGCAAAATCTAAACATCATTTGGGTGGTGTTTTTCATATTCGTCGGATTCTTGAATATTTATGTCGCGCATAACTACGAATTTGAAACCTGGGCCACGTTCAAGGTATTTGGTCTTATGGCTTTGACATTCGTTTTCATGCTTGGACAGACGCTC
>JABIQN010000041.1 GCA_018699395.1 Gammaproteobacteria bacterium
CGCCACCTTTGACAAGATTGCCAGAGAGGCGGTCACTGATCTTGAGGGCGGTCTAAGTGGTATCGATTGGTTCATTCCACATCAGGCGAATATGCGCATCATCAAAGCTGCCGCAAAGAAATTGAACATGCCGATGGAGCGAGTCATTGCCACCGTCGACGATCATGCCAATACATCGAGTGCATCCATACCCTTGGCACTTGACCATGCGGTACAGGAAGGCAATATTAAACGGGGTGATACATTGCTATTTGCAGCATTTGGAGGAGGCTTCACCTGGGGCTCAACATTGGTAAAATATTAACGATTATGGGTTAATTTTAATTAAAGTAATTTCGAGTTTATATTTTATAATTAATTGATAAGTAAGAAATATACCTGTTTGCATAATTACTGATAGACTATGCGTACCGCGAAGTCACTGCGGTAGTACTATTGCAAGATTTATAAATTATAAATAAAGCGTATAAGGGGAAATTAATGAACGTAGGTAAAATCGTCACACAACTTGCTGTTTTGGCAGCTGTCTTAGTTGGAGTTGGGGTACCTATCCCAGAAGCCGGTATTGTTATTGCCGTTCTTGGTGGTGTCGCTGGATATTATTCAGAGGACAGACAGGGCCTTTTGATTAGCGCTGTAGCGTTGAGCATAGTTGCCGGTGGCTTAGGAGCTATTCCTGCTGTTGGTGGCTACATCACAGGTATTGTCGAAGCGCTTGCTGGCGTCGCAGCGGCAGGAGCAGTTGTTTCGCTCTTGGTTGCAACGTTCGAGAAAGTAAAACCCTAAAGACATCAGTTCACAGACAGCAAGTCTGTAAAAAGGCCGCACCTTCTGGTGCGGCCTTTTTTTATTGCCTCTCGCAAGCTGGAGTTGATGTAGGGCTAGCAAAAATCTGTTTTGGCTAAAAATTTGTGAGGCGTGGCTCACGATTTAGCTATAACCCTACCTCTTCTCTGCGTCGCCGTTTAATACTTACTGACAGCAGTCCTAGAAGTGTGAGCAGGCCGAAGCTACCACCACCGCCACCACCGCCACCACCGCCACCACCGCCACCACCGGTGCTGCCGCCAGTGCCGCCAGCGGTCGTCGGCGTCGGGTTAAGTCCTGCAGCACTGTCAACTGTCGAGTCGGAGACACTAATGCCCATTATGGTAATGAGATGTGTATTGTCGGTGGTGACACCATTCGTGAAATCCGTTGCCGTGTAATTGCGCAGTGGTAACTCGTTCAATGGTGACGCGAATGCGAACATAGGCAACACTGCCAAAGCATCGATGACATCCATGCCATCTCCGATGACTTCGCCAAACACGGTAAATCCATTGTTTTGGTTGTCAAGATTCGCCCCATTATTAGCCAGGTTAATGAACCATCCATTGGTGGCACTGTTTGGTTGATTGGAAATTTTAGCCATCGATATCGTGCCACGAACATTCGAATATACAGGCTCGTTTATCACGGGCGGGTTTGCCGGTATAGCGGAAATTTGTGCGTTGAGATTTGTTCGAAATCCACCGCTTTGCACGATGAATCCACTGTCCAAACGATGAAATATGGAGTCCGTGTAATCGCCGTTCTGAACGTAGTTCAGGAAATTGGCAACTGTGGCCGGAGTCGCGTTGTCATAGAGATTTATATCGAATGTGCCAAGGACGGTTTCGACTCGAACGATAGTTGCATTCGCAGTTACTGGGAATGCCATGACTGATGCGAGCAGGATTGAAGCGGCGAAGACCTGCAATTTGCCGATAAGGTACATTTTTAGATTTTAACTCTTTATCTTTCCCAAAGTCACTGATGCCATACAGTCCCTTCCATTTGTTTGAAGGCGGACAGTCAATAGCTTAAGCTTGGGCCCCCATAATCGAGATTTAGAACATTGGCCCGGCGCCGTTAATATGGGTAAAAAAATCAGGGGCCTATTACATTGAAGAAGTCGGATCTACTCGAACCCATTGCCGGCAATGGCTTGCTGCACCGACGGCTATTTCTTAAAAGCAGTGTGGCTGCTATGGGTGCTGCTGGACTCCAATTCATAACCGCAAAAGTCGCGACCGCTGCGCCGCTCGAGGTCCCAGCGTGGATGCAGATCCCGGGTACTGGCATGAGTGGCTATGGAGCGCGCTCACGCCATGAGGAGCACATTCAGCGCAGCTTCGGCTCGTTACCGGGTACGGTGGGAGTGGGCTCTTCGAAGACACCGCTCGAACATCTCGAAGGAATTATTACGCCAGGGGCGCTGCACTTTGAGCGCCACCACAATGGAATTCCTGATATCGCGCCGCTGGAGCATCAACTGCTCATTCATGGCCTCGTTGACCGCCCGTTGACGTTCGATCTCGAATCGTTAACGCGTTACCCGCTGGTCTCGCATATTCATTTTCTCGAGTGTTCAGGTAATAGCGGCGCGAATAATGCACCCAAACCACCTCAGTTGCCGGCTTCCAGCATCCATGGGCTCGTCTCATGCTCCGAGTGGACAGGTGTGCCACTCGCCGTCCTACTCGACGAGGCTGGCGTGCAATCTGAAGGGAGTTGGATCCTCGCCGAAGGCAGCGATGCGGCCGCGATGAGTCGCAGTATCCCCATGGCGAAAGTACGCGATGACGCAATCGTCGCTATCTATCAGAATGGCGAGCACTTACGGCCGGCTAACGGATACCCGATGCGTTTATTCCTGCCAGGCTGGGAGGGCAACATGAGCGTCAAGTGGCTCAGGCGCATCCAGGTAACATCTGGACCGACCATGACGAAAGACGAAACTTCGAAATACTCGGATCTCATGCCCGATGGTAGATCAAAGTTGTTTACGTTCCCTATGGAGGTCAAGTCACTGATCACCTCGCCATCCGGTACGAATGCAATGCAGGGAACGGGCCTCTATCAGGTGTCTGGCATCGCCTGGTCGGGCTTGGGTAGAATTCGCCGTGTCGAGGTGTCGGCGGATGATGGTCGGACCTGGGCTGAAGCCGCGCTCACTGACCCGGTACTTCCGAGAGCTTTCACGCGTTTTCGCTTACCCTGGCGTTGGGATGGCGGGCCTGCCGTACTGCAAAGCCGGGCGATCGACGAGACAGGTGCCGTGCAGCCGACCCGTACCGTCTTACTCGGCGAGCGCGGTGCGAACTATCGCTACCATTACAACGCGATCCAGAGCTGGGCCGTATCCGAAACCGGCGAGGTCAGTAATGTCTATAGTTAGTCGGATTATGTGGATCTACATTGCGCTGCTGGCCTGTCCCGCATTCGCGCAGGAAGGCCCTGAGCTCGGCGTCGCGGTTACAGCCGATCAGATCGCCAGCTGGGCAATCAGCGTCCAGCCCGACGGCACAGGCTTGCCGGCAGGGTCCGGTAACGCGGCAGCAGGCGCTGAAGTTTATGTAATGAAGTGTCTCGCATGCCATGGCCCGGAAGGCGCCGGTGGGCTCAACGATTGGCTCGTCGGCGGCCATGGTACAATCTCCAGCGATACACCGGTGAGAACCATTGGTAGCTATTGGCCTTACGCTACAACAGTGTTCGATTATATCCGTCGCGCAATGCCGTTGACGCAACCGCAGTCACTGAGTAATGACGAAACCTATGCCGTCACCGCGTACCTTCTCGAACTTAATGGAATTATCGATGAAGGCGACGTCATGGATGCGGAGACCGTACCGAATGTCGAGATGCCGAACGCCGGAAATTTCATCTGGGTCTACAGCGAAAAATAAACCACCTGCATCACAGGTGAGCACTTTTGATTCAAAATTAAGGAGTTACTATGTTTAAGCGCAATCGATTTCTCATCGCTTTTAGTTTGGCTATTTTCGGCTTCGGCCTGATCGCAGGGAGCGCCATTCAGTTTGCCGGTGTCGCGGAGGCTGCCCATCACTCCAATCAAGTGTTTGAGCTACGAACCTACACGACGCATCCTGGTCGCCTTGAGGCGCTGCACTCGCGCTTTAGAGATCATACGGTTGAGCTTTTCGAGCGTCATGGTATGACCAATGTCGGTTATTTCGTGCCGCAGGAAGCACCATTCGCTGACAACACGCTGATTTATCTTCTTGCGCACGACAGTCGTGAGGCGGCCAAGGCTAGCTTTGCTAATTTTGTGAACGATCCAGATTGGAAGAAAGCACGGGCTGAATCAATAAGCAGTGGCGATATCGTTGCGGGTATAACGAGTGTATTCCTGGATCCGACGGACTAC
>JABIQN010000042.1 GCA_018699395.1 Gammaproteobacteria bacterium
AACTTTAACCATGGTAGTTATGATGACATCTGGTTTTATTGTGCAGTATTACCTTAAAAGCTTTGGAATAGCTGCAGTTGCTGCTTATGGCGTTGCTTTGCTACTCCCTGGGCTGTACCGTCTTTTCTAAAAATTGATTCACTCATAGCAGCCCTCATTCCCACTCAATAGTTGCCGGCGGCTTGCCGCTGATATCGTAGGTCACTCGTGAGATACCATCGATCTCATTAATAATCCTAAGTGACACATACTCAAGAAACTCGTACGGCAAGCGGGCCCAGCGTGCGGTCATGAAATCGACCGTCTCAACAGCACGTAATGCAACAACATAGTCGTATTTTCGACCATCGCCCATCACGCCAACCGATTTGATCGGCAGGAATACTGCGAATGCCTGACTGGTCTTATTATATAGGTCGTTCTTATGCAGCTCTTCAATAAAAATGTTATCGGCTAACTGCAATAACGCGGCAAACTCTCGTTTAACCTCACCCAATATGCGAACCCCTAATCCAGGTCCTGGGAATGGGTGGCGATACACCATCTTTTCCGGCAAGCCGAGCTCAACACCAATTTTACGAACTTCATCTTTGAATAGCTCACGCAAAGGCTCAATGAGTGACATCCGCATATAATCCGGAAGCCCGCCAACATTATGATGAGACTTGATGACGTGCGCTTTGCCTGTCTTTGTGCCGGCGGACTCGATAACGTCCGGATATATAGTGCCTTGCGCCAACCATGCAATACCATCCAGCTTATTGGCTTCTTCGTCGAACACTTCAATAAATTGTGCGCCGATAATTTTGCGTTTTTGCTCGGGATCCGAGATGCCTTCTAGCGCACTGAAAAATCGATCAGCGGCGTTCACCCGAATCACATTGAGTTTCATATGTTCGGAAAAAGTCTCCATGACTTGATCACCCTCATTATGGCGCATCAGTCCATGGTCAACGAATACGCAAACGAGCTGGTCGCCAATCGCTTCATGCAATAACGCCGCTACCACTGAAGAATCGACACCACCAGACAATCCAAGTAAGACTTTTCCATCACCGACTTTTGCACGAACCGCATCTATCGCGTCAGAAACAATATTACCGGCTGTCCAGTTACCCGGACAGCCACAAATATCGCGAACAAAGCGGCGGAGTATCTCTTCACCCTGTAGCGTATGAGTCACTTCGGGATGAAACTGCACACCGTAGAAATGCCGTGCAGTATCTTCCATCGCTGCGAGTGGTGAGTTTGAACTACTGGCAGTTGCCTTAAACCCCGGTGGGATCGCAGCCACACGATCACCGTGACTCATCCAGACTTTCAGAAGCGATTCTCCTTCGTCATCACTCAAGCCCGCCAGAAGACTTGAATCATTCGAAGTGATTTCAGCGTAGCCGAACTCGCGATGCGATGACGTCTCCACTTTGCCACCGAGCTCGGCTGCCATAGTCTGCATGCCATAGCAGATACCCAGAATTGGAACACCCAATTCGAAAACCAGATGCGAGATACGTGGGCCATCTTCGAAACGTACAGACTCGGGACTGCCGGACAGAATCACGCCATTCGGCTTGAATGCCCTAATATCCTCGTCCGAGATATCCCAGGGGTGGACCTCTGAGTAAACGCCATGCTCTCGAACGCGGCGGGCTATTAGTTGCGTGTACTGGCTACCGAAATCAAGAATCAGTAGTCGGTGGGCGTGAATATCCGGGTACATAAACCTATGTCTTGGTACCGTAATTAGGGGCTTCTTTGAGGATGGATACATCGTGCACATGACTCTCAGCCATACCGGCACCTGTGATTTTCACGAACATCGGTTTGGTGCGCATCTCATTAATGCTGGCACTGCCGGTGTATCCCATCGCTGCACGAATACCGCCGATAAGCTGATGCACAATTGCCGTGAACGCGCCCTTGTAGGGGACGCGACCTTCGATGCCTTCCGGAACCAACTTTTCGAGCTCTTCAGTCGCATCCTGAAAGTAACGATCCGATGAGCCATGTGATTCGGCCATCGCGCCAACTGAACCCATGCCACGATACGCTTTATAGGAGCGACCTTGATACAGCTCGACCTCGCCCGGCGACTCTTCGGTACCAGCGAACATGCCGCCAATCATCACGCAGTGCGCTCCGGCGGCCAATGCTTTTGCGATATCACCGGAGTATCGAATACCACCGTCAGCAATCAACGGTATGCCGGACTTCTTAAGGGCCTTGGCAATCTCTGCGACCGCTGAAATCTGCGGTACACCAACGCCGGCTATCACACGTGTCGTACAAATAGAACCTGGTCCAATGCCAACTTTGACGCCATCTGCACCCGCATTGACTAAAGCAAGTGCCGCCTCAGCCGTTACAATATTACCGCCAATGACCTGTAAATTAGGGTGTGCCGATTTCACTCGGGTGATGCGATCCAGTACGCCTTTCGAATGACCATGTGAGGTATCGACCACAATAAGATCAACACCAGCTTCAACTAGAGCATCAACACGATCATCGGTATCTTGCGCGGTTCCGACTGCAGCACCAACTCGCAGCGCACCACTATCGTCTTTACAGGCCATCGGGAAGTCCTTGGCCTTCTGAAAATCCTTCGCCGTGATCATGCCGCGCAATTCAAAATTATCATCAACGACCAGTACTTTCTCGATTCGATGTTGGTGTAGCAGCGACAATACTTCTTCTTCATCCGCGCCTTCCTTAACTGTCACCAGGCGCTCTTTTGGTGTCATGACTGCTGATACTGGAGCATCAAGCTTTGTTTCGAATCGAAGATCGCGATGCGTCACGATGCCGACGGTTTGCTTGCCGTCCACAACCGGAACGCCGGAAATACCCATTGAGCGGGTCAGTTCGATCACTTCACGGATCGTCATATTTGGTGAAACCGTAATCGGCTTTCTTACCATGCCAGATTCGAATTTCTTCACCTTCAGGACCTGTTTGGCATGATTCGCGATAGACATATTCTTGTGAACAATGCCCATTCCACCCTCTTGCGCGAGCGCGATCGCGAGTCTCGACTCGGTAACCGTGTCCATCGCAGCTGATATCAGTGGGATATTCAGGCGAATTTCACGCGTTAGTGATGTGCTTAGATCGACCTCGCGGGGCAATACCTCAGAATATCCGGGTTGCAGGAGGACGTCGTCGAATGTGAGGGCTTCGAGGGCTATTCGCATGAGATTCACGTCTTGGGTTTTGTGAAATTAATCGGCCGATTGTACTCGGGTCAGATTTGCGGGTAAACGGCAGGCGGTTCGATATACTGCAAAGATGCAATCGAATATCGCCATAAATACTGCAATTTCCGTCAGTCAGCTCAATCGGCGCGTCAAGACGCTGATCGAGCAAGGCATGACCCGACTATGGGTAGAAGGCGAGATTTC
>JABIQN010000043.1 GCA_018699395.1 Gammaproteobacteria bacterium
AGGCGATATCGGTGACTCTCAGCTGTTAAACAACCTACTCGTTCGCTATCAACCAAGAGCGGTAGTCAATTTTGCTGCTGAATCACATGTTGATCGGTCTATTCATGGGCCAGAAGATTTCATGCAAACCAACATCATCGGCACGTTTCGCTTGTTGGAATGCGCCAAGATTTATTGGCAATCACTGCCCGCGGGTGAACAGCGTGCATTCCGTTTTCTGCACGTCTCAACGGACGAAGTGTACGGATCGCTTGACGGTGATGCACCCGCATTTACAGAAACGCATCGCTATGAACCAAACAGTCCATACAGCGCGAGCAAAGCATCATCTGATCACCTCGTACGCGCCTATCACCATACCTACGGGCTGCCAGTACTGACAACCAACTGCTCCAACAACTATGGGCCTTATCAGTTTCCAGAAAAGCTGATTCCGCTGGTTATCCATAACGCACTGGCGCACAAAGAGTTGCCGATTTATGGAGATGGGCTGCAGATCCGTGATTGGTTGCATGTCAGTGATCACTGCAGCGCCATTCTTACAGTACTTGAGCGTGGAGACTGTGGTGAGGTCTACAACATTGGAGGGCTAAACGAAAAAGAGAATATTGAGATTGTTCATATAATCTGCGACATTCTTGATGAACTGCGACCAATAGATACCAGCAGTCACATTTCAAGCTACCGCGAACTCATCACCTACGTCGCAGAGCGTCCAGGCCATGATCGTCGCTACGCCATTGATGCGATAAAAATTGAAAAAGAACTGAATTGGCGTCCAGCGGAAGCTTTTGAAAAGGGTATTCATAAAACGATTGAGTGGTACTTGAATAACGCTGACTGGGTTGAGCAAGTCATCAGTGGCGAGTACCGCCAGTGGATCGAGAGGCAGTACACATGAAGATACTGCTACTAGGCTCCAATGGTCAGCTAGGAAGAGAATTAGAGCGCCAGCTATCCTCCGTTGGAAGCGTTGCAGCCTTTCCACGGTCTGCACTTGATATCACCAATCATCGCGCTGTCACGGATGCCGTTCTGGCTATTCACCCAAACATTATCGTGAATTCAGCCGCCTACACGGCGGTAGACAAGGCAGAAACGGATGCGGAACTCGCGAACGCTGTGAATGCTGAGGCAGTCGCTAATCTGGCTCAAATTGCTCAAAAAGAACGGGCGTGGTTGATCCACTATTCAACGGACTATGTGTTTGATGGCAGCAAGCCAACACCATATGTCGAGACAGACGCAACGAATCCCATCAACGTCTATGGCGCTTCAAAGCAAGCCGGCGAAGAAGCAATTACAGCTGTGGATTGCCAGCATCTGATTTTACGAACGTCATGGGTGATCGGCAAAGACGGTAATAACTTTGCAAAGAGCATTCTGCGATTGGCTGCTGAGCGAAATTCTTTGAAGGTCATCAGCGATCAACTGGGTGTTCCAACATCGCCATCACTGATTTCCAAAATCACGATCGATGCGATACGCGCCATCAAACAAGACAAGGCTTGGCCTCGGGGTATCTATCACCTTGCACCACAAGGCGTCTCAAGCTGGCATGAGATTGCAAAGACCGTAATCGCTTACGCAGAGCAACATCGACTACCGCTCAACACGCAAGTTGCAGACATCCAAGCAATCACGACCGCCGAGTATCCAACTGCAGCGAAGCGCCCGCTGAACTCGCAGCTCGACACAGATAAGCTGCAATCACAACTGTCATTCGATTTACCGCATTGGAAAGACGACTTTCTA
Source organism: Gammaproteobacteria bacterium (assembly GCA_018699395.1). Lineage (GTDB taxonomy): Bacteria > Pseudomonadota > Gammaproteobacteria > Steroidobacterales > Woeseiaceae > UBA1847. The sequence goes on from JABIQN010000043.1 coordinate 1,756, forward strand.
GCTGTGGCTAGAGACATCGTCAAGGAACTAGAAACCGTATGAAACGCAAAGGCATCATCCTCGCTGGCGGATCTGGCACGCGGCTTTACCCAGCCACTCAAGTGGTTTCAAAGCAGCTGTTGCCTGTATTTGACAAGCCGATGATCTACTACCCTCTTTCGACACTGATGCTTGCTGATGTGCGCGAAATACTCATCATCAGTACGCCACAAGACACGCCACGATTCAAAGAACTGTTAGGCGATGGTAGTCAGTGGGGTCTAGCCATTGAATATGCCGTCCAGCCCTCTCCAGACGGATTGGCACAAGCTCTCATTATCGGCGAGGCATTTCTCAACGGCTCACCTTCAATATTAATCCTTGGCGACAACATTTTTTACGGTCATTCACTGCATGAAAAGCTTGCTGCAGCGAACGCAAGGGAGACTGGAGCGACGGTTTTCGCCTATCACGTGCAAGACCCTGAGCGTTATGGCGTGGCTGAATTCAGTAAAGATAGCAAAGTCCTAAGCCTAGAAGAAAAGCCAACAGCACCGAAGTCGAGCTATGCGGTTACTGGGCTGTATTTCTACGACGAGCATGCACCTAACTACGCGAAGCAGATAAAGCCTTCACATCGTGGTGAGCTAGAGATCACCGACCTCAACAAGGTCTATCTCGAAAAACAGCAACTCAGCGTTGAGCGAATGAGCCGCGGTTACGCATGGCTAGATACGGGCACACACGAAAGCCTCTTAGAAGCACATCAGTTCGTGCAGACCATCGAGCATCGTCAAGGATTGAAGATTGCATGCCCAGAAGAAATCGCTTTCCGCAAAGGATGGATCAGTGAAGCGGCGCTTACTGCCCTCGCGCAACCCATGCTTAAGAACGGCTACGGCCAATACCTCATGCAAGTGATCAAGGAGTTAGACTATGAAAGTCACTGACACCAAAATCCCAGACGTCAAGATCATAGAA
>JABIQN010000044.1 GCA_018699395.1 Gammaproteobacteria bacterium
GCCGCGGCAGCAAGTGCCGATGAAGCTCGTGCAGCTGGAAATATCGGAGCACTAAACGGCCTGCCTATAGTTCATAAAGACATCTTTTGCACTGAGGGCATCAAGACGACCTGCGGGTCGAAAATGCTCGATAATTTTATTTCGCCATATAACGCGACTGTGGTGCAAAAAATGGCCGACGCAGGCGCCGTTATCCTCGGCAAGTCCAATATGGACGAATTTGCGATGGGATCATCGAACGAGACCAGTTTTTTCGGCCCGGCTCGCAATCCATGGAATCTCGAATGTTCGCCAGGCGGTTCGTCGGGCGGTTCGGCTGCGTCTGTAGCCGCTCGACTAGCTCCTGCCGCGACGGGTACGGATACGGGCGGATCGATTCGCCAGCCTGCGGCATTCACTGGAACTGTCGGACTGAAGCCAACCTACGGACGCGTTTCTCGTTATGGCATGATCGCCTTTGCTTCGAGCCTGGATCAGGCAGGCATGATTACCCGGTCGGTAGAAGACGCCGCGCGAATGCTCGGTGTGATGGCTGGTTTTGATGAACGTGATTCGACTTCTATTGATCAAGCTGTTCCTGATTACCTTGCGGGCATTGGCGAATCGATAAAGGGACTACGCGTTGGCGTCGTGCGTCAGCATTCTGAAGAGGGGCTTGAGGGGTCGGGTGCGAGAGCTAAAGATGCTATCGACGTACTGGAGTCGATGGGTGCGACAATCGTAGAAGTTGATCTTCCAAACATCGATCTTTCGGTTCCGACCTATTACGTTGTTGCGCCGGCAGAATGTTCGTCCAACTTGTCGCGTTTTGACGGCGTGCGCTTCGGCCATCGTGCAGAAAATACTGAAGATTTGCTGGATCTATATTGCCGCAGTCGTGGAGAAGGCTTTGGCGACGAGGTCAAGCGTCGCATCATGACCGGCGCATACGTTTTGTCCGCTGGTTACTATGATGCCTATTATATTAAGGCACAGCAGGTACGCCAGTTGATCGCCGATGATTTTAAAAAGGCGTTTGCTGATGTCGATTTGATTGCTGGTCCGACGGCTCCATCGCCTGCTTTTAAACTTGGCGAAAAAGTTGATGACCCAATTCAAATGTACCTGAACGATATCTATACCATTGGTGCGAACCTAGCTGGCCTGCCGGCTATGTCGGTACCTTGTGGCTCCGTCAATGATATGCCAGTTGGCCTGCATCTCGTCGGTCCGCACTTTGGCGAGGAAATGTTGTTGCGCTGTGGACATCAGTATCAACAAGAAACAGATTGGCACATAGCCTGCCCGGAGGCGTTCAAATGAACGCCGCTTGGGAAGTGGTTATAGGCCTTGAGATTCATGCTCAGTTGGCGACGAAAAGTAAGATTTTCTCAGGTTCTTCAACGGCTTATGGTGCTGACCCCAACACTCAGGCAAGCCTCGTGGACTTGGGTTACCCAGGGGTATTACCGATCCTGAATAAAGAGGTCGTGCGTATGGCGACGTTGTTCGGTCTGGCCGTGAGCGCAACTGTGGCTCGACGCTCTGTCTTTGCACGCAAGAATTATTTTTACCCGGATTTGCCGAAGGGCTACCAGATCAGCCAATTAGAACTGCCGATCGTTGAGCACGGCGAGATGCATATCATCGGCGTGGACGGCGTGGAAAAACGCATTGGTATTACACGTGCCCACCTCGAAGAGGACGCGGGCAAGTCGATTCATGAAGGTTTCGACGCTTCGTCCGGCATCGATCTGAATCGCGCAGGTACACCGCTTCTCGAGATCGTCTCTGAACCTGATCTAAGGTCAGCGAAAGACGCGGTCACGTACATGAAAAAGATTCATACCATCGTACATTACCTCGGCATTTCCGACGGCAATATGCAAGAAGGATCGTTTCGTTGTGACGCGAATGTATCGGTTCGACCGATGGGACAGAAAGAGCTCGGCACACGAGCTGAGTTAAAGAATCTAAACTCGTTTCGATATATTGAGAAGGCAATCAACATTGAGGTTGAGCGGCAAATTGATTTGATCGAAGATGGCGGAATAGTCGTTCAAGAAACTCGATTGTACGATTCGGATAAAGACGAAACACGTTCTATGCGTTCGAAAGAGGAGGCAAATGACTATCGTTACTTCCCAGATCCAGATTTATTGCCGGTAGAAATCAGTAATGAATACATAGAGGCAATCCGAGCGACAATGCCGGAGCTTCCCGATGCGAAGCAGGCACGATTTATGGACGAGTACGGGCTGAAAAGTGACGATGCCGCAATTTTGACGGCAAGCCGAACGTTGGCGGATTTCTATGAGGGTGTTGTCAAAGCAACAGATGCGACAACACAGGTTGCCGCGAATTGGGTTATCGGTGATTTGGGCGCCGCTTTAAATCGTGATGGCCTAGATATTAGCGATAGTAAGATCTCATCGAACGAACTTGCGGGCCTCGTGGATAGAATTCATGACGACACGATTTCCGGAAAAATCGCCAAGCAAGTGTTTGAGGCGATGTGGGATGGCGGAGGCTCAGCTGACGACGTCATCGAGTCGAAGAGTCTTAAGCAAATCACGGACAGCGGCGCGATAGAATTGGTCGTTGATAAGGTGATCGCTGATAATCTTGATCAGGTTGCTGAGTACAAAGCGGGCAAAGACAGGCTCATCGGATTCTTCGTGGGTAAGGTTATGCAAGAGACAAAAGGCCAGGCCAATCCTGGGCAGGTCAGCCAGATACTGAGAGATAAACTTAAGTAGCTAAAGTATACCTGATGATATCGTAATTCCGTTCGGGCTCCTCTGAGCATGGTTTTTCAATGTAAGTTGTACCAGCCGGGACGTCCGTGATGATTCTTATGATGTAGTTGTTGGGTTTTTGGTTTGGTCTCTATATAATATCTGGCATTATATATAAAAGAATCTTTATATTATTATATGAAATCATTGACCGACAAGTTATTGTCTCAGTTCAAGGCATTGGCTGATCCCGTCCGCACTCGACTGGTCGCCCTGTGCGCTGCGGCTGAATGCAGTGTTTCTGAGCTGGCAAATGTGACCCGGCAAAGTCAGCCTCGTATCTCGCAGCATGTGAAACAGCTATGTGCTGTTGGTCTGCTAGAGCGCTTTAAGGATGGCCACTTTGTTTATTATCGGGTACCAATTGCAGGCGAGGGATCCCTTTTGCGTCGTCGTTTGCTTGCCTTACTCCCAGATGACGAGCCAGAGTTTCAGAAAGACATTGGTCGGCTGCGTGATATTCGCATAGAGGGCGGCGTTGCTGCAGCGCTGGCTTCCGAAAACGACCGGCCTCTACATCGAGCTTTGATCGAATTGACTCTTTCACGACCGTTAGGAGATTTGCTGGATATTGGCTGCGGACAAGGCCGCATATTGAAACTGTTGGCATCGCGTGCGCATCGAGCCGTTGGCGTTGATATAGATTCTGACGCACGCAAGTTAGCACGAGCGGAATTGCTCGTGGCCGGAACCCCAAACACAACGTTACGGCAGGGCGACATGGACGCGCTACCCTTTGAGGATGCTGAGTTCGACACGATCATTCTCGACGACGTTCTGACAAATGCGAAAGATCCGGTCGCGACGCTTCGGGAAGCGGGACGATTACTTAATTCAAGAGGCCAGCTTCTGCTACTCGCGTCCGTTGGTGATTCCGATGTTGCAGATCTCAAGTCCGAGTTCAGAGTGTGGGCAGCAGCAGCGAAAATTAGGCTGTCGACTCCGAGAATGGTGCCTGCAATTAACCCAGCTTGGCTGCTTGCAGTCGCCACAATTACTGATCGCGTATCTGCCGCGGCTTGAAGGCAAATATACTCATGAGTAACAAAATTACACCTTCTGTTTCATTCGAGTTTTTCCCACCGAATACTGACGCAATGGAAGCCACACTATGGCAATCCATTAAGCGCCTGGCTGATCTTGGACCGCAATTCGTATCCGTAACCTACGGTGCCGACGGCTCAACACGAGAGCGAACCCATGCGGCAGTCGTGCGGATCATTAAAGAAACTCGCCTTACGCCGGCTCCGCACCTTACTTGTGTCGATGCAAGTCGCGATGAGATCGACGAAATTGCTCGCGGATATTGGGATATAGGTGTTCGCCATTTGGTCGCATTGCGTGGCGATGCGCCGAAGGGCGCCGAGTCCTATGTGCCGCACCCTGATGGTTATGCCTATGCTTCAGATCTCGTAGCCGGATTAATGAAAGTCGCTGACTTCGACATTTCGGTCGCCGCTTATCCAGAGGTGCATCCTGAGGCAGAGGACGCCGTGTTTGATTTGGATAACTTAAAACGCAAGCTGGATGCCGGCGCGAGCCGCGCAATCACACAGTTCTTTTTTGACTCTGACGCATTTCTACGTTTTCGCGATCGCTGTGGCCGAGCTGGTATTGAGTCGTTGATAGTTCCAGGTATTTTACCGATCACGCGCTTTCCGCAAATGGAGCGATTTGCCAAGATGTGTGGGACCGCAATCCCCGATGCGTTAAGACATCGCTTTGACGGCCTGGACAACGATGCAGAGACACGGCAAATGATCGCCGCAAGTGTCGCTATCGAACAGGTTCAATATCTCAAATCAGAAGGCATCGAAGATTTTCATTTTTACACGCTAAATCGATCTGAACTAACTTATGCGATCTGTCATGCGTTAGGCGTACGTGCACACTCCGAAGTCGCATGAGGTTGTAGTAATGGAGCGGATCGAACGAATCAAATCAATGATGCGGACGCTCGATGAGCGCATCATGCTACTCGACGGCGCCATGGGAACGATGATCCAGGGTTTTGGGCTAAGCGAAGATGACTACCGTGGTGAAAGATTTGCGGACTCAAAGCGTGACCTCAAAGGCAACAACGATCTCCTATCATTGACGCGTCCCGAAATTATCCGCGATATACATAATCAGTTTCTCGCAGCAGGCGCTGACATAATCGAGACCAATACATTTAATTCGAATGCTCCGTCGATGGCGGACTATGGAATGGAGGGATTGGTCGTAGAGCTGAATACTGCCGCAGCGCGAATTGCACGTGAGTGCGCTGATGCTCATGCGGCCAAAACTGCAGTGCCGCGTTACGTGGCTGGCGTATTGGGGCCGACCAATCGCACGGCGTCGATTTCTCCCGATGTAAATGATCCGGGTTTTCGCAATATCAAATTCGATGAGCTTGCAGCGACCTACGAGATGGCTGCGGTTGCCTTGATAGAAGGCGGCGTCGATTTCCTGATGATCGAGACAATTTTTGACACCCTAAATGCCAAAGCGGCTGTTGTTGGTCTGAAGCGTGCATTTCGAGCCACCGACATAGAACTACCAGTAATGATTTCAGGCACCATAACTGATGCGTCGGGTCGTACATTGTCTGGGCAAACCACCGAGGCATTCTGGAATTCAGTACGTCATATCAATCCCTTTATGATCGGATTGAACTGCGCCTTGGGTGCGAAGGATCTGCGGCAATACATAGTGGAGCTCTCGAAAATAGCGGATACACGCGTCAGTGCGCACCCAAACGCAGGTCTACCCAATGAGTTTGGTGAGTACGACGAAACACCAGAAGAGATGGCCGAGGTTATCGGTGAGTTCGCAAATAGTGGTCTTGTTAATCTCGTCGGTGGCTGTTGCGGAACGCGGCCAGAGCACATTCGTGCGCTTGTAACCGTCATCAATCGCATCGCACCTCGGGAAATTCCAGAGTTGCCCGTTCGTTGCCGATTATCCGGATTGGAGCCATTCAATATTGGTGCAGATACTCTATTCGTGAATGTCGGTGAGCGATGTAACGTCACTGGGTCCGCAGTGTTCCGTCGTCTGATTGAAAACGATGACTATACCGCCGCAGTAGCGGTTGCCCGACAACAGGTAGAGAGCGGCGCGCAAATAATCGATATTAATATGGATGAAGGCATGCTCGATTCCGAAAAGGCAATGGTTAAATTCCTTCACCTCATCGCCTCGGAGCCCGACATCGCACGACTACCAATCATGATTGATTCGTCGAAGTGGACCGTGATCGAAGAGGGCCTCAAATGTGTACAGGGCAAGGCTGTTGTGAACTCTATCAGCCTCAAAGAAGGTGAGGCGCAATTCATTGAGCAAGCGCAACTGGTTCAGGACTATGGTGCGGCCGTCATTGTCATGGCATTCGATGAGTCTGGCCAGGCGGACACGATAGACAGAAAAATTGATATCTGTAAGCGCTCGTATGAGATTCTGACGAAGCAGGTTGGTGTGGATCCGGCGGACATTATTTTTGATCCGAACATTTTCGCAATCGCAACTGGTATTGAAGAGCATGCGAGTTATGGTCTCGGCTTTATCGAAGCAACTCGTACAATCAAAAAGTCATTGCCGCACTCGATGATCAGTGGTGGCGTGAGCAACGTATCATTTTCTTTTCGTGGCAATAACGTTGTTCGTGAGGCAATTCATTCGGTTTTTCTATATCACGCGATTCGCGCGGGTATGGACATGGGTATTGTCAACGCCGGGCAGCTAGCGATCTACACAGACCTGCCTGAAGACCTTCGTAATGCGGTGGAAAATGTTGTACTCAATCGTGATGCAGATGGTACAGAGAAGCTGCTTACTGTTGCAGAGAGCTATAAGGACCAAAAGAGCGGTGTCGTCGTAAAAGCCAAGGACATGTCTTGGCGTGAGCTGACGGTCAATAAGCGGCTTCAATACGCGCTTGTTAATGGTATCGATGAATTCGTTATTGATGATACCGAGGAGGCACGGCTGGCGACTGACCGGCCGCTTGACGTTATTGAAGGTCCCCTAATGGCGGGGATGAACGTTGTTGGTGATTTATTTGGCGACGGAAAAATGTTTTTGCCACAGGTTGTTAAGTCTGCACGTGTAATGAAAAAAGGTGTCGGTCATCTAGTACCTTTCATTGAAGATGAGAAGGGCGGCAAAATGATCTCGAACGGCAAGATTGTCATAGCGACAGTGAAGGGCGATGTACACGATATTGGTAAGAACATCGTCGGCGTTGTTTTGCAATGCAATAACTTTGAAGTGATTGATCTAGGCGTCATGGTATCTTGCGAGAAGATTCTGGAAGCGGCGAAGCGCGAAGGCGCAAGTATTGTTGGTTTGTCCGGTTTGATAACCCCATCGCTAGATGAAATGGTATATGTCGCCAGCGAAATGCAACGACTTAACTATAATTGCCCGCTACTCATTGGCGGGGCGACCACTTCGCCGGCGCATACAGCCGTAAAAATCGAGCCCAAATACGAAGGGCCAGTCATTTATGTTAAAGACGCGTCCCGCTCGGTCGGTGTAGCACAGGCCCTGATCGGATCCGACACACGTGATGCATTGATAGATAAAACGCGCAAGGAGAATGCGCGACGACGCGATCAGCACGCGAATAAAAAGCGACTGTCCCCGCAATTGTCATTAAATCAGGCGAGGGCGCGGAAGCATGAGTGTGACTGGAATAACTACGATGCACCCAAACCCGAGTTTAGTGGGGCGCGAGTATTCGATGACATCGACTTGAATGATCTTCGCGACTACATTGACTGGATGCCGTTTTTTAACGCGTGGGAGTTTCACGGTAAGTTCCCTCAGATCTTGAGCGATGCGACGGTTGGCGAAGCAGCGTCTTCGCTGTTTAACGACGCGACTGAGATGCTTGAAAAAATTATCCAAGAGAAGTGGCTTAGCGCTCGTGCTGTGGTCGGATTCTATCCAGCTAACGCGATAGATCATGACGACATCTTAGTTTATACAGACGAGGAGCGCGTCGAAGTCGCTCATCGGCTTTGTCACTTGCGCCAGCAACGTTCGAAAGCTGAGGGCCATGCACAGGGTTGTCTTGGCGATTTTATTGCGCCAAGCGAAACGGGTATTTCGGACTACATCGGTGGATTCGCTGTTACGGCGGGCATCGGTATCGACGAGCATGTCGAACGATTCGAAAAAGATCACGACGATTATAGTTCGATAATTCTTAAAGCATTGGCTGATCGGCTTGCCGAGGCGTTGGCAGAGTACATGCACGCGCGTGTGAGAATGGAGTTTTGGGCCTATGAGCCCGACGAGGATCTGAATAACCGTGATTTGATTGCCGAAAAATATCGCGGTATTCGTCCGGCTCCTGGCTATCCAGCTTGCCCGGACCACACCGAGAAGGGCACTTTGTGGGAGTTGCTTGATGTTGAAGCAAACATCGGCCTGCAATTAACCGAATCATATGCGATGTATCCCACCGCGGCTGTAAGCGGATTTTACTTCGCACATCCAGATGCAAAATATTTCGCCGTTGGTAAAGTGGATCGTGACCAAATTAAATCCTACGCGAAGCGTAAGGGTTGGAGTATTGCTGAGGCAGAGCGTTGGTTGGCACCAAATCTAGGTTATGAGTCTGATGCAGCGGATGCCGCTTGATAGTTTTTCGATCAAGCGCAGTACAGGCGATGTTGAACGCGTTCGTCATGAGGTAGATTTAAAAGCACGCCGGGTTAGCAGCCACAAAATCATAATTTGAACGACCGTGTTTAGCGCTAATGGTAGCCAGACAATTCACATGTACGAAACAGTATGCGTTGTATCAAGTATCGCAGAAAGGAAGCGCTTTACTATTAAAGAGAAGAGCCTTTAAGAAAGTTTATGCGGCGTCGATTGTTCCGCACGCCGGGCAGTCCTTTCGCTTCTTAAGCTTGAGAGTTCGGAACTCTGACGTGGTGGCGTCGTATAGGTGCAGCTTTAAAGTATCCGACTCAATACCCGCGAAATACTTGAGAGCTTCTACTGCCATCATCGTTCCGATGACGCCGGGAACGGGAGATAGAATACCATTGCCGGCACAGCTATCCATGGATTCATCTGCTTCGACATACAAGCAGCGATAGCATGGCTCGGCCTCGAATGCCGGCCCGAACACTGCCAGTTGTCCTTCGAGACGAATGGCTGACCCCGATATCAAACGTCGACGGGCAAGCACGCAGGCGTCATTAACCTGAAACCGAGTCGCGAAATTATCACATCCATCCAAAATGATGTCGGACGCTCCAACCTCAGAGGCCAAAATGTCGTCTTGCAAGCGCTCAGTAATGGCAGTTACTTGAATATCCGGATTGATCGCACGAAGGCGCGCTGCAGCGACCTCTGCTTTGTACTGACCAAGGTCAGCCGGCGTATAAAGAACCTGGCGACCAAGATTGGTCTCATCGATCGTATCGAAATCATTGATTTTAACATGACCCACGCCACTCGACGCGAGGTATACCGCGGCAGCGCAACCGATACCGCCGGCACCGATTAGTAATACGGTGCCGGAAGCGATTCGTTGCTGGCCATCTGAGCCCACCTGCTTGAGAATAAGGTGTCGGGCATCACGGCTCAGCATGTCAAAATTACTCGCTTATTGTGATTTCGATGATCGTCACAGTATCGAGTGGAACGTCTTGATGACCACCGCGATTGCCGGTAGCGACTCCAGCGATAATATCGACAACCTCCATACCGTCGCTGACTTGACCAAATACCGCATAACCAAAGTCTCGGCCGCCATGGTTGAGGAAATCGTTATTGTTCAAGTTGATGAAGAACTGCGACGTAGCGCTGTCGACAGCACCGGTTCGAGCCATTGCAAGCGTACCGCGCTCATTTTTCTCGCCATTGTCCGCTTCGTTCTTGATCGGGTCACGCGTTGGCTTGGAATCCATATTTTCATCCATGCCGCCGCACTGAATCATGAAGTTTGGGATCACGCGGTGAAAAATGGTGCCGTTGAAGTGTCCGTCTGTAACGTACTGACGGAAGTTCTCGCAGGATAATGGTGCTTTTTCATCGAAAAGCTCGACGCTGATGTCGCCGTGGTTGGTTTTGATAGTGATCATAATATTGAGGATGTCGCGAAAAGTTGAATTGTGGACGCTTATTTACCACTCCCGCGGGCCACTGTCACGCGGGGCCGGCCGCTAAGGTCATTATGGCACATGATATCTGTCCAGCTCTCGGCCTTGAGTATGTTCGCTACATCGTCCGCCTGATTGATTCCATGCTCCATCATCAGCCATCCGTCTTGGGTAAGTATATCGGCGCAATCACGCGCTAGAATTCGAATATCGTCGAGGCCATCCATGCCCGAGATGAGCGCTTTTTTTGGCTCATACTGAAGCGCCGCGAGGGCTGCATCGCCCTCTGCTACATAGGGTGGATTCGAGACAATGACATCGAATAATTTCCCCGTGACCGGCGCTGTCCAGCTTCCAGCGAGAAAAACGAGGTTGGAAAGCTCAGCCTGGCGTCCATTCTCCCTGGCTATAGCCAGAGCGTCAGGACTAATGTCGGTCGCGGTTACTTGGCTCCTCAATCGTTCCGCAGCGATCGAAATAGCAATGGCGCCGCTTCCCGTGCCAAGATCGAGGATTTGCCATTCAGATTTGCGCGGAATTTCTCGCAGCGCCAACTCAACCAGCAATTCGGTCTCCGGTCGAGGCACCAATGTCGCCGGACTGACAAGAAAATCATGCGACCAGAATTCTTGGGTGCCCGTAATGTAAGAAATTGGTTCCCCGCTGATACGCCGCTGCAGCCGCGCCTCGAATTGATTGCGCATTAGCTCATCCAGTACATCTTCAGGATGCGCGAAGAGATAGCTTCGCGGTACATTAATCGTCTGGCATAGCAGAATTTCAGCGTCGAGGCAGGCCGAATCACTGCAGCCGGATAGGCGCGATACGGCGTCGCTTATGACAGCATCCAGTCTCATCTAGTGTAAACTCGCTCGAAAACAACAACGTAGCTTATGCGTCTATGAAAGTGTATTCCAACATTCTTGAGATGGTCGGTGAAACGCCGATGCTCGAGGTCACTAATATCGACACAGGTCCGTGTCGCCTGTTCCTTAAGCTCGAACTAATGAATCCGGGTGGGTCGATAAAAGATCGTATCGGTATTTCGATGATCGAGCAGGCGGAAAAGCGTGGTGACATCAAGTCTGGCGATACGCTGGTTGAAGCCACGGCAGGAAATACCGGCCTAGGTCTTGCGCTGGCCGCTGCGCGCAAAGGCTATCGCCTGATTCTCGTTCTACCCGACAAAATGAGCCAAGAGAAAATATTCAATCTCCGCGCTATGGGGGCTAAAGTGGTGCTGACACGGTCCGATGTGGGTCGAGGTCATCCGGAGTATTATCAGGATCTTGGTAGGAGAATTGCGGAAGAAAAGGGTGCTTACTTCATTAATCAATTTGGTAATCCTGATAATCCTCTGGCACATGAGACTGGTACCGCACCAGAAATCCTCAAACAAATGGACGGTGACCTCGATGCGATTGTTTTAGGCGTTGGATCTAGCGGCACAGTGAGTGGCATCGGTAAATACCTCGCTGAGAATGCTCCACAGGTTGATATGATTTTGGCTGATCCGGTCGGCTCTGTTCTGACTAATTGGATCAACAAGGGTGAAATGGACGTTGGCGGTAGCTGGCTTGTTGAAGGTATAGGCGAAGACTTTATTCCTGATATCGCCAATTTCGAAAAAGTGACCAAGGCTTATGCGATAAGCGATGCCGAGTCTTTCGCCGCAGCACGTAATCTGTTGAGACGGGAAGGTGTTCTCGCCGGTTCGTCATCTGGAACCTGTGTGGCGGCAGCCCTAAAATATTGTCGCGAGCAAACTGAGGCCAAGAGAGTTGTTACCTTTGCCTGCGACACTGGAAATAAGTATCTGTCCAAACTGTTTAATGATTTCTGGATGGAAGATCAGGGATTCATAGAGCGCGAAAGTTTTGGGGATCTTAGAGACCTCGTCGGTCGACCGCATGGCGAACGGGCAACTATTACAGTCGGACCGACGGACGTGTTGACCACAGCACACAATCGATTGCGTAATGCTGGGTTCTCGCAGCTACCCGTTATGGACGAGGGGCGCCTAGTCGGTATCGTTACAGAGGACGCTATTATTCAGTTCGTATATGGGCGTCCAGAGCTAATGACAGCACCCGTAGAGGACGCGATGGAGTCAGCGTTCATAAAGCTCGATAAAGTAGCGAGCGTCAATAATCTTGTCGCCATGCTTCGCGTTCAGCCCTATGTAGCTATATTGGATGGCGAGGAATTCCTGGGTCTCATCACTCGATCTGACGTTTTGAATTATCTACGAAGACAAGTTTGATTTTACCGTTCAACAATCCTATTCGCCCAATGCAGCGAGCTGATCCGCTTGGTATTCATTGATCAGAGGTTCGATAACCTGTGCAAGTCCACCTTCGACAATCTCGTCGAGCTTATACAGAGTTAGATTGATGCGATGATCGGTTACGCGTCCCTGCGGATAGTTGTAGGTGCGAATCCTTTCAGATCGGTCGCCTGAGCCGACCAGTAGTTTTCGCGTCGCGGCATGTTCCGCTTCTTGCTCCGCCACTTGTGTGTCGAGCAATCGAGCCTGAAGTAAAGACATGGCACGTGCCCGATTCTTATGCTGTGAGCGTTCGTCCTGGCATTCAACAACGATTCCGGACGGTAAATGCGTTAGTCGCACCGCTGAATCTGTCTTATTAACATGCTGACCACCCGCACCCGATGCGCGATAGGTATCGACGCGAAGATCGGACGGATTGATGTCAACCTCTTCGACTTCATCCGGTTCGGGTAACACCGCAACCGTGCACGCTGAAGTATGAATGCGTCCCTGAGACTCTGTTGTTGGTACGCGTTGCACACGATGCGCACCCGACTCGAATTTCAGTCTGGCAAAAATACTGTTGCCAGTGATGCGACTAATAATTTCTTTGTATCCACCATGATCACCTTCGCGAGCTGAGATGATTTCGAGCGACCAGCCAGTCGCTTCCGCGAATCGCGAATACATGCGAAATAGGTCACCAGCGAAAATAGCGGCTTCGTCACCGCCGGTACCGGCGCGAATTTCGAGGTAAACATTAGCTGCATCGTGAGGGTCAGGCGGAATAAGCGACTTCTTCAATTGCACAAGCAGAGCGTCCTGTCGACTCATTAGCGTTTCAAGTTCCTCGCGGCCCATATCACGCACCTCGGTGTCAGAATCGTTGGCCATTTCCTCGGCCGCCGTGATGTCCGCGGCTAGTGCTTCGTATTCTTTGAATAAGTTAACCACTGGCTCGACGCGCGAGTATTCCTTCGACAAATCACGAAACTGATTTTGATCTCCAATGACATCGGGATCGGCTAGCAGGCCTGCGATCTCTTCAAAGCGATCACCAATGGACTCAAGCTTAAAACGTATTGATTCTTTCACTATCTATTCTTTTTTGTCGGTGTCGAGATCAAAAAGTATATGAGCAGCATTGATCAGCTCCTCGTTGGAATCTTCGCCAGCTTTACGTAATGAAACGCTGGGGTTATGCAATATCCTTTTCATGAGTGCAGCTGTTGCATATTCTATAGCTTCATGGGGAGATTTGCCTCGAGCTAGACGCCGTTGTGCCAACGCATTTACCTCGCCGCGCATCGTCTCGCATTGCTCACGTAGAGTGGCGATGACCGGGACCGCTTGTTTGGACCATTCAATACTCTGGTAACGTCGAATTTCTTCATCCAGCAGTTTGTCTGCCTCGATGGCTGCCGCTTTTCGGTTGCCCTGGCCCTGTTGAATGACTTTGTCGAGATCATCAATAGAGTACAGATAGACGTCCTCGAGATCGCCAACACTGGGCTCAATGTCTCGCGGCACCGCGATATCGATAGCGAAAATTGGTCTTCGTTTGCGTGCCTTTATGGCGGCCTCCATATGCGAAATATGGATGATTGGGTTAGGACTGGCAGTCGAGCAGATTAATATGTCAGCTTCCGGCAATATACCCTCAATCTCGGAAAGTGGCACAGCGAATCCGCCATATTGTCCGGCCAGGTCGCGGGCTCGGTCTATGCTGCGGTTTGCAATAAACAGTCGACCAATGTCCTTGTCCGATAAATACTTCGCCAGTAATTCGATAGTGGCTCCAGCACCAATCAGTAGCGCTGTGTGTTTCGTGAATCCAGCAAAAAATTGATCGGCGAGATTGACTGCTGCGGACGCTACCGACACTGGTCTTGCGCCTATCTGTGTATCCGTTCGTATCTTCTTCGCAACCGCGAAAGTGTGCTGCAGCAGCTGACCGAGTTGATTTTGTAATGTACTGGCATCCTGTGCCTGCCGGAAGGCGTCTTTTAACTGTCCGAGAATTTGCGTCTCGCCAAGAACCATTGAATCTAATCCACAGGCGACTCGAAAGATATGTCGGATAGCCGCATCGTCGCTATGCGTGAACATGGAGTCTGCAAAAGACGGGTCGAGATTTCGGTCACTATGCAACCATTGATACAATTGCTCGCAGCCACCGCCGTCCGCAATGATATAGAACTCGGTCCGATTGCAGGTCGACAGAAGAACAACTTCGTCGATGCCCGGAAGCGCAGCCACGCTGGTGAGCGCACGTGCAATGCCGTCTCCCGAGAAGACGACTTGCTCGCGAATTTCGACAGGTGCCGTGTTATGGTTCAGCCCGAGTATTTGCAGCGGCATAACGTCTTTTGGCGGCGCCGATATGGCACCGAAGGATTACAGAGTGCGTATCATAAGCGAACTGAACCGCCAGTTCCTTGTCTCTGTAATAAATGGACGAGATATTTATGCTACAGCACTGCCGATGGCGCTCAGAAAACAGGCTGATTTTGTTGTTTTCTCTTACGATTTTCTTGAGTTCTGTACAGGTTTTAGCTGATGAGGGCGCCTCATCGGAGGCCAGTGCGCATGTATTGCAGGCCGAAAGAGCCCTACAACGCAATGAATACCTGACCGCTTCAGTTGAGTACCGTAAGGCTGCGGAGTTAAGTGAAAGCGTCGAACTTGCCCAGAAAGCGACTCGACTTGGGTTTACCTACGGATTTAACGACGAGGCGCTACTGGCCGCTAAGCACTGGAGCAAGCTTGATAAGAAAAGTGATGAAGCTCGGGCCTTTCTGGGGCAGCTGTACTTCCGGGTCGATGACCTCAAGAATTCAAGGCTTCAGTTCGAGTGGCTGATAAAAGCATCTCCGGAAGACCCTGGTAAACGACTCTTGTCGTTGATTGGTTATCTGATCGATGAGCGATACCCCAAGCGTGCCGACAAACTGATGCGAAGTCTGGCCAAGCCCTATTACGATTCAGCGATGGCGCACTTCGCCGTGGCCATACTCGCTCTGCAGGCGGGCGACACTGAATATGCTAAGGAACGTGCGACTCGCTCGATGAAGCTGGACCCTGAGCTTGGTCGGTCTAAGTTGCTGTACGCACGTGCCTTGATGGTCGAAGGCAAGAAAGATGAGGCGATCGATTATCTCGCCCACATTATTGGCGATAGCGCCCATCCGGACCCGGATGCGCGAATGGAACTGGCGACTCTTTACATGATGGTGGATCGGGATGACGATGCTTTGAGTCAGGTGAACCAAGTTCTTATGGATCAGAATGACCGTGATGACGCGCTTCGTCTGATGGGGATCATTAATTTCCGCCTGGAGCGCCTGGATGCTGCATGGGATGATTTCCAGGATTTGTTGGCGTCTGGGCAGTATCGGATGGATGCGCTGTTTTATCTCGCTCGTATTTCGCATTACCGAGAGCAATATGAACGTGCGGTGCGCCTTTACGGGGAGGTTCGCTACGGAGCGAACACAATCATTTCGCAACGTCGGGCGAGTACGCTACTCGCTCATCAGCTGAATGATGTTGGCGGTGCATTAGACCTTCTTGAGGAATTTGCGGAGGCGTCGCCAAACTTCGCGATCGAAGTAATAGCCCTGAAGGCTCAGCTGCTGGTTTCGCTGGCGCGTTATGAGGAAGGGCTGGATCTGTATGAGAAGGCGATCGAGTTCCGCCCTGATAACGAAAGCCTGTTCCTAGGTCGTGCCGAGATAATACTCCGAATTGGGCGAATCGACGAGTCGATGGCTGCATATAGGGCCGTAGTGAAGCGCTGGCCGGACAGTGCACTGGCGCTCAATGCGCTAGGCTATGCGTTGGTGGATCGAACTGATCAGTTCACTGAGAGCGAGGAGCTCATACGAGAAGCGTTGGCCTTAGACCCTGGAAATCCCGCGATTATTGATAGCCTCGGATGGGTTCTCTACAAGACCGGCCGCCATGAAGAAGGACTGGCTGAGTTGCGACGTGCCTACGCGTGGCTTCCAGATCACGAAGTTGCTTCACACATAGTCGAAGTTCTTGCGGAACTTGAGCGCTATGATGAGGCGTTAGAAGTACTTGAATTTGCAGAGAAATCTATGCCGAAGAGCGAGTTATTGAAAAATGTTCGTGATCGTTATTTCACAGAAACGCCCTGAGGGTCAGCTCATCCAGTTGGCTTGGCTTGGCCTGTGCCTGGCGATCCTGTCCGGCTGCGCCACCACACGGTCTAGCATTGATTTGCCAGATATTACGACCTGGGATTTACGGCAGGAAGCGCTCGTAGAATTAAATGACTGGGAGTTTCAGGGCCGCATCGCCATTAAAGCTGGAGAAGAGGGTTTTAATGGCAAATTCAACTGGGCTCAAACTGGCGATGAATTTTACGCGACGATTAGTGGGCCACTTGGTATCGGCACGGTAAAAATTGAAGGCGATGGGCGGGTGGTATTCCTGACGGACAAGGACGGGATTACGACCATCTTGCAGAATCCGGAAGTGGAGCTCTACTACCGTTATGGCTGGACGATCCCAATCAATAGCCTCCGCTACTGGGCGCTGGGTATTGAAGACCCTTCAGTGGAAGCCAAAGCCGAGGTTGATGATTCTGGGCGTCTGGTCAGTCTTCAGCAAAACGACTGGGCGCTGAAAATCTCGCGCTACCGTGAAAGCGCAGGGCAGGAGATGCCGCGCAATTTGACGGCAAGTAACCTCGACACCCGCGTACGTATGGTCATCGAAAAATGGATGTTCTACCAGCGTTGACAGTGGACGAGCGTGACAGCACAATCGCATCGCAACAAGATAGCAAACTCTGATTGGGGCGTAGCCAAGCGGTAAGGCATCGGGTTTTGATCCCGTGTACCGCAGGTTCGAATCCTGCCGCCCCAGCCATCTCATTGCCTAAGGGGGCATCGTGGATCTGGCAACAACGGCAGTTTTTTCGGGCAACGCTCATCCGCAACTAGCACAAGAAATCGCTCGTTGCTTAAGAGTTCCACTAGCACGCGCCTATGTAGGCCACTTCTCGGACGGCGAAAACAATGTCGAAATCCTCGAGAACATTCGTGGCCGAGAGACCTTTATCATCCAGCCGACTTGTCCTCCGGCCGCCGAGAACCTCATGGAGCTATTGGTTATGGTGGATGCGGCCAGACGCGCTTCCGCTGCGCGCATTACGGTTGTGGTCCCTTATTTCGGTTTTGCCCGGCAGGATCGGCGTCCGCGATCGGCCCGAGTGCCAATTACCGCCAAATTGGTCGCAAAAATGTTTGCGACCGCAGGCGTTGATCGTATTCTGACGGTCGACTTGCATGCCGATCAGATTCAAGGCTTTTTTGATATCGCTGTGGATAATGTTTACGCGTCTCCCTTGTTGCTCGGCGACGTCTGGAAACAGAAATACGAGGACATGGTGGTTGTGTCACCTGACGTAGGCGGCGTGGTCCGAGCCCGAGCACTCGCCAAACGTCTTGGAGATGCTGATCTTGTCATCATCGACAAACGTCGTGACAAAGCCAACCAGTCCGAGGTTATGAACATTATTGGTGAGGTCGAAGACAAGAACTGCGTCATGATTGATGACATGGTAGATACTGCTGGCACCTTATGCCATGCGGCGAGCGCCTTGAAGAATCGCGGCGCAGCAAGTGTGACGGCTTACATCACGCACGCGGTGTTATCCAGTCTAGCCGTGGAACGAATTTCCGAATCCGATCTCACCGAGGTTGTGGTGACGGATACAATTCCACTCAATGAAGAAGCTCAAGCGTGCTCAAAAATTCGCCAGTTGTCGACGGCTGAACTGCTGGCTGAGACGATGCGACGAATCTCTGATGATGAATCTGTTAGCTCTCTTTACCTCGATTAGTCAGTACGTTAAGATGCGCGCCCTTGCGTGGATTGGTCGCGATTCACGTGCATTTTAATGTTGGATAATCTCTAACAAAAAACCCAGTTAGTGGAGAATAGTCATGAAAGACAATTTCGATCTAATTGCAGAGCTCCGCGAAGACCAGGGGAAAGGTGCGAGCCGCCGCCTGCGTCATAAGGGTAAAGTTCCTGCAATCATATACGGTGCCGGGCGTCCGCCAAGGTCACTGATGTTTGATCAGAATAAAGTATTAAAGAAGCTCGAGAACGAGTCGTTCTATTCAAGCATCCTGAATATCAAGGTGGGTGAAAAATCACAGGCTGCGATTTTGAAGGATCTGCAGCGCCATCCTGCGAAGCATATGATTATGCACATGGATTTCCAGCGCATCGTTGATGATGTGGAGATCAAGATGAATATCCCGTTTCACTTCTTAGGTGAAGATGTTGCTCCAGGCGTTAAAGACGGTGGCGGCAGCGTGTCTCACCTCATGAACGACGTTGAGGTTTCCTGTTTGCCGAAGTATTTACCTGAATATCTCGAAGTCGACGTATCTGAGCTAGAGCTGGACGCAATGCTGCACCTTTCTGATATCAAGCTGCCGGAAGGTGTCGAGATTCTTGGCCTCGTGGCCGGCGAAGAGAGCGATCAGGGAATCGTTTCGATCCATGTGATCAAAGCGGCGCCGATCGAGGAAGATATTGTCGAGGGCGCGGAAGTACCGGTTGGCGAAGAAGGCGAAGCAACAGACGACGAATCTGCCGAAGGCGCATCCAACGAAGAACCCAAAGACGGGTAATTTCGTTCGCAAGAAATGCAAAAAGACCGCCATCTGGCGGTCTTTTTGTTTAACATTGCTACGCTATGCTAGACACGATTCGAATTATCGCCGGCCTCGGTAACCCTGAGGAAAAATACGAGCGCACTCTGCACAACACTGGTTTCTGGTTTGTGGATTCATTGGCAGCGAAGTATGGCGGCAGTTTTCGCTACGAAAAGAAATTCGATGTGGACTATTGCAAGATCAAGCTGCACGGCGACGATGTTTGGTTGGTTAAACCGCAAAGCTATATGAACCTCAGTGGAGGCCCGATCAGGAGCTTCATTGACTACTACCAACTGAAGGCGACGGAGCTCCTGGTGGCGCATGACGAGATCGATTTACCGCCAGGTACGACGCGCCTGAAGGTGGGCGGCGGCCATGGTGGACACAATGGTTTGCGTGACATTATTCAATATTGCGGAGCCGAATTCGTTCGTCTACGCCTAGGTGTCGGCCATCCCGGTGATAAGAGTCAGGTGACTAGCTACGTTCTGAAGCGTGGATCTAGAGACGTTGAGCGAGCGATCGAAGACAACATTGATGAGGCGATCGTGGTTATGCCGCTATTGATTGAAGATGGTCTCAATGTAGCAACCAAAGCACTACATACGAAAGAGTAAAATCAAATGGCTATTACCTGTGGCATCGTCGGTTTGCCGAACGTTGGTAAATCGACCCTGTTTAACGCATTGACTTCGGCTGAAATTGCGGCGGAAAACTACCCGTTCTGTACGATAGAGCCGAACGTTGGAATCGTTCCGGTACCTGATCCACGCCTGACGGTACTTGCCGGCATTGTGAAGCCACAAAAGATATTGCCGACGACGATGGAGTTCGTTGATATTGCGGGCTTGGTTGCAGGTGCCTCGAAGGGCGAGGGTCTGGGTAATCAGTTTCTGGCGAATATTCGTGAGACTAACGCGATTGCTCATGTGGTCCGCTGTTTTGAGGATAGTGACGTTACTCATGTAGCGGGGAAGATCGATCCGTTAGACGACATTGAAACGATCAACACTGAGCTCGCTCTAGCCGATCTAGAGTCTATCGAGCGGCAATTTGACCGTGCTGCACGGACGGCTAAGACTGGACAGAAAGACGCGATAGCGCATCGGGATGCATTGGCGGGCATTAAAGCCCATCTCGATGAGGGATTAGCGGTTCGTTCACTTAAAAAATCTGACCTGCAAAACGAAATTTTGCGGGGCGTTCACTTAATTACAAACAAGCCTGTGATGTATGTTGCGAACGTTGATGAAGGCGGCTTTGAAAACAATGTTCACCTTGATGCCGTTCGTCAATATGCGAGCGATGAGGGAGCCGAGGTTGTCGCAATATGCGCTGCGATCGAGGCGGAGATTGCGCTCCTAGACGATGAAGATAAAGAAATATTTCTCTCTGATCTGGGCCTTGATGAGCCAGGTCTGAACCGCGTAGTTCGACATGGCTACAATTTGCTTGGCTTACAAACCTACTTTACCGCGGGTGAAAAAGAAGTACGTGCTTGGACGACCAAGGTTGGCGCTACAGCACCGCAAGCGGCTGGTGAGATACATACCGATTTTGAGAAGGGGTTCATCCGGGCAGAGACGGTCGCCTATGACGACTTCGTCACCGGTAATGGCGAGCAGGGAGCGAAGGAAGCAGGCCGACTTCGCCTTGAGGGTAAGGAGTATATCGTGCAGGAAGGCGATGTCTTGCACTTCCGATTTAATGTCTGAGTTTGAGTCAAGAGTAGAGCAGTAAGAAAAATAACAGCGATAATTTTTCTGGCAATGGTGTTGCTGACCGTGGTCTGCAGCTAAAAAATGAAGTAGCGCTGGTATCTGGTATTCATCTCGATGTGCTGGACAGGTCAACGCGTGCCCAGGATGCTTTCCACGAGGCGCCTGATACCAAGAAAGGTGATGGTATGTGGCTCGCCCCTGACGATCGGGTTCGTATTTGGCAGGACAGACTAGTATTGTCTTGACAGCTCGCTGCGGCATCAGGAGAATCTGCGGCCCAAATTAGGTGATGTAGCTCAGTTGGTTAGAGCGACGGACTCATAACCCGTAGGTCGGTGGTTCAAATCCACCCTTCACCACCATATAGAAGCATCGTAGTGACTCCGGGAGTGACCCGGATAATCTGCGGGGCTTTTTTCGTTCGATCAAGACTCATTCTGAATGTCCGATATGCGCATGTGTTGTTATAAGATATGAATTCTTATAACCAGTTTCTGAACTCAGAGATCCTGAGACACACGGTCGTGCGGTTTGCCAGTTCGACATTTGTCCTGTGCTAGCGTGTTTTACTGAAAAGACTGAAGATGCGGCAAGCCTGCTGGTATGAGAGCATAAAAGCATGACAGATAAAACTCTATTGATCGGTGACATCGGCGGCACTAATGCGCGCTTTGCGCTGGTAAGTCCTGAGCAACCGGGCTTTCACGATGCGGTGACATTAAAATGTGAGGATTTCGCATCGGCGAATGATGCGATTCGACGCTATCTGGACGAGGTGTCCGCGGACTCACCCAACGTAATTTGTCTAGCCGCTGCTGGTCCGAAAATCGCCGAGACGGTGCAAATTACAAATAATCATTGGACATTGGACGCGGCAAGCATAGGAAGTAATTTCGGTATCGACACTGTACAGCTATTGAACGATTTTGAAGCCGTCGCATATTCGATACCGCAACTGCAAGAAGCGGATTCCCAATTAGTTGGATTGCCGGAATGGACATCGCTACCCACTGATAAATTTAACGTTGCGATAATCGGCCCTGGAACTGGACTCGGCGTAGCTGGCCTTATTCGGCGCGCAAATATAGTGATTCCCATCGTTGGGGAAGGTGGGCATATTAGCTTCGCGCCTAAGTCCCAGGTTCAGATAGAACTTCTTCACACCTTGCGAAAGAATTTTGATCGTGTATCCATGGAGCGACTGTTATCCGGGCCAGGAATAGAAAATATCTATTGGGCTTTGACGCTGATTTATGGCGAGCAGCGAACTCAATTATCTGCGAAAGAAATTTTTGCAGAGGGTCACGCGGGCGGTGATCCGCGGGCCGTTGAATCTACGCATATATTCTTCGAAATTCTTGGCCAGATAGCCGGTGATATGGCTCTATGTATGGGTGCAACGGACGGCGTTTATTTGGCCGGTGGGATTGTAAAACGATACCCGACATTACTGCAAAAAAGTGGGTTTCGAAGCGCGTTTGAAAGTAAAGGACGTCAGCGCGCTTACATGGAGCGTATCCCCACGTTGCTGATTACCCACGATGACCCTGGGCTCCTCGGGGCGGCCTATTGCGCACTTGAGTTGTCTTCGTCCTGATCGGCATTCATGGTGCGTGGTATCAAGGTAATTTCGACTTGTCATCCGCTCTCATCCAGCGGATTACCGAGTACCCGGACAGCGGCCTGCTGTCCGGTCACTGAGTACGCGATGTACTCGTAGGCCAGTCCGGACTTTTCGACGAACTCTTGAAACGCCTTGAACTCATGTTGCTGCCAGCGGTGAAAATTATAGTACTCGTCAAACAAAATTACCGAGCCGGCCCGCAATCTGTCGCCGAGTAATTCGAAAATTGTGACGGTTGAAGAATACAGATCACAGTCAACATGTAGGAAAGCGATAGTGTCCGAATGCGACTCCAGAAAACCGGGCACTGTCGCGTCGAAATACCCCACATGAAGCTCGACGTTATCGGGTACTTTGGGCACCTGCTTCTGAGCGAACGCGCCGATAGGATTGCCGTTCCAATGTTCCTGAATTCCCTCAAACGAGTCAAATCCATGCACTACTCCTTCGACGGCCGACGCGATCCAACGCATTGATTTTCCTCGTCCGACACCAAATTCAAGATGCAATCCTGGCGCATCAATTTGCCCCAAAACGTACTTGACCAGTTGTGGATGCTTTTCGAAGTAAGGTGCATCAACCATATTTGCTTTGATGTACGCGAGGGTGTCTTTTTTGGCCTCAATATTCATGTCCAACAGCAAGTTGGATGAATGGTGTTTAAGTATAAAACGACGGAAAATCAATTCGCTGAAGGTGCGTTTAAATAGGAGCATTTTGGACTCTCTAAACGGCTATTTTGACGCCGGTTAATGTATTATATTATTTGATAGAAGGCCCGCTACATCACGCTTGAGGGGTTGCGCGGCCTGTACACTTCGAAGCCATCTAAAGGCATTATACTCGATAAGTATAAGTCTTATATTAAATCAAAAGACATCAATAACCCTTATGGTTACAGCTTCTATCAGTCATGCATGAAGGAGGAGATATTACTCCATTACAACAAGACTTAAGTGATGAGGACGTCATTCTGCCGAAGGTCAATTGGCGCAATTTCAAAATCACCTTGAAGGCTTACGGCGTAAAATGAGTTATTATATTTGCTCTATCTGGGCAGAGATCTACGCAAATGCCGGAGGGCATATGACAGATTCAGATTCTTCAGCGGCCGAGGCTTTGTCAGCGCCCCAAAGCTCCTATGACTATGAAGGCCTACTTCGAGCGGGACGCGGTGAGCTGTTCGGCAAGGAAAACGGCCGACTTCCTAAGCCACCAATGCTCATGACTGATCGAGTCACACTGATAACGAACGATACTGGCAAATACGGTAAGGGTGAGCTCAAGGCTGAATTTGATATCAACCCGAATCTCTGGTTCTTTGATTGTCATTTTGAAGGCGATCCGGTTATGCCTGGTTGTTTGGGTCTTGATGCTCTGTGGCAATTGGTTGGCTTTTATCTGGTCTGGGGCGGACATCAGGGCAAAGGCCGGGCACTGGGTGCTGGTAAGGTGAAGTTCACGGGTCAAATATTGCCGACATCAAAACTGGTCACGTTTCAAATTGATATCAAACGACTAATTTCGCGTAAACTAGTGCTCGCCATAGCCGATGGAACCGTGTCCGTCGATGGCCGCGAAATATATACAGCTGAAGACTTAAAAGTCGGTCTATTTACTTCAATTGAAAACTTCTAGGATTAATAAATGCGTCGTGTTGTGATAACAGGCCTTGGTGCCGTTTCCTGCTTAGGTAATTCAAAAGAAGATATTACTGAATCCCTGCGTCTTGGACGCTCTGGCATTGTTGCCAACGAGGAGTTCAAGGAAATGGGATTACGCAGCCAGGTGTCTGGCAGCGTCAATATTGATACGAAGGAACTTATCGATCGCAAGGTTCTGCGATTTATGGGTAATGCGGCAGCGTATGCGTACATCGCAATGCAGCAAGCTATCGACGATTCAGGCCTTGAGGAAAATGACGTATCAAACATCCGATCGGGTATTATTGCTGCATCCGGCGGCGCGTCCAGTGAGAACATCGTCAAGAGTGCCGATATTCTGCGCGCTCGTGGAGTGCGAAAAGTTGGCCCATACATGGTTACGCGCACGATGGGCAGTTCGATCTCCGCCTGTCTTGCGACGCCATTTAAGATCAAGGGTGTTAACTATTCTCTGACATCGGCCTGTGCCACCAGCGCACATTGCATTGGTGTCGCGGCCGAACAAATTCAGCTAGGCAAACAGGATATCGTTTTTGCCGGTGGTGGTGAGGAAGAGCATTGGACTCTTGCGTGTTTGTTCGATGCGATGGGTGCTCTGTCTTCGAAATACAATGACGATCCGGCAACGGCCTCGCGTCCTTATGATTCAACGCGCGATGGTTTTGTCATCGGAGCTGGTGCTGGAATGGTAGTTGTCGAGGAGCTTGGGCATGCGAAAGCGCGTGGGGCGAAGATTTACGGTGAGCTAGTCGGATACGGTGCGACGTCCGATGGGAGCGACATGGTCGCTCCATCGGGTGAGGGTGCTATTCGTTGCATGGATATGGCACGTTCAACGGTTGAGGGTCCGATCGATTACATCAATACGCACGGCACCAGTACACCTGTTGGTGATGTGAAAGAAGTCGAGGGAATGTCCAAATTGTTTGGCGAAGATATGCCAAGGTTCGGATCGTCTAAATCAATGTGTGGCCATTCTCTGGGCGCAACTGGGGCCCAGGAAGCGATTCATTGTCTGTTGATGATGCAGGGGGATTTCATTGCTCCATCGATTAACGTCAATGAACTCGATCCGATTGTTGTGGGCAAGCCACTCGTTACAAATTTGATTGAGAACGCAGGCCTCAAGACGGTAATGACGAATAGCTTCGGTTTCGGCGGCACCAACGGCACGTTAGTATTTCAGAAGCGCTAGTTTCGAAATTGGTAATGTCCAAATGAGTAATAGTCGGCCATAATCGGCCACCATGATTATTGAAACACTTAGTGAAACAGGCTGCTTCGGCGGTAAAATCGGCTTTTATCGGCACGCCTCGACGGCCAACAACTGCGACATGCAGTTCTCTGTGTTCGTTCCACCTCAGGTAGCTTTGGGTAAGGTTCCGGTCCTGACGTTTCTATCGGGACTAACCTGTACCGAAGAAAACTTTATGGCTAAGAGTGGCGCTCAACGAATTGCTGCTGAACTCGGTTTGATGCTCGTATCACCGGACACAAGCCCGCGCGGCGATGGTGTTCCCGATGACCCCGATGGCAGCTATGATTTTGGCCTTGGCGCGGGGTTTTATGTGAATTCGACGGAACAACCCTTCTCGCAGCATTATCAGATGTACGACTATGTGACCCAGGAGCTGCAGCAGATTATCTTTGATAATTTCCCAGGTGATCGAGATCGCCATGGCCTGACTGGCCACTCGATGGGTGGCCATGGTGCGTTAACAATCGGTTTGAGAAATCCCGATATATTCAATTCGCTATCAGCATTCGCACCCATTTGTACAACCTTGCACAGTCCCTGGGGTAAAAAAGCGATGGATTATTACCTCGGAGACGATACGGCGACATGGGCTATTTACGACTCCTGTGAGATTGCACGAAACGTTTTGGATCCGGGTGCTTACCGAAAAATACTTGTAGATCAAGGGGCTGCTGACCCCTTTCTCGTTGAGCAATTGAGACCGGAACTGCTGAAGGCCGCCTGCGAAGAAAGTGGACTAGCATTGGAGCTACGCATTCATGATGGCTATGATCATGGTTACTACTTCATTTCCACGTTCATTGAAGAGCACTTAAGATTTCATGCGGATCAGCTTAAAAACTGATATCGACAGTAATGATGGATAGCTTCCTCATTCTTGGCGCGGCAATGCTGGCCACTGGTTGCATCGCAGGTATTTTGGCAGGACTGTTCGGTATTGGTGGTGGGATCGTCATCGTTCCAGTTCTTGAAATGGTTCTGGGATTCGTTGGTGTCGATCCGGCAATTCGTATGCATGTCGCGATCGCAACTTCTTTGGCGACTATTATTCCAACATCAATCTCATCCGCGCGCGCCCATCATCAACGTCAGGCCGTTGACCTTGACATTGTAAGGCGTTGGGCGCCATTTGTTTTGCTCGGTGCTTTGGCCGGGACATGGATTGCCGCGCAGGTTCACAGCCGTGTGCTAGCAATTATTTTCGCGACGCTTGCATCAGCCACTGCGGTGAAAATGATTTTTTTTCCAAAAAGTCGAAACCTTACTGATAACATGCCTCGTGGTCCGTTGGTAAAAACGATCCCAACTGCTATAGGTTGTCTGTCGAGCATGATGGGCATCGGTGGTGGGACGTTTTCAGTTATGACGCTGACTTTGTTTAATCAGCCGATTCATCGTGCCGTTGGTACGGCTGCATTATTGGGCTTGGTGATTAGCCTGCCAGGAACCGTCGGATTCATTATTGCTGGATGGAACGATGTACGTGTGCCATCGATGAGCCTTGGCTATGTCAGCCTGATAGGTTTCGTATTGATCTCACCTGCGACGGTGCTGACTGCACCGCTTGGGGTGCAGATCGCGCATTTGTTTTCCGAAAAAAGGCTCAGAATATTGTTTGGGGTTTTCCTGATGATTGCCGCTATTCGCCTGTCTTACCGAGCCTTTTTATGAATAGATTTTTGGCCATTATCCTCATGTCCTTATTTATCGTTGCTTGTGGGCCGAAGCAATTGGAGCCAGATGAAGCATTCGACTGTTTGAATTGTGAAGGCTGGAACACACCTCAGGAACCGTTTCGAATCTATGGCAATACCTGGTTCGTCGGCACCGCTGGCCTTTCATCAATTCTGATCGAAACTGATGACGGGTTGATTCTCATTGACGGAGCGCTGCCGCAATCAGCTCCATTAATCGACGTCAATATTCGTAAGCTGGGCTTTGATCCTCATGAGATCAAAGCCATCCTTCTGTCCCATGGACACCATGATCATGCTGGTGGCATCAATGCATTGCAGCGCATATCTGGCGCGGCTGTATACACCAGTGATGCGGGACAGAAAGTTCTGATGAGCGGTGAGCTACAGGACGATGACCCACAATATTTACGTTACAGCGATGCGTCGGGAATTCCTGCCGTAAAGAATGTGGTGGCGATAGGCGATCGCGAAGTTGTTTCGATCGGGACAGTGGACGTAATGGCTGTTTATACGCCAGGACATACACCTGGTGGCATAACTTGGGTGTGGGAATCTTGTGCGCTCAGAGGATGTTACGACACCGTATACGCCGATAGTCTGTCAGCGGTCTCTGCGGAGGGTTATTATTTCAGTGATGGCCCGGCTGCGAATCAGCTTATTGAAAGCGCCGGCGTGATAGCAGATCTCGATTGCGATATTTTATTGTCCCCGCACCCGTTCTTCTTCGGAATGCAGGCAAAGCTTGAGAAGCGCGATGAGGGAAATCCATTTGTGAATAATGTTGCCTGCATGATTTATGCAGAGACAGCGTTAGATTGGTTGGAGCAGCGCTTGCAATCAGAAGGTGGATGAGTCGCTTCGTTTAGCTCGGCTGCGAGAGCATCCGGACTTCGCCGGGTACAAGAGAGATGATATGAAATGAAGTTAACATTGCGTAGCTGGATTGTAAGCGCGGTTGTGGCTGTGATCAGTGTACCCATGCTGGTATTTTCGGCAGTCGCTACGCAGCAGCTGCAACCTCTGGTACAAAAGTCGGATGAGTACCTGGCCGATGAATATCGTGCGACGATCAAGAAGATAGTGGTATTGCCGAGAACTGTTCCTGCTAACAGAGCGGTTACTGGCAGCTACAATAAGCAGACCGATGGCTTGTTAGACGGTATCGATAAAGGGCGCGGTCTTGGCACCATCGATACGGAGATAGGAAATATTCAGATCCCAATTGTATTTCCAATTCTAACTGTTCCTGGCGCGATATTCGGTGGCCTGACTGGCGCTGCAAAACGCCGAGTCCAGGACTTGCGTGACGCGTTGACTGCCGACCTAGATGATGCTGTGTCGCATTCGACATTGTCGAATGACGCACTCGCTACAGACGTGTTTTGGCGACTTCGGGAAGTGCCCGGTCTGACGCCCAAGATTCTTGCTCTGACAACTCCAATTCCCGAAGACAGCGATGCGATTTTGTATGTGAGCTTTTCTGAGATCCCCATTGAAGTTGATGGCGACGATGTGGCAATTACATTGTCGGCAGCGGCTACGTTAAGAAGAGTTTCGGACGGCCAAGATCTTTACAGTAGTCATCTGCACTACCAAGACAAAGATACTCTGACGAACTGGACCAAGAATGACAATGCGGCTTGGCATGATTTTGTGAACTATGCGCGGCATTACCTTGGACGGGAAATTGTGGAGAAACTGTATGAGCGTGTAGACGTCAAACATACGTTGCAACCGAAGGAATCGACTTCGGTCGAGCGCGTAAAGAAAAACGACTGGAATGGCGTGAGCTGGACGACTACGCCGACACTTGCATGGGAGCTGTCTCTTGAAGCAGATAACCCGAACGTGAAATGGGCCGCTAATATCAGCATCGCTGATGTAACTTTCGACGTGGAAATTTACGATCTGCACCAACTTGTTTACGCTGCGAAAAGGGTCACGAACTCAGAATATAAGCTTGAAGTGGAGCTTGAGCCTTGCAAGGTCTATCGATGGACCGTGCGTCCCACTTATCGTGTGGATGGCTCAGTGCATGTCGGCGCATGGATGCGTTCCAATCCAGGCGACGCAAATGGCAATATAGGCATATCAGCATCTGTTGCTTCCGCCTATATCTACGACTTTGCATCATTGGAAATTAAATGTGGTAGTAAATAGTGGTGGCGTCTGACTACCAACATAAGGATTAGAATAATCGAACATCTGCCTTACCCATTGTCCCAATTTTTTTGGCGTCACGTATCCGATGGACACCCATTGGCAATGATTACTGTGCTCAGCACGGAAGGTTCGACCTACAGCAAAATGGGCAGTCAGATGCTGGTCAATGCCATTGGTGATTTTCAGGGCATGTTGTCCGGAGGCTGTCTTGAGGGCGATCTGGCGGAGCGCTCGAAGGGCATCATCGACAGCAGTATTGCCGAGGTTATAACCTATGATCTTCGTGACGATGATGAGGTGTTTGGACTCGGTGTTGGTTGCGAAGGGGCGATAACTATACTCATACAGTCCCTGAGCGGAGAGAATGATTACCAGCCTTTTCGCGCACTGCTTAAGGCGCTCGAATCGGCCCCCGAAGCTGATATGCCGCTTGCTGATGCGAGTGCAGAAATTGGTGTCTCCCGTATCAAAGCCCCCGTTCGCCTCCTAATACTTGGGGCGGGCCTAGACGCGGAACCTCTTATCACTTTTGCAGTCACGCTTGGGTGGGAGGTGAATGTTTCAGATCATAGGCCGGCCTCGGTGAGTCGCTTGAAAAAAACCAGTGATGTAATGGTTGACTGTATGCCACACCACGATATTGCATCAGGATTTGATTTATCGCGATTTGATGCTGCCATAGTGATGAGCCACAACCTAGACGCGGATCGGTCTTACTTGAGTGCGCTGGCGGAGTCTTCAATCGAATTCATAGGATTGCTCGGGCCACCACATCGCAGAGAAAGGCTCATGCGCGAGTTGGGGCCCGCAGCAGATTCATTGCGTGACCGGCTCCGCGGCCCAGTTGGCAAGCAGATCGGTGGCCGGGGACCAGCCGCGATTGCTCTGGAAATTGCAGCCGAATTACAGGCGCATTTTTCTATTGATACTTAGGATTGATCGAGCAGATCAAGATCCTGGCGTGTATCGACGTCATACCCCGCAAGCGGCAACTCGATGCTCCGTACGTCAAATTGACCGTCCTGCAATAGTTCCTTCGCTCCGGACTCACCATCGAGCCCTCTGAGGCGGTCGTACGCGTTCCTAGGAAAGAGAATAGGCGGACCCATTGTCCCATCATACTCTGAGGCGACGATCTCATTATCGGAGCCCGACCACGCAGTCATAAGGATGGTGAGGTGTTGCGCTGAAATGAGTGGCTGATCGGCGAGCATTATCAAAATAGCGTCGGCATTCTGTCGGCAGGCATCTGTCGCTGCTGCGATACTCGTCCCCATTCCTTTTTCAAATTTGGTGTTCAGTACTACTGAATTAGCCAATCGAGCGGATGCAATCACGACGGCGTCAGCATCATATCCAACAATGAGGGTCACTCGATCTTTACACACACCTTGAGCGGCCAAGAGCGCATGCTGCACCAACGGCAGGTCCCGAAAAATCTGAATAAGCTTAGTCGCCCCAAAACGAGATGATGTACCGGCGGCCAATACGCAGGCATGGATGATCGGTATGGATGATGGATACGTCATTATGTGAGAAATTCTGTACTAAACTCTCACGCCGTGTCTACAAAAAGGACAAAAAAATGACTTTGATAGCAGCTGTCATGTACTAGGGCTCTGAAGACAAACTGCGAGAACCCTGCGATCGCGTTAAGGGTTCTGACGACAATGCCATGCTGGCGCGATTGCTTGGCGATGCCGGCAGATCCAGTGTAATTCGAAAGGCATTGGAAGCCCGCGAACCTAAGTTAATCTTCAACGTTGCTGGGCTAGCCAGACTTAAATGTGTAAGCCAACTTACCTTGCCCCCCCACGACCTACCCCTGAATGATATCGTTGCGTTATAGGCTGCTGGAGTGGACGACGTTTAAATGCTCGAAATCAACCAGGGAACGGTATTATCAAGCTAAGAGATCAGCTTCACCGCGATGCGCAGGCCTGTACCAACAGGATATTTGGTTACAATGAAGGTATGTCAGTATTTTGGATACCAAGGCGACCGCGGCAAGGATTAATTAAATATTTGACGGAGGGCTCTAGAGCCTACTAATAGATGGGACATATAATTTTCATATATTCGACTGTTGACGGCCATACGCTTGAGATTTGTGAGCGTTTGGTCAAGATTGTTGAGGATGCTGGATTTGTCTCCGATCTCTTCAAGCTGACGCCGGATAGTACAATCGATCTCGAGGCTTTTGACCAAATCGTCATCGGAGCGAGTATTCGCTATGGTAAGCATCGTCCGGAAGTGGAGCGATTTATAGCAGATAACATCGAGGCGATCGAGGCTAGACATGGCGCTTTTTTCTCAGTCAATGCGGTGGCCAGAAAACCAGATAAGAAAGACGCTCTTACCAATCCATACGTTAGAAAGTTCTTCGAGAGCTCCGTTTGGAAGCCATCAATCATCGGAATATTTGGTGGCAAGATCGACTATTCGATGTATCGATTTTGGGATAGAACGATGATCCGCTTCATCATGTGGATGACAAAGGGTCCGACTGATCTGAATGCGAAAGTTGATTTCACGGATTGGGGTGAAGTGGAGGCATTTGGAAGAGCGTTATGCGCAATTCGGTCTAACGTTAATAATAAAGAGGCGGAAAAATGAGAGAAGCAGTAATCGTATCGACTGCACGTACTCCCATAGGCAAAGCTTATCGAGGCGCTTTCAACAACACTGAAGGCCCGACGTTGGGCGGACATGCCGTAAGGCACGCAGTGGAACGCGCTGGGGTGGATCCTACGGAGATAGATGACGTCATCATGGGTTGTGCCATGGAGCAGGGGACCACGAGTATGAATGTGGCTCGTCAGATCGCCCTAATGGCTGGTCTTCCAGTGACCACCGCTGGAATGACAGTTGATCGTCAGTGTTCTTCCGGAATGATGGCCATCGCCCTGGCTGCCAAGACGATCGTATCGGACGGTGTCGATATCATGGTTGGCGGCGGGCTGGAATCCATCAGTCTTGTGCAGAACGAGCACATGAACACATATCGGGCCTCGGACCCCAGGCTTATCTCCATACACGAGCACATTTATATGCCGATGATTGATACAGCGGAGGTCGTTGCGACTCGCTACGGTATAAGCCGGGAGGTTCAGGACGAATTCGCATTGCAAAGCCAGCGGCGAACCGCGGCGAGTCAGGCAGCTGGAAAATTCGACGAAGAAATCGTCGCGTTGCCGTCAACAAAAGGTGTAATGGATCGCGAAACTAAGGAAATCAGTTTTGAAGATGTCGTGCTGGAGAAAGATGAGGGCAATCGTCCGAGCACGAACCTTGAAGGATTGGCGTCGTTGCGGCCGGTACGAGAGGGCGGCTTTGTTACCGCTGGAAACGCGAGCCAGTTATCCGATGGAGCATCGGCGACTGTAGTGATGGAGGCAAGCGTTGCTGAAAAGCGCGGTTTGTCACCGTTGGGAATTTATCGTGGCACGGCGGTCGCTGGATGTGAACCGGACGAAATGGGTATTGGGCCGGTTTTTGCCATACCCAAGTTGCTGCAACGCAATGGTCTTACGATGGATGATATTGGCCTTTGGGAACTGAATGAGGCATTCGCAGTTCAGGCATTGTATTGCCGCGACAAGCTCGGCATACCCAATGACATTCTTAATGTCGACGGTGGAGCCATTTCTATTGGGCATCCGTATGGCATGTCAGGCGCGCGCATGGTCGGCCACGCGCTGATTGAGGGTAAACGCCGCAGCGTCAAATACGTTGTTTGCACAATGTGCATTGGTGGTGGACAAGGCGCGGCTTCGCTGTTCGAGATCGCTTGATATGGGCACTGGTCTGCGCGGGTCGGTTGGTTCTCGCCTGTGCTCCTGCCAAATTTCAGTCTTTCAGTTTGTAGGTCCAGCATCCGTATGCGTATAAGCCGGCGGCAGCGACAATACCGACAGTACTCATAATGTACCAAGCGCTACCAACGTTATTTGTCGCATACAATTGCGCCGTCAATGCATCTGCCGACATCCCGGTAGCCTCAACGAGCCTTTGAAAGGCCTCACCGATAGGCACAGCGTCAACCTGTAATTGTGGCATCCCACCTTCCATTAGCGATTGCCTCGCGATGGTGTCCTTAGAGCCAAAATTGGCATATAAGACTTGGCCGAAATAGCCCTCCAGGACCCAGCCGATGCCAAGTGGCAACTGGCTAAAGCCGAGGTACATTGCCTTTTTCTGTTGTGGCGCGATGTTTCCCAGATATTCAGAGCTTTTCGGACTGGCTAGCATTTCTCCGATAGAAAAACAGACGATAGCCAGTACTATGATCCACACATGGTTAAAGTTTGCGAAGAGCATCAGGGTGGTCGCAGAAAGGAATGTACCCAATGCCATTGAGTTGGCTGCTTTCATTAAAGCGCTCCAGCCCGCTACGATGAAGCAAGTAAACATAATCAGCATGGCGTTCAGATTGATCAAACCCTCCGGCAGAATAGTTTTACCATCCTGAGTCATACCGAAGATAAATTTCCAGAATCCATTATCCGTTCCATGTTCACCGAACAGGTGTCGGACCATGATGCTGGTGTCGACCCAATCACGGAAAAATAGTGGTCCAACATCCCAGAATGCCATCAACATAAACCAGAAACCGGAAAACAACACCATGTACCAAATCATGATGGGTCGGCCGAGCTCCCTAAGGCTGTCGAGCCATAAGCTTTCTTCCTCAATTTCTCCGGTCTTCACTTTGCGGCGGTGTTCGAGACGAGCCTCTTTGTCTTTTTCTTCATAGGTCATTAGTAAAAGAAAATTCAGTGAGATAATCGCGGCGCATACATAGAATACGTAAGCCCATTCGAGCTGCCTTAACTGAGCCGCGATAAGTGGTCCGAGGAAGCCACCAATATTGATGGTCTGATAGAAGACGCCCCAGGCCATCGAGCTGTTCTCGCGATTCGTTGATTTGACGATCGTCGCTTGGATGCCAGGCTTAAAAATTCCGGTTCCGAACGCCAGAATTAAGGCTCCAGCCATGAAGCCCCAATAGGTCGCGAACCACGCCATCACCAGATAACCGAGAATCTTGATGACAGTCGAGGCAAATATGGTTTCTTTATAGCCGACGCGATCAGAGATGCCGCCGGTCAGCACTGGAACAAACGACTGTACTAGCGCCCAAGCGGCGAAAATAGCACCTATCTCAGAGCCAGCAAGTCCTAATCCACCGTTGGATGCCGCATCTGTCGCGTACAGACTCGAGACCTGGCGTACGCCGTAGTAAGCGAGCCGTTCGACCATCTCCATGCCACCACAGATCCAGAAAACGTAGCTGAGACTGCCAATTGCAGCCCAGATACCAAGCTGTTTAACATCCTTCGTTGAGTTGGTCTGACTATCCGAGACTGAATCGGCCATAAATTGTCCCTTTTATTATTGGTTGATTGTTGTCGGATAGCGCTTGGGATCGGTAGTTCTACTTTAATTCGGGTACGCAGCCAACCTTGTAGTCACCATACAATTTGGGTTGATGCTAATTTTACGCACAACATATTATGCCGAGAGCAGAAGGACTGCTCGATGCTGCGATAGTGGGGGCGGATACAGCAATGGAGCTTTCGAAGGAATTGTTTTAGGTCCTTATGAATAGATGCGTTTACTTAGCGGCGCCATTTTACGCATGCCGACGATACTCGCTGTCGTTAGAAATCCGGCCATCATCGCGCCGGTTACGCCGCAGGTCAGAAT
Source organism: Gammaproteobacteria bacterium (assembly GCA_018699395.1). Classification (GTDB taxonomy): domain Bacteria; phylum Pseudomonadota; class Gammaproteobacteria; order Steroidobacterales; family Woeseiaceae; genus UBA1847. The sequence goes on from JABIQN010000044.1 coordinate 34,690, forward strand.
ATCCTGACCGGTTAACCATAGACCTGGAATATCCGTCCTCGGCTGCAGCCACTTTTGCTGCATACGCTTCGGGGTGTGTGACAGGCCATAGAGTTCACCTTCCTGATAGCCGCCGAACCAGTTGGTCGAAAGCGGTGTAGAAACCTCGTAATAATCGACTTTGCCGCGCAGCGTTGGAAGCTTTTCATAGAGGTGTTCCATCAGTCGCTCGCCGAGTTCATCTTTGAACGTATCGTAATTCTCGCTGCGCTTTCCCCAAATTTCGTCTCGCCATTTTTCGAACCACTGATATGGTGCTGGCGCAACAATCTCAATCGTTGCGGTTCCGGGGTGCCGATTGATGTAGTCAGGATCCTTAGCGGAGGGAAAGGAAATGTAAACAACTGGAAACTGGTCGCCCTCTCCCGTTGAGAAGCGCTCAACAGCTCCATCGTAGTCGTTGTCCGGGTAGATCCAAAAATTCGTTTTCGGTAATCCGAGTTCCTCAGCAGTACTTTGTAGGCCGATGTAGACTCCGAGATATGCGGAACTAGGCTCGACAGACTTTAGTTTCTGTTTGTAGCCTGCATTGCTAGCAATATCCGCCGAGAGTAAGCGCTTAAAAGTATTGCCGACGCCTGCAGATGAGATTACGCATTCACATTCGATACGATGTCCATCAGCCATCTCTACGCCGACTACCTTGCCATTTTCGACATTAACTTGCTCGACCCGTGCGTAGGTAAAGACATCGCCGCCGGTCGCCTGGATTTTTGGAATAATACTTTCCGAAATTTTCCATGAACCTCCTATGGGATAATAACCGCCATGCAAATAATGCCGGACGATCATCGCGTGAACGATGAAGGTTGATTGCTTTGGCGGTAGGCCCATGTTGCCCCACTGGCCACACAAAACGGCAATCAGGTCCTGATCATCAGTGAGCTCACTAAGAACGTCATAGGTATTCTTGAATAGACACCGTGGTGATTTTAAAAGCAGATAAGGCCACATGGCGACGTACTGCCAAAAGCTGAAAATACGCTTCATTCCATAAGCAGGAATTGCTTTTCCGGCCTTATCAAGCAGCTTTAGATAATAATCAATTGCTTTTTCTTCATCGGGAAACTGCTGGACCAGATTGAGGCGAAATTTTTCCTTTCCAGCTTTGGCGTTGAATACTTTTTCGCCAATATAGAAACGGTCATATTCTGCATCCATGGGCGCCCAATCAATTTTTCCGCCGGACAAATAGTCAAACATTTTCCGAGTGCGTGTTTGCGCACCAACATCACCGATGTAGTGCACGCCGACGTCCCACTCGTAGCCATTGCGCTCATAGGAGTGTGTATAGCCACCAGCTGTGTAGTGTTGTTCCAGAACACAGACCTTCCAAC
>JABIQN010000045.1 GCA_018699395.1 Gammaproteobacteria bacterium
CCCTGCCAGAAAAGAAAATCGGCTGGTCGGGGCAGAGAGATTCGAACTCCCGACCCTCTGCTCCCAAAGCAGATGCGCTACCAGGCTGCGCTATGCCCCGATGCCAGATTTTCCGCCGCACATGTGCCCAATAGAAGCTGGTCATTGCGCGGGATGCGATAATACGGGCGCTTTGCATGGCAATCAAGCGTTTGTCTCAGGTATATTGCGGCCTCTAGTCTTCGCGACAATTTCGGAAAACTGATGAAAAAGACCATTCTTATACTACTGCTCGCTTTGTCCTGCACATTCGCCTGTGCTGCCGACAAGGTGCCAGCCCGTCCCCACATTGAAGTAGTCACTACCGAAGGCACGTTTAAGCTGGAATTGGATGGCAAAGCGGCGCCATTAACGGTCGCGAATTTTCTTCATTTGGTCGAGTTAGGATTCTATGACGGCACTATCTTTCATCGAATCATCCCTGGGTTCATGGCGCAGGGCGGTGGCTATACACCTGGCTTTGAAAAGAAAGCTATTGCGGAAACTGTGGCCAACGAGTCCGGTAACGGCCTGAGTAATTTACGTGGCACCATCGCGATGGCGCGTACGGGTGACCCGCACTCTGCCTCAACACAGTTCTTTATCAACCACGCCAATAATGCTGCCAATCTGGATCCTGTAAAGGGCGCTGCTCGAGGCAAGTGGGGGTACGCAGTCTTCGGATTTGTCTTCGAGGGCATGGAGGTTGTCGACGCTATCGTCAATGCCGAATCGCAATCAAATGGTCCTGGTGGTGCTCCGGCACCAATCATACCGATCGTAATAAAGACAATGTCGCGCATCACTTACACTTACAAATGATATGACAACTCTCTTCATATCTGATCTGCATCTCGAGGCCGGCCGGCCGGAAATCGGCGAGCAGTTCCTTAGCTTCCTCGGTGATGAAGCACGAGACGCAGAAGCACTTTATATTCTGGGTGACCTGTTTGAGGTCTGGCTCGGCGACGACGACCCCAATCCGTACTACACCAGCATGAAAGTGGCTATCCGCGAACTCACGGATTCCGGCGTACCGGTGTTTTTCATGCACGGTAATCGGGACTTTACAATTGGCGAGATTTTTTCTGGCGAAACCGGTGTAGAAATTCTCGATGACCCGGTCATCGTCGACTTGTATGGTCAGTCGGTGCTCCTTAGTCACGGCGATGCGCTATGTACCGACGACGTTCAGTACCAACAGGTCCGCGCAATGACTCGCAATCCTGAGTGGCAGACGATGATGTTGGCCAAGTCGATAGAGGAACGCATTGCGTTTTCGATTCAGGCCCGCAAAGACAGCATGGCCCACAGCAACTCGGTTAGTGCCGAAATAATGGACGTCAACTTAGAAGCTATCGTGGCGACGTTACGCCAGCATGGGACTTCGATCATGCTACACGGACATACCCACCGGCCAGCTATTCACGATGTGGATCTCGGAAATCGGCTAGCGACCCGAATCGTATTGGGGGACTGGTTTGAGCAAGGCAGCGTCGTGCGATGGGACGAAAATGGCCCGCGTCTGGAAACTATGCCTCGCTAGGACAACCTGAATGAAACCGGAACTCGGCATCCGGTTCTGATATGAGCGCGGCCTCGATCGCCTTGAGTTCCTGAAGCCGATTCTCGAGCTCCGACTCGTCCATATCGCACTCGGTTCTTGCGAATGCGATGTAGTGTTCGAAATGCCGAGCCTCTGAGGCCAGCAGACCAGCGTAGAATTTCCCTAGCTTCATTGGTAAACGCGGCGCAATCTTTGCAAATCGCTCACAAGAACGCGCCTCTATTATTGCACCTATCAGTAGCAGGTCGAGCAGTTTCCCAGGTTCATCCTTGCGCGCCACATCCCGTAGCTGACCAGCGTAGCGGGACGCTGTCATTCTCTCGAACTCGATCCCCATGTCGTCCATGATCGATCTGACTTGCTCGAAGTGACGCAACTCCTCGCGCGCCAGACGCGACATGCGTTGCGCCAGCGCGGTGCGATTTGGGTATCGGTATAGGAATCCAAGCGCTGTCGATGCGGCTTTCAATTCGCAATTCGCATGGTCCAGTAGCATTTCCGGGAGTCGCTGAGTAGCAAGATCTAGCCATGCCTCCGGCGTTTGAACCTCCAGAAACGAGGCGATGTTCTCTGGCACCTGGACTGTTAAAGCCATTCTTCAATTTCCGCTATTGCCTGCAGTCCGCCTGCCCGTCAATAATCATGATTCTGATGCTCAATCTGCATACGCGCGCAACGCGTATATCTATCTATAGAGCGACGACATTGGATTCTTTATCATAAAGGGTCTCGCGCTTTTGCTTGGCGGCATCATTACGACGCTTTTCAAGTTCACATAAATACTCGTCTGTGACATCTCCGGTCACATACTCGCCCGAGAAACACGAGGTATCAAACTCCGTAATACCCGAATTACCGTGCCGGACGGAGCGGATCAGACCGTTTAAGTCCTGGTAGATTAATCGATCGGCGCCAATGATCTCTTGGATCTCCTCTACAGTACGCCCGTTAGCGATGAGTTCGCTCGCAGCTGGCATATCAATGCCGTACACATTCGGGTATCGAACTGGTGGCGCTGCCGATGCAAAATACACTTTGCGTGCGCCGGCATCGCGGGCCAGTTTAATGATTTGCTTCGACGTCGTGCCGCGAACAATGGAGTCATCCACCAGCAGGACGTTCTTGTTATGAAACTCAAGGGTAATGGCGTTGAGTTTTTGTCGGACGGACTTCTTCCGCTCTTCCTGGCCTGGCATGATAAACGTGCGGCCGATGTAGCGATTTTTTATGAAACCTTCTCGATACTTCACGCCAAGATGGTAGGCGACCTGCAGCGCTGAAGTTCGGCTTGTGTCGGGAATCGGAATCACGACATCAATATCGTGATCCTGGAAGGATCGTACGATTTTTCCCGCCAACTGCTCGCCCATGCGCAATCGCGCTTTGTAGACGGAAAGTTCGTCCATAATCGAATCGGGTCGAGCGAAATAGACATATTCAAAAATACACGGAGTGTGCGCTGTTGGGCCCGGATAGTCATGACAGTGCAATGACCCATTATTCTCAATAACAATGCACTCGCCTGGCCTTACATCTCGCAGACGCGAAAATTGCAGAACATCAAGCGCAACGCTTTCCGATGCGACCATATAGTCTTTACGTCCATACTCCTCACGCTCGCCCAGCACGAGTGGACGAATACCGTTTGGATCGCGAAATGCGACGACGCCGAAACCGACTATCAGTGCAACAACCGCATAACCGCCCTTACAGCGTTTGTGCAGGGCATCGATCGCATCAAATACGTTCTCAGCCGTTGGATTACCGTTGACGCGCATCTGTAATTCATGCGCCAGTACATTCAGTAGTACTTCGGAGTCGGAGTTGGTACTCAGATGACGGCGGTCATCGCGAATAAGTAATTCAGCAAGTTCATCGTAGTTGGTCAGGTTGCCGTTATGTGCAAGGCAAATCCCATACGGCGAATTGACATAGAACGGCTGCGCTTCTGCTGATTTCGAGCCGCCAGCAGTCGGATAGCGGACATGACCGATACCCGAAGTGCCGCGCATGTCCGTCATGTGCCGGTTATGAAAGACGTCGCGAACAAGGCCATTCCCTTTGCGTTTCTTAAGTCCTTGCTCCTCACCCCAGGTTACGATGCCAGCCGCATCCTGTCCACGATGCTGCATTACTGTCAGCGCATTGTATAAAAACTGATTAACAGGCTCACTACTGACGATTCCGACCACGCCACACATAGACTATCTCTACAATTCCACCGGCAACTGAACGGGCAATTCGTCCGCTATTTCATCCGGTATTATTAATTCATACCCCTTGGGCGCCATTTCTTCGATCCACTCAGCGACCACCCTAAAATGTGGAAGCAGACGAGACTGCTTCCACCAATCATCATTATCAAAGCCTGAATACTGCCCACCAATTACGAATAGTGCAGCCAGCAATATTCCACGAATTACACCAAATGCAGAGCCCATCAAGCGATCGATACCGCTCAGCACCGATAAACGAATAAGCTTGGAGATTCCCCAGCCCAAAAGGCCACCTACCGAAAGAGTAATCGCGAAGACTAGGATCCGGCCGAACCAGATCTGCATTCCGGCGGAGCTCAACCAGCTATCGGAAAATCCACCAACGGCTGGGCCATAATACATCGATGCCCAGATCGCAATCACGAGCGTCGCGATAGAGATAGCCTCTTTCACGAAGCCGCGTACGAATCCAATAATGATGGATACGGCCAGCGCTGTGGCGATAATTATGTCGATGATCGGCATCTAAGATGTCGTCTCGGTTTGGCATGGGGAGAATGAAGCAGGATTCTAGCAGATCGTCAGGGGTGCGGTAGCACTCGTCCCTTGTGGCCAACCTTTAGTAGTCTAGCCGCCATCGCCTCTGCGCTTTGCTGATCTTTCTGCGGACCAATGCGAACCCTGTGCAACTGACCTGAATCAGTCTGAAGCTGACTCAGGAACGCTGCGTAGCCTTGCTTTCTAAGACCTACCGCCAACTTTTCAGCATTTTGCCTATTCGAAAAACTTCCGAGTTGCACCGACCACATATCTGTTTTCGATTGCGCCGGTTTCGCGGTCATAGCTTGTTGCCGTGGTCGCGCTTCGGTCGCTTCGCGCACCGCGGGTGCCTGATTAGTGTTTTGCTGAACGGCAGGGGTAGGTGAAGATGTGATGTTGGGCTCTAAATCGGCCATGATAGGTTTATCGACATCGGCATCGGAGCTGCTCGCTATCGGTATTGGATTCGAACGCTCTCTATCCAACACAACAGTCTTGATATCCCGCCCTTCCTGCCCAGGTAGTAAGACTTGTTCGGATACTATATTACCGTTCACTGGCGAACCGTCGAGAAATATCGGCACCACGAGAACGACGAAAATAACCAAGATAACTGCGCCAATAATTCGTTCTTTCAAAGCTCTTTCCATCATATTTCGGGCCGCGATTCCGTTGCTAACTGATCGAGGATGGGACCCACAGTAAAAAACGATCCCGTTACGAGTATTCTGTCACTTTCTAAAGCCTCATGTCGGGCAAATTTGACGGCGTCAGCTACGGAGTCAGCGACAAGGCACGCGCGCGCGGTCAGATTTGATATCTGCCTTGCGAGTTCGCCGCTCGACATTGCGCGCTCACTGTTGGGCAGAACGGCAATCCAATGATCGACCGAATCGGCCAGTGGCGCGATGACGCCGTCAACGTCTTTGTCGTCGCGCAAGCCGACTATCGCGAAAGTCGTATTTCTTGCCTCACATGACGCCAAGGTCGTAGCCAACGCCGAAGCCGCTGCCGGATTGTGGGCGACGTCGAAAAACCACTCTACGCCATCAACAGTCAACCGTTGCGATCGGCCGGCCAAGCTCAGCGACGGCAGAACGCGATTCACAAGATCAGCATCAATGCCATCGAGAAGGCTGGCGGTATCGAGCATAGCCAAAACGGCGGCAGCATTATGTATCTGAAATTCGCCCAACAATCCAGGCTCTTTCAGCGACTCCAAATCGCCGCTAGGGCCATGCCAGGACCATATTCCATCAGTACCGATGTCCACTCTGAAGTCACGGCCCGCTACTGATAAGTCAGCCCCGAGCTCGCTACTGTGTCGCTGGATAGCTTCTGGGACATTGTTACCGCCATAAGTGACTGGGATGCCAGCTCGTATTATACCGGCCTTTTCTAAGGCGATTGTTTCGACGTCATTGCCAAGCCAAGCACAATGATCAAGTGAAATATTAGTGATTAAAACAGCCGTGGGATCGATGGCATTGGTCGCATCGAGGCGCCCCCCGAGACCGACCTCAAGTACCCAGACGTCGAGTTCAGCTTCGGTAAAGACTATTAGTGCAGCTAGAGTGCCATATTCGAAATAGGTTAGCTCTGTACTGCCTCGAACTGCCTCTACTACCTCGAATGCATTAATAATTACACAATCGTCTACGGCCTCACCATTGACGACGATACGCTCGTTGTAACGACTGATATGCGGCGATGTATAGGCACCAACACTCAGGCCAGCTGCTCTTAAGAGGGCGTCTGTCATGGCGACGCAGGAGCCTTTACCGTTGGTGCCGGCGATCAATAGAATCTTTACTGGTAGTGGCAGCTGGAGTCTGTCCAAAAGTAGCCGCACGCGTGCAATACCAAGATTGATTTCTGTAGGCGAAAGTGTTTCTAACCAGGTAAGCCAAACGGACAGTGGCGCGCCAGCAGGAAGCATCAGAGGTGTTACTTTGCCGCGACGGGGCTCGGACAACCCTCAAATTTGGCTAGTAAGGCACCGATCTCTTCGCGCAATTTTCGACGATCAATGATCATATCGATAGCCCCGTGATCCAGCAGAAATTCGCTACGCTGGAACCCCTCAGGCAACCGTTCTCGAACGGTTTGTTCTATTACTCGCGGCCCTGCAAAACCGATTAGTGCGTTGGGCTCAGCAATATTAACATCGCCCAGCATCGCAAGGCTCGCCGAAACACCGCCTGTTGTAGGATCCGTCAACACCGAAACGTATGGACTACCCGTACTGCCGAGATTCGCCAACGCCGCAGCCGTTTTCGCCATCTGCAAAAGAGAGAACAACGCCTCCTGCATGCGTGCGCCACCACTGACTGAAAAGGAAATCATCGGCATCTTTTTGTCAGCCGCGTAGTTCGCGGCACGAGCAAAGCGCTCACCGACAACTGAGCCCATTGATCCACCCATAAACTCGAAATCAAACGCACATACAACGACTGATCGACCAAGCAGAGAGCCTGTCACACTAATCAGTGCGTCTTTCTCACCGGTCTTCTTCTGGGCAGCAGCGAGTCGATCGCGGTAACGCTTACTGTCTTTGAATTTAAGTGGATCCTCGGGTTCCAGGTTCGCCGATAACTCAGTCTGCGAATCTGGGTCGAGAAAATATTCAAGGCGTTTTCGCGCGCCAATGCGCATATGATGATCGCATTTCGGGCAAACCTGCAGGTTTCGTTCGAGCTCATTGCGATACAGCTGCGCATCACAGCGGGCACACTTTACCCAAACGCCTTCCGGCACTGATTTTGTGCGATTTTCTGTGCTGATGCGCGAGGGCATCAATTTATCGAACCAACTCATGTCAACATAATATCCATATAGTTTCTGTACAGCTAGTCGGCGTCCGTTGATGCCGGTATACCAGCCGACGAGGGGTAATCAACCGATACCAGCGTCAGCCCATGTGGTGGCGCTGCAATTCCAGCCTTCTTCCGATCGCGACTTTTCAAAACATATGCCATCCAGTCGCTACTCCTTTCCCCTTCGCCGATCGCGCTGAGTGAACCAGTGATGTTTCGTACCATATGCTGCAAGAAGGCATTTGCAGACACTCTTAGTGTAATCCAGTCGCCATCGCGTTCGACACCAATCTTCGTTATTCGACGCTGTGGCGTATTGGCACGACATCCTGCCGCACGAAACGCGGAGAAATCGTGCTCACCAAGCAAGTGTTGAGAAGCTTCATGCATATGCGTTGCATCTAATGGCTTGTAGACCCACCAGGCACGATGCCGCTGCATCGCCGAGCGCTCAAGGCGATTCAGAATTCGATAGTGATAATTTCGGCTAGTCGCAGAAAACCGCGCATGAAATTCGTCGTCAACATGGCGAGCCCACGTCACACTGATGTCATCGGGCAGACGGCTGTTTGTGCCTAGCAGCCAACCTCGATCATCGCGCATGCTCGTCGTATCGAAATGAACAACTTGGCCAGTGGCGTGTACGCCTGTATCTGTGCGACCGGCGCAGGTAACCTCGACTGGATGATCGGCAATGCTCATTAACGCTTCTTCGAGGCGCTGCTGCACACCGAGGCCGGTCTTTTGTCGTTGCCAGCCATTGTACGCTGTACCGTCATATTCAATGCCGAGCGCAATGCGCATTTATCTACCTTTCCTAGGGGAACTAACTAGGAAGAGAGTCCAGTAATTGTTGCGCTTGCTGCTTTTGAGGATCATCGCCCTCGTCGAGAACTTCCCCTAAAATGCTACGCGCTCCAGCAGCGTCACCCATATCAACGTAGGCGCGAGCCAGGTCGAGCTTGGTTCCGACTTCCCTCATCATGCGTGCTTCGTGCAGATCGCCGCTAATATTTTCTGGCGCAACCGACGTCGTCGGAACTTCCACCGCTTCCTCAGGCAAGGTCGGACGAGACTGCTCGGCAGTCGCATCGTCGAAATCAAAATCGAAATCGACGCCTTGCTGTGTATCGTCGCCCGCACCGAGATCGATGCGGCCAGAACCCATCCAACAATTGGCGTCTGATGCGGCAATATCATCCATACCGAAGTCCATATCCAGTCCATCTGTCTGGTCGCCACTCCCCTCCAACGGTATATCGATCGCCTTGGTAGCTCCACCGAGTTCGGCACCTTCAAACATTTCGTGATCGGTGGCGATTTGCTGTCCCATAATCACGATCTTGTCCCAGTCCACACTTTCGCTACTACCAATATTAGCTTTGAACTTCGTCGCAGCGCTTATAAACGCGTCACGATTTCCCCAAACGAAGTAAATTTCGCACAGCTTCGACATTAGGGGCTTATCGGAAGGGTCCGACTCCAACGCGCCGTTAATCAGGTCCGCCGCTTGATCGTAAAAACCGTAAGCTATATGGAAATCAGCCTCTGCGATTGGATTGGATTGATCCAGATTGATGGCTGCCTCGACCATATCTTCCGGAATCGAATGCATACCGGAAGCCTGTTCAACGACGGCCATGGCGTCGCCATCATGTATCGATTCGGGCGTGGTCGGCGTAGCTAGGATCGAGCCAGCGACTATCTCGTCAGAGTCGAGCATTTCCCATGGTCTGTCATTATCATCAACACCGCGTCGCATGAACCAAATCAGTCCACTCATAACTAGGATCAGTGCACCGATTATAATGCCCCAAAAACCGGTCAGGATTTCGATCACTTTATCGACGAAAATCTTGTTACGGCTAGGCGACGTTCTAATGATTGTCAACGACGGTACGATGGTATCAACGATCTCATCATCGAGCTGAGCGCCATCAATTGAGGTGTCATCTACGAGGCTCTCGACGGGTGGCTCATATATTTCACTACGTGTATTCACCAACTCTTGGCGAAGCGCAGCAAGCTCATTGTCGCGGATCTCGATCAGGGACTGCTGATCTGGAATATTAGCGGCTTCAAGTTTGCTGATTCGTCCCTCTATTTTCTGCTTTTGAGATTGAGGTTCGTAAGTCGACGAGGCGTCATAGTCCCCTCGCACTGGATTTTCATCCGGTGGAACGAGTGTCAGACTGAGTCGTGACGGTTCTGGCGCAATGTAAACTGTTGTGTCACCATTCCAGACGCTGTGTTGGCGCTGCACTTCATTAAACGCGTCGCCGCGGTTAATCTGGAAAACCTCATCTGCGCTCGGTATGCGCAAAGTTGCGCCCGCTTTGAGCATATTGATATTGCCGACGAACGCTTCAGGGTTTGCCTCAAAAATGGCTAGCATCGTCTGACTCATTGATAGACGAAGGTCCGAGCGCGTACGTGATGCGATACCCCATAGGGTATCACCTCGACTAACCACCATATCGCCACCGACGTTGGCGTCGTAAGGTAAATCATCTTCTTCGGATGCTGGTTGTCGGTGCGCCGACGGTGTTGCTGCTGGCTCGCGTTGAATACGGCCACTGTCACTTGGTGTACTTTGGCGTGGCGCTTCGACTGCAGGCGCTTGTTGGGCTACTGGAGCAGCGTAGGTCGGAGGATCGAGTAATACAGTGTATTCACGCAACAGTCGGCCACTCGCCCAGGTTGCTTCTACCAAAAACGTCAGGAATGGCTCGGCAATCGGTGAACGTGATCGAATCTGAACTACGTTCCCCGAAGGGCCACTTTGGACGACTTTAAATTCGATGTCCTGAAGGTAGAGCGGGCGATCAATTCCGTAGCGTGCAAAGGTCTCTTCAGACGCAAGAATTACCGACAGATCTGCGAGTTCTTCACCGCTGGCGGACAGTAAGAAAATTTCAGCCCTAAGAGGCTCATTTAGCGCCGAATCAAGATTGATCTCTCCAAGTCCAATCGCCCAAACCTCGCTCGACAGAATTAGACCAGACAGCAGTAAGAGACGGGTAAAACGTCGCGACATAATATATTTTCCCCAAACTCCCAAAAAGCCCCACCCTCGACATCATGTCTGGGGCCAATCTTTGCCCACGAACTATAGCTTAAAGATAGTTTTTTGCCAAAATTTCAGCAATTTGGACGCTATTTAGAGCTGCGCCCTTACGTATGTTATCGGCCACCACCCAGAGGTTCAATCCGGTCGGATGAGAGATGTCTTCTCGAATTCGCCCGACATAAACTGGGTCATTTCCTGAGCTTTCAGTGACTGCGGTTGGATATTGGCCCATTTCCACACCATCGAGGACCTCTATTCCAGGTGAATTGGCCAATAATTCAGTCGCCACTTTAGCCGAAATCTTGTCGCGAGTTTCGATGTGGACTGCCTCAGAATGCCCAAAAAAAACAGGAATTCGCACTGCCGTTGGGTTCACAAGTATCGATTCGTCGTCGAGAATCTTGCGAGTTTCCCACACCATTTTCATTTCTTCCTTGGTGTAACGGTTTTCAAGGAATACATCGATATGGGGTACCGCATTAAACGCAATTTGCTTCGCATCGCCTTTGATGTCCACCGGACGGCCGTTCAGCAGCACGCTCGTTTGTCGTACAAGTTCTTCGACCGCGCTCTTCCCTGCACCCGATACGGCTTGGTAGGTGCAAACGTTTATGCGCTCAATTCCGACTGCATCGTAAATCGGCTTCAATGCAACGAGCATCTGAATCGTTGAACAATTCGGGTTGGCAATGATGCCACGATTCGTGTAATCCGCAATTGCATCCGGATTTACCTCCGGCACAACGAGCGGAATATCATCGTCGTAGCGAAAGTGAGACGTATTGTCGATGACCACGCAACCAACTGCTGCCGCTTTTGGTGCAAATTCCTTGGATATCGATCCACCGGCTGAAAACAAGCCAATCTGCACTTTGGAAAAATCGAACTCGGCGAGATCCTCTACCGTGATTTTTTTGTGGCCGTAGTCAACCTGACGACCTACGGATCGCTCACTTGCGAGCGCATATACCTTGCCAATAGGAAATTTTCGCTGGTGGAGAATTTCAAGAATTGATTCACCGACGACGCCCGTCGCGCCGACGACAGCTATATCAAAGCGGTCTGACATTATTTAGATTCCTGGTGTGCCCGACGTAATGTCAGCATTTTGAGCGCGATTACGCAGATAGTGATCCATGATAACGAGAGCAACCATCGCCTCAGCGATCGGCGTTGCGCGTAAACCGACGCAAGGATCATGACGACCCTGCGTAACAATTTCGGTGTCTTTACCTTCTTTATTTATCGTTTTTCCCGGTACCGCAACACTGGATGTCGGCTTGAGCGCGAGACTCGCAAGCAAGTCCTGACCTGACGAAATTCCGCCAAGTGTTCCACCCGCATCATTCTTACTGAAGCCGTCTGCGGACATCTCATCTCGATGCTCGCTACCTCGCTGCGTAATAGAAGAGAACCCGGCGCCGAGCTCTACGCCCTTAACAGCATTAATACTCATCAGTCCGTGCGCGATATCGGCTTCAAGTTTGTCAAAAACTGGCTCACCGAGTCCCAATGGCATGTTACTGGCAAGAACACTGATCTTGGCGCCTATCGAATCACCCTGCTCTCGCAGTTCGTCCATAAACTTGTCGAGCTCGTCAATCCTGTCAGGGTCTGCGCAGAAAAAGGCATTGTCATCTGCAGCGGATAAATCTCGTGCCGCCAGTTCAATCGGGCCAAGTTGAGAAAGGTAACCGCGAACTTCAACACCCAAGCGTTCCTTGAGGTATTTCTTAGCGATTGCGCCAGCAGCAACGCGCATCGTCGTCTCACGAGCTGACGATCGTCCGCCACCTCGGTAATCGCGAATGCCGTATTTTTGCTGGTAGGTGTAATCGGCATGACCAGGCCTGAACTTATCTTTAATGTCGCCATAGTCTTTCGAGCGCTGATCCATATTCTCGACCAGCAGTCCAATCGGTGTGCCAGTCGTCTTACCCTCAAAGACACCTGACAAGATCCTCACTTGATCTGGCTCATTTCTCTGCGTGGTATGACGATTGCGTCCAGGTCGACGACGATCCAGATCGATCTGAATATCCGCCTCCGATAATTCCATGCCGGGAGGGCAGCCATCTACGACACAACCAAGTGCCCGCCCATGGCTCTCGCCGAACGTCGTCACCGTGAAAATTCGCCCAAAACTATTTCCAGACACCGCTATAAACCTTGTAAGTCACGTTTAGTTAGTAAGAAAACGCCTGTCCCACCCGCTGCAAATTCAAGCCAAATAAAAGCCAAATCAGGATACGCCGCTTCCAGAGCTGGTTGGCTATTGCCAACCTCGCAGACAAGTATTCCATTGTCCGTCAGAAATCGCGAGGTATCACGCAAAATCTTGTGAACAGATTCCAGACCATCGTCACCCGCTGCCAGTCCCAACTCAGGCTCGTGGCGATACTCACTCGGCATTGTATCAATATCACCCTGATCCACATAGGGCGGATTACTGACAATAAGGTCGTACTGACGACCTTCGAGGCCCAAGAAAAAGTCAGATTGTATCGGCTCAACCCGATCGGCCAGATCATGCCGCTCAATATTGATAGCGGTTACCTGAAGAGACTCTAGAGAGATATCCACCGCATCGACCATTGCGTCCGGAAACGCATGAGCGATCGCTATGGCGATGCATCCGCTGCCAGTGCCCAGATCCAGAGCAGCATTGATGGTGTCGGCGTCCAGCCAGGGCGAGAACTGTGCGCCAATCAGCTCTGCAAAAGGACTCCGCGGTATCAGTACCCGCTCGTCCACATAGAATTCGTGGCCAGCAAAGAATGCCTGATTCAGTAGGTAGGCCAGCGGCACTCGCTCGTCAATCCGTCGACCTGCAAGCGCTGACACGGCAGACGCCTGTTCGTCATCAACCATCGTTGCATAGACCGCCGGTGCGTCATCGTGCGAAAGCTGCAGTTTGGCGAATACCAGCCATGCAGCCTCGTCCAACGCATTGTCCGTCCCATGCCCATAGGACAGATCCGCTTGTTCGAAGCGTTCAGCGGTTTCGCGTATCAGGTGTTCGACGTCCATATTCGACGGAGAATCTATCACGCTCAAGGTCTATCTGCCTGTAGAATTACCGGCTCGACAATTTCAATCACACGAAGAATTTCAGTATGGGTCATAGAAACATCCTTATCGCAATCCTACTCGGCGCCGCGCTAGCTGCCGGGTTTTTTGCAGCCGCAAAACTCAATCGGCTAACTGAGCTACGCTCGGCGTTTATCATTCCAGAACCAATTGAATTACCAGATTTCTCTCTGCTGGATCACACTAATAGGCCAGTCAATGCCGATACGTTTCGCGGACAGTGGGATCTGGTCTTTTTCGGCTTTACCAATTGTCCGGATATTTGCCCCACCACGTTGCGAGCTCTCGCTAGCATAAAACGTGAGCTTGAGAGCACCGGGTCAGAAAAAACGCCGCGAATAGTCCTTGTGAGCGTCGACCCAGAGCGCGATACACCTGCGGTGCTCGGTCAATACATGGATTACTTCGGACAAGATAACCTCGCGATAACTGGGCAAATTGATGAAATCATCAAATTAACAACTGCGCTGGGAATATATTTTAAGAAGACCGTAGTTGATGGTGACAACTACAGCGTCGATCATTCGGCCGCCGTTCTACTAATCAATCCGGACGGAGAATTCTCAGCACTCTTCCGTGCTCCTCATTTACTAGCCGACTATGTGAATGATCTACCAGCAATAATGGGTGGTCGTTGATGCGCTCTGTGATGAATAAACTATCTTCATTTGCTTTACTCGTTGCGTTATCACTTCTTTGTTCGTGTAAAAGCTCTGATCAGCCACCGTTCGTAGCAACCGACATTGTTATAACTGAACCCATGCCGGGAAAACTGATGAGTGCAGGATACATTACACTTAGCAATAACACGCGCGCATCGATTGAGCTAACGCACATTGTCAGCCCCAACTTCGAGTCAATCGAGATGCATGAATCAATTGTGGATAATGGCATCGCAAGAATGCAGCGCATTGACTCCCTGTCCATACAGGCTGGTTCCACATCGAAGCTGGAGCGCGGCGGCAAGCATTTGATGCTGATGCGGCGAACGGACTCCTCAGAAACAATCTCTTTGAGCTTTTACAGTGGAGAGCTTTTGCTACTTAGTTTGCAGACATCTTTCGCCTCGGGGACTCACTAATGCTCGCCAGAATATTTGTCGTATTGCAATATGTGCTACCACAGCACCTCATAACGGCACTCGTATATCGAGTCGCCAGAGTTTCTCACGCAGGAACCAAGAATTTCCTCATCACAAAATTTATCAGTCTCTATGATGTCTGCATTGACGATGTAAAATTGAATGTCCCCGAGGATTTCGACACCTTTAATCATTTCTTCGTGCGCGAGCTGCACAGCGGTGCCCGCCCTATCGACGACGGCGAGGATAGTATCGTTTCGCCGGTCGACGGCACTGTCAGTATCGCCGGCAACATTCGGAGTGACAGTATTTTTCAAGCGAAGGGAATTAACTATTCGCTTGACGACCTGTTAGCAACCGACCTCGAGCAAGCCAGAGCTTATATCGATGGTACGTTCGCGACCATTTACCTCGCTCCTTATAACTACCATCGTATCCATGCCCCCTTGGACGGCGAGCTGGTCGCTGCGCGCTATATACCCGGCGACTTATTCAGCGTAAATCAGGCAACAGTTGCTCGCGTGAACGGACTCTTTCGTCGAAATGAACGCCTCGTAATGCATTTCAAGACGGCCCGCGGTCCAGCCGTCTTGATTTTCGTCGGCGCGCTCAATGTTGGTAGCATTTCGACGCCATGGACAGGTGAGATTCGTCCACGAAAACACGGTGTCGTTGATGTACTTGACTTATCGCGTCCCTCCTTGAATATCAAGAAGGGTGACTTATTGGGTTGGTTTAATATGGGATCAACAGTTATTCTATTAATGCCAGAGGGTGTTTGTGAGTGGGATAATGATATGCAACCGGGCGAGTCACTTTGCATGGGCGAGGTAATCGGCGCGTTGTCTTATCCTGACAAATGAGCGATTGGCGAC
>JABIQN010000046.1 GCA_018699395.1 Gammaproteobacteria bacterium
GATAAAGACGGCATGCGGGTTGTTATCGAAATCAAAATGGGGGAAGTCAGCGACGTTGTCCTGAATAACCTTTACAAACAAACGTCGATGCAGAGCGTGTTCGGCATCAATATGGTGGCCTTACACGACGGACAACCGAAGCTTCTTAATCTGAAGCAGGTTTTAGAGGCGTTCTTGTCTCATCGTCGCGAGGTCGTGACTCGGCGTTCCATTTTTGATCTACGCAAGGCTCGAGATCGTGCGCATGTATTGGAAGGGCAAACTGTTGCTTTGGCCAATATCGACGAAGTCATTGCAATGATAAAAGCATCGGCGTCACCAGCGGAGGCGAAAGTCATCCTCATGGCGAGCCAGTGGGCCCCTGGTGCAGTAACCGACATGCTTCAACGTGCCGGCGAAATGGATACTAGGCCGGACGGACTAGATACCGTTGCGGGCTTGATCGACGGCAAATACCACCTTTCTTCCGTCCAGGCGCAAGCGATTCTTGACCTTCGATTACACCGTTTGACGGGGCTTGAGCAAGATAAAATTGTAAAAGAATACAAAGATATACTAGAGAAAATTAAAGTATTTTCTGATATTCTTGCCAATCCTGATCAATTACTCGAAGTTATCAAGGCCGAGTTGATCGCGATTCGTGAGGCCTACGGTGATGATCGCCGTACAGAGATTGTCCAGGACCATTCGGATTTAAGTGTTGAGGACCTGATCCCCGAAGAGGAGGTTGTGGTGACCTTATCTCATGGTGGCTATGCGAAAGCGCAACCTATCGAGGCTTACCAGACACAGAAACGCGGTGGCCGGGGACGTTCTGCAACGAAGGTCAAGGATGAGGACTTTGTCGATAAGCTCTTTGTCGCGAACACGCATGACACGATCTTGTGTTTCTCCAGTCACGGCAAGATTTACTGGTTAAAGGTATACCAGGTTCCGCAAGCCAGTCGTGGATCACGCGGAAAACCGATTGTGAATCTACTCCCACTCGAAGATGGCGAGCGGATTAACGCTGTTCTGCCGATCAGGGAGTATACGGAGGGACGCTTCGTATTTATGGCAACCTCTGCCGGCACCGTTAAGAAGACGCCTTTGAGTCAATTTTCACGGCCGCGCTTAAACGGCATCATCGCAATCGACCTGCGTGATAATGATAAGCTTGTTAATGTTGAAATCACAGACGGCGAAGCTGAAGTTCTGCTTGTAGCGAGTCATGGCAAATCAATCCGCTTCAAAGAAGAGGATGTTCGTCCGATGGGACGTAGCGCGGCTGGCGTTCGAGGAATTAAGCTGCCAGTGGGCGATGAGGTTATCGCTCTGTCAATCATGCGTGATGGCTTGATTCTGACAGCGACAGAAAATGGCTATGGTAAACGAACCCCGATCGACGATTTCCCAGTTCAAGGGCGTGGTGGGCAAGGCGTTATTGCAATTCAGACGACTGATAGAAACGGAAAGACGGTTGGCGCATTGCAAGTCGGGGCCGACGATGAAGTTATGCTCATCAGTTCGAACGGAACGCTAGTCCGTACCGGTGTTGATGATATATCGATCATGGGGCGCAACACTCAGGGCGTTCGACTCATTCGCGTCGGAAAAGATCAGCGCTTAGTTGGACTCGCACGAATCGAAGCTATCGAGGATGATGAAGAGGGCGAGTAACGCACCAAACTGGTGCAAATTATGCAGTAATTGGTCGGCAATATTTTTTTCTATTAGGTAGTGCATTTGCGTTAGCAAACCGTGACAATACGCGCCCTATGAAAATCTCTTCAGGACCATTGCGACATGTCTCGCGTCTATAATTTTAGTGCCGGCCCGGCAGCGCTTCCTCTTCAAGTGTTAGAACAAATTCACTCCGAAATTTTTGACTGGCAGGGCATTGGCATGTCGGTTATGGAGGCCAGCCACCGCGGCAAGCAATTTGTCGAATTGGCGGAACGGGCAGAGTCTAATCTTCGCGATCTGCTTGCGGTGCCTGATGACTATAGTGTTATTTTTCCACAAGGCGGTGCGACTATGCAGATGGCAATGGCGCCCCTGAATTTGGCAGCGCCCGGAGATACCGCCGACTACATTGTGACGGGAAGTTGGGGTAAGAAGGCCGCGGGTGAAGCAGCCAAGTTTTGCACTTCAAACGTAGCCGCCGATTCGTCCGACAAGAACTTCACTTATATAGCGGATGAGTCAACCTGGTCTCGTAGTGATAATGCGGCGTATCTTCACTACACCCCCAACGAAACGATTGCCGGTGTAGAGTTTCACTTCGTACCAAGTGGTGATGCGCCTCTCGTCGCAGACATGTCGAGCAATATCCTTTCGCGACCGATCGATGTTAGCCGCTTTGGTGTGATCTACGCGGGCGCACAGAAAAACATTGGTCCAGCCGGGATTACGGTGGTCATTATTAAGGACGAGTTGCTGGATAGAGCTCGAGCCAACACTCCGCATCTAATGACCTGGAAATCCTATGCGGAGTCGGATTCAATGACCAATACACCACCAACATTTGCGTGGTATGTCGCTGATATCGTCTTTCAGTGGCTGATAGAGCAGGGCGGTGTCGAGGCAATGGCTGTTGTGAATCAACGGAAGGCAATGAAGCTTTATGCCGCGATTGATGGCTCCGACTTTTATTCGAACCCGGTCGCCAAAGATTGCCGATCTTGGATGAATGTACCGTTCATCCTCGCTGATGCCGCACTTGATGCAACGTTTCTCGAGCAGAGTAACGCGGCAGGCTTAACCAATCTAAAAGGGCACCGTTCGGTCGGTGGTATGCGTGCCTCGATTTACAATGCTGTCAGCGAAGAAGCTGTAGATGCATTAATCACATTCATGGCCGAATTCGAAAGGACTGAGGCGTAAGGCCTGGCTACAGTAGCCTGGGGAGAGTAAATTAGAATGTTCAAAGTGCTAACTCTTAATAACATCACGGTCGAAGGCCTGCGTCGATTACCTCGAAGTCGATATGAAGTGGCCTCGGAGCTGACTCATCCGGATGCGATATTGCTGCGCTCACACAAAATGCATGATATGGATATTCCAGCCTCAGTATCGGCTATTGGTCGTGCTGGCGCTGGCACGAATAATATTCCAGTCGATGAGATGAGCGCACGCGGTGTCCCTGTGTTCAACACGCCGGGCGCCAACGCCAACGCAGTCAAGGAGCTGACGATTGCCGGAATGTTGATTGGCGCTCGCAATCTTTGCCAAGCGAGCGAGTATGTCGCAGCACTTGAAGAAACAGGTGATGCGCTGAATAAGGTTGTTGAAGCAGGTAAGAAGCAGTTCGCTGGATTCGAGTTGCCTGGTAAGACATTAGGCGTCATTGGTCTGGGTGCGATCGGAGTTGAAGTTGCGAACGCAGCCTTGTCTCTCGGGATGAAGGTAGTGGGATTTGATTCTGCAATTACCGTTCAAAATGCATGGCAGCTTTCATCTGGCGTCGAGCAAGCTGACACGCTCGATCAATTATTTCAGCGCGCCGATTTCGTGACATTGCACGTACCTCTTATGGAGGCGACTCGTAATATAGTGAACGCCGATCGCCTTCAACTAATGAAAGATGGTGCTGTGTTGGTGAATTTCGCCAGAGATGGAATTGTAGACGATGCGGCGGCGATCGCGGCACTTGATAGTGACAAGCTGCATTCATTTGTTACCGATTTCCCGACTCCGGAGCTCATAAAACATCCAAAGGCCGTCACACTGCCACACTTAGGTGCATCGACCGTGGAGGCTGAGGAAAACTGCGCAATCATGATTGCCGAGAACGTTAAGGATTACCTTGAAAATGGCAATATTCGGTTTTCCGTCAATTTTCCAGAAGCTCGGTTGCGGCGTCTCGACACGTGGCGAATTACGTTGGCCAATGCGAATGTTCCAAACATGGTTGGCCAGATGTCTACGTGCATTGCACATGCAGGCCTTAATATCGAGGACCTCCTGAACAAGTCTGTTGGCGAGTTCGCGTACACAATAGTGGATGTAAACGATGAGCCGTCACCGGAGCTGTTAGAGCAAATTGGCTCTATTGAAGGTGTGTTGGCGTTGCGAAATCTCGGTAAGCCTGTATAACTTCACGATTCCATTAGGTTTTCGGATTAAATACGGCATGGCCGGTTTAGGTAAAGACATGAACTCCCTCGATCTCGCAGAAATTCGCAAGCGCATTAATGATATTGATAAGCGACTTCAATCGCTTATCAGTGAACGTGCGACTATCGCTCAACAGGTCGGTGTAGCGAAGGGTGAACTCGGTGCCGCGGTCGATTACTACCGTCCAGAGCGTGAGGCGGAAGTATTACGCTCTGTGTTGAAGCGAAACGACGGGCCGATGCGCGACGAAGAAATGTTGCGCTTATTCCGTGAAATCATGTCTGCGTGTCTTGCCCAGCAGGAGCCACTGAAGATTGGTTTTCTTGGTCCGGAAGGAACGTTCACTCAGACGGCGGTATCCAAGCATTTCGGTCATTCAGTGCGTGCGTTACCGTTTCATACGATTGATGAGATTTTTCAGGAAGTCGAATGCGGTACCGCCGATTTTGGTGTGGTCCCGATTGAGAACTCGACTGAGGGGTCTGTTAACAATACGCTCGATATGTTTCTAACATCACCACTCAAGATAGCTGGTGAAATTGAACTCAAAATTGAACAGCACCTAATGAGTAGGATGCAAGGCCTCGACAAGATTGAACGCATATGCGCTCACGAACAGTCGCTGGCTCAGTGTCGAGGCTGGCTGCGTGAATATCTTCCACACGTCGAACTAATTGGTATGTCCAGCAATGCAGCAGGTGCCCGACGAGCGCGAGACGAAGAAGGTACAGCAGCGATCGGTCCTGAAGTTGCTGCAGACGTTTATGAGTTGGACATCATGGTCAACAACATCGAGGACCGTCCAGATAATGCGACGCGATTCTTGGTCGTGGGCCGTAATTTACTGACGCCGAGCGGCAGCGATAAAACTACCATTTTATTTTCGACGAGCGATACGGTGGGAGGTGCAGGTGTGCTGCATAATTTGCTTCAGCCTTTGGCAGAGCAGGGTGTCAGTATGACTCGCATTGAGTCTCGTCCATCGCAGCGAAAGAAGTGGGACTATGTTTTCTTCATCGATATTGAGGGTCATGCTGAGGAAGCGCCAATCTCGGACGCACTGGCGAAGCTCGAAGCTAATAGTTCATTGTTCCGGGTATTGGGTGCGTATCCGAAGGCGATCGGCTGACAGACGTCTCATATGCATTTTCAGGTAAATCCATCAAAAGTCTCTGATGCTTCGGTTACCGTCCCGGGTGACAAGTCGGTTTCGCACCGAGCGCTGATGCTTGGCAGTATCGCGACCGGTCGAACCGAGATTAAGGGCTTTCTCACTGGTGAGGATTGCCTCGCTACTATGGCTGCGATGCAGTCACTTGGCGTTGAAATTAAGCAGCCGAGCGCGACCGAAATATCGATCCAAGGTGTTGGTCTGCATGGCTTGAAAGCGCCGACTGCAGATCTTGATCTTGGTAATTCTGGCACTGCTATGCGATTGATCGCTGGACTACTAGCGGGGCAGGAATTCTCCAGCGTTCTGACTGGAGACGAGTCATTATCTGGAAGGCCGATGAGTCGAATTATAGCGCCGTTAAAGCTGATGGGTGCCAATATCGAAAGTGACTGCGATGGAACGCCACCATTACATATTTCTGGCGGCCTGCAGTTACGCGGCATTCATTACGACCTTCCTATGGCTAGTGCGCAGGTCAAGTCTGCTGTACTACTGGCCGGTTTGTACGCGGGCGGCGTGACAAGCGTAACGGAACCGGCGATGACGCGAGATCATACGGAAAGAATGCTTGGCTCAATGGGCGTCATGGTTTCGAAGTCGGACGGTAAGATATCTCTACAAGGTGGACAGCAACTTCAGGGCTGTACTGTGAATGTGCCAGCCGATCTCTCCTCAGCGTCATTTGTAATGTTGGCAGCTTTGTTGGCTGAGAAGGCCGATGTATTAATCACAAATGTTGGTGTCAACCCAACCCGGACGGGTGTCATCGAAATCCTGCAGGGAATGGGAGGCGATATTACTCTCGTCAATATGCAGTTACTGGGTGGAGAGCCTGTCGCTGATATTCGAGTGCGATCATCCCGACTAAGCGGTGGTGATGTGGATCCGGCACTAGTTTCATTGGCTATCGACGAGTTCCCGATTCTCTTCGTAGCGGCCGCTGCGGCAACGGGCAAGACGGTCTTTTCGGGTATCGCTGAGCTTCGCGTCAAAGAAAGCGATCGAATTGCCGCAATGTCGGAAGGCCTTCGAAATCTCGGGATACAAGTTGATGAATCGCCAGACGGGGCTATTGTTCACGGTGGCCAATTTGGCGGCGGCACTGTGCAAAGCCATGGCGACCATCGTATTGCGATGTCATTGGCGATCGCAGGGACTGTTGCGAGTGAATCAGTCCTTATAAAGAATGTTGCTGCGGTTAACACATCATTTCCAGGCTTTTGCCAATGCATGGCAAGCGTCGGTGCTGATATTAGCCCGATAAAGGCTATATAAGGGACAGTGAACCTAAATTCACCAGTAATAACGATTGATGGCCCAAGCGGTTCGGGTAAAGGCACCATAGCTCGACGTGTTGCCGATGCCTTGGGCTTTCATCTTCTCGACAGCGGTGCGCTTTACCGCTTGACTGCGATTGCAGCAAAAAATAAGAGGATTTCGCTCGATGATGGTGATGCGCTGGCATTGCTCGCGCGCGGCCTCGACATTCGATTTGACGGTAATAAAGATCGATCCGAGCGGATCCTACTGGACAATGAGGATGTGACTCTTGAGGTTCGGCGGGAGTCAACCGGAGCAAAGGCGTCAGCGGTGGCCGAGTTAACTGAGGTTCGGACAGCTCTTTTGGAGCGCCAGCGAGCTTTTCAGAAGGCGCCAGGGCTGGTTGCCGATGGCCGCGATATGGGGACTCATGTATTTCCATCCGCTTTGATCAAAATCTTCCTCACGGCAAGCGCTGAGGAGCGCGCCAAAAGGCGCCATAAGCAGTTGAAAGGCAAGGGTATGGATGTTACGCTCGCGGCCCTTTCGCGGGACATAGAGGACCGTGACCGCAGAGATTCCGAGCGATCGGTAGCTCCGCTAAAGCCGGCTCGAGATGCCAGAATTCTGGATTCTTCGGGACTGTCTATTGAGTCTGTCGCTAATACAGTTCTCGAGTGGGTCGCAGAACTCTAAATTCTTAGTTAGGTAATGGATAGGAACGAACAGGATGTTCGCTCCTTTTTTTCGTACCGTCAGATGCAGGATGCTAACTGACGTAATTTATGGGTGGGGAAGATGAAATCCCCTTGGATTAACTAACATGTCTGAAAGTTTTGCTGAATTATTTGAAGAAAGTTTTGCCAGTCAACAAATAAAACCGGGTTCAATCATCACCGGCATTGTGGTGGCAATAAATGACGATGTCGTCATCGTTAGCGCAGGCCTCAAGTCTGAGGCTGTGATCCCTAAAGAAGAATTCAAAAATGATAAACGTGACGCCGAACTCGCGGTAGGCGATGAAGTTGAAGTTGCACTGGACGCCGTCGAAGACGGCTTCGGTGAGACTAAGCTTTCTCGTGAAAAAGCGATTCGAGCGCGTACTTGGATCGATCTTGAGAAGGCCTTTGAAGAAGGTGTCGTTGTTGAAGGCATCATCAATGGTCGCGTCAAGGGTGGCTTTACTGTCGAAATTGACAACGTCCGAGCATTCCTGCCCGGATCGTTGGTTGATGTTCGTCCAGTTCGAGATCCTTCATATCTCGAGGGTAAGCAGCTCGAGTTTAAAGTCATGAAACTTGACCAGCGCCGCAACAACGTCGTTGTTTCACGCCGTGCAGTAGTTGAGAAAGAATTTTCTGCAGAGCGCGAGGCTCTTCTGAAAGAATTGCAAGAAGGCAACACGGCCAAGGGAATCATCAAGAACCTCACCGATTACGGCGCATTTGTTGATCTCGGTGGAATCGATGGTCTCCTGCACATTACGGACATGGCATGGAAGCGCGTTAAGCACCCTTCCGAGATTGTCGAAGTTGGCCAAGAAATAGATGTCAAAATTCTCAAGTTCGACCGCGAGCGTCAACGTGTATCGCTGGGTATGAAACAGCTCGGAGATGACCCTTGGCAAGACCTTGCACGTCGTTATCCGCAAGATACCCGTATGTTCGGTAAGGTCACGAATATTGCAGACTACGGTTGCTTTGTTGAGATCGAAGATGGCGTCGAAGGGTTAGTTCACGTGTCCGAAATGGATTGGACTAACAAAAACGTTAATCCTTCACGTGTTGTTCAAGTCGGCGAAGAAGTCGAAGTCATGGTCATCGAGATCGATGAAGAGCGTCGACGTATTTCGCTGGGCATCAAACAGTGTAAATCGAACCCATGGGCTGATTTCGCATCAACCTTCAATCGCTCCGATAAGGTGTCTGGTCAAATCAAATCGATCACAGACTTTGGCATCTTCATCGGACTCGATGGCGGGATTGATGGCCTTGTTCATCTTTCTGATATTTCCTGGGATTTTCCTGGCGAAGAAGCCGTGCGAAATTACAAGAAAGGTCAGGAGATCGAGGCCGCGGTACTTGCAATTGACGCTGAACGTGAACGCATCTCGTTGGGCATCAAGCAACTTGAGAAAGATCCATTCTCAGACTGGCTCGCGGCGCATCCGAAGAACTCGATTGTTACGGGAACAGTTACCGAAGTCGACGTACGGGGTGCATTGGTAGATCTTGGTGACGGTGTCTACGGCTCACTTCGCGCATCTGAATTAGCCAGAGGCCGGATCGAAGATGCCCGGACGGCAATCAAGGTAGGTGAAGAAGTTGAGGCTAAGTTTATGAACGTTGATCGCAAGAGCCGCATAGTTGCGCTTTCGATCAAGGCCAAAGAGGTTCATGAGGAGCAAGAGGTGGTTAGTAATTATACCTCTGATTCGTCTGCAGCCCCTGTTGGAACCACGCTTGGCGAGCTTCTGAAGGAAAAAATGTCTGGCGGAAGTAAATAATAAGTAAAAAAGGTAGCCCAGAACGTGTGGTCTGGGCTATTATT
Organism: Gammaproteobacteria bacterium; assembly: GCA_018699395.1. Taxonomy (GTDB): domain Bacteria; phylum Pseudomonadota; class Gammaproteobacteria; order Steroidobacterales; family Woeseiaceae; genus UBA1847. Next base: position 9,083 of record JABIQN010000046.1, read on the forward strand.
ACCTTTAATATCCGTGGGTTACGATAAGAAAATGGAACAGTGGTAGGCAATATGACAAAATCAGAACTTATAGAAGGTATCTCGCGCAAGCAAAAGCACCTACCTTCAAAAGATGTTGAGCTCGCTGTAAAGCACCTTCTTGATCTTATGAGCGACTCCCTTGCAAAGGGTGAGCGTATCGAGATTAGAGGCTTTGGTAGTTTTTCTTTGCATTTCCGTCCGCCTCGCATTGGGCGAAACCCTAAAACGGGTGAAGCCGTCGCATTGTCCGGTAAGTACGTGCCACATTTTAAGCCCGGTAAAGACCTACGTGAACGAGTGAACGCAAGTCGCCATTTCCCCATAAAGAATTGATTGCACTCAAACGTATAGGTTTAGCGTTACTGATCATTCTGATATTTACGGCGATGGTCGTATTTACAGCGGGCAACTCAAGCGAAGTCAGCATCACATTACTTCACTGGGAATTTAGCTCCCCTGCATCCCTTGCATTCACCATAGCCTTTACGATTGGTTGGCTATTTGGTGTTATTTGCATGGGCTTATATGCGTTTAAAATATCTAATGAACGCAGAATGTTGCGACGGTCTTTGCGTATGTCTGAGAACGAAGTGAGTAGCCTTAGAAACCTGCCGCTAAATGATGCCGACTGAATCCACTTTTCTTCTTGCTGGACTGTTCTTGTTGCTAGCTGCGGTCGGTTGGGCAATGGGCAGGTTCGATGAACGTGATGATGAAGGTGCGCCTACACCCCTCAATATCGATTATTTAAAGGGTCTTAACTTTCTTCTGAATGAGCAGACGGATCAGGCGCTTGAGCACTTCCTGAAAATGGTACGCGTTGATGACAAGACCATCGAGACTCACTTTGCTCTTGGCAGCCTATTCCGGCGTCGTGGTGAAGTAGATAGGGCGATCCGAATTCACCAGAACATCATTGCAAGACCAGATCTTGCACCAGAGCAACGCGATCAGGCACTTTTTTCTTTGGCTAAAGATTATCTGGGTGCGGGCCTGCTTGATCGCGCCGAAAAACTCTTTGTACGCCTCGCTCAGGGTTCGCGCTATCAAGTGCAGGCGCTTGAGGCACTTTGTGGAATTTATGAGCAGGAACGCGACTGGCGGAAAGCCATTGATTCGGGCCAGCGCCTCGAGGTCTTGGGAGGACAATCTCTGGCTCTCCAGATAGCTCATTACCACTGTGAATTGGCTGAAGCGGCTGCAGCGAAGGGGAACTATGCGTTGGCTCGCAAGCACGTGAAGAAAGCACAAGCAGGGCGTCCTCGAACAATGCGTGGAGCCCTTACGCGTGCGCATATTGCTAGAGATAGTAATGACAATAAGACTGCACTGAAGCTGTATAACCGCATACTCGATGATAAAACCTACTTGATCGCTGAGGCGTTACCGGAAATTGTTTCAATATATGAACGAGAGAACGCGACAGCGGACTTGGAGGTTGCGTTAAGGGCCTTACTGAAGGAGAACCCCGAAATGAATTCACTCGTCGCGTATACAGCAATTGTGAATGATCTCGGCGGAATCCCAGTAATTGATCAATGTGTTGAAGAGTACATGCTGAATGAGCCAACGCTTGGTGAATTTGTTGAGTTACAGCAACTATCAGTAGGTAATACGGGTTCAAACGTCGCTGCGCTCGCGAAGATTCGTGGTGCGCTGTCGAAGCTTGCCAGCACGACGCCGAGGTATCAGTGTCAGGAGTGTGGGTTTTCAAGCCAGCGCCTACTGTGGCAGTGCCCAAGTTGTCGTAACTGGGAAACGCAACGGCCAGCGTCACGAGTCCAGTTCGATACCGTTTTGCAGCACAGTATCACGAGCCGCTAACGAATCTCTGTTCGCATTCGGCTATGTGTTCTAGGGTCTATTGATCAGTCAGCTAATTACGCTAATATCCAGATTTCAATACCCGAATAGTTCAAGTAAGGAATATCTATGCGCTGGGTTTTAATACTAGTTTCGACAGCTTCTGCAGCAATGGCAAATGCACAGCAATCCTACCTGATCGATTGGGATGTGGTTGGCGAAGAGTCACTCGACCACCTTGTCGAGCTTATTCAGATCAATTCAACCAATCCACCGGGTAATGAAACCGACGTAACAGACTATCTGTCGGTCGTTCTAGCCGCTGAGGGTATTGAGTCAGAGATCTATGCATTGGAGGAATCGAGAGCGAATCTTGTGGCGCGCGCAAGTGGAAATGGATCTAAACGGCCGCTATTAATAATGGGCCACACGGACGTTGTTGGCGTGCAAGCAGATCGATGGAGTGCGGACCCCTTCAGCGGCTTGCGTCAGGGTGGGTTTGTTTATGGTAGAGGGACACTCGACGATAAGGATAACCTCGCAGCCGGGCTGATGGTCCTGAAGCTGCTTAAGCGCTACGGAGTTGAGCTTGATCGCGACGTCATTCTACTGGCGGAATCCGGTGAAGAGGGAACGCCGGAAGTCGGCATTAATTTCATGGTCGAGAAACACTTCGATGTTATCGATGCTGAATATTGTCTAGCGGAAGGCGGGCAGAATGTTATTCAGGATAATCAAGTGGTCACGGTTGGTATCGAGACCACTGAAAAAATGCCTCGCCGAGTAACACTAGTTGCTCGCGGCACTCCAGGTCATGGCTCGAAGCCCACCCTGGAAAATGCAGTGGTTATTCTCGCAAATGCTGTTGCGAAAGCCGGTTCCTGGGATACGGAGGTACGATTCAGTGAGACGACAAGAATGTATTTTCAAAGGATGGCGGAGATAGCATCAGACGATGATGCGTTTCGCTACAACAACATAGAAAATCCGGAAGAGAGTGCAGCAATTCAGCAGTACTTCCTCGCGAACTTCCCGTATCACTATTCCATTTCGAGAACATCGGTTGCGCCAACCATTATGGACGCAGGTTTTCGTAGAAACGTCATCCCGTCGGAAGCGAGCGCGATGCTGGATATTCGAATGCTGCCAGATGAAAGCGTTGAGGGTTTTTACGCGAAACTTGCGGCAGTAATCGATGACCCTCGCGTTGAAATAATCCCGGAGAAAATTTACCGCCCAGCTGCACCTTCATCTGATATCGATAACGAAATGTTTCAAACGCTTGAGCGTGTCGCAAAGAATATGTACCCGAAGGCGACCGTGCTACCCATCATGCAAACTGCAGCGACAGACCTGGCCCAGGTAAGAGCCAAAGGGATGCAGGCCTATGGTATCGGACCTGCGCGATCGATTGAGGAGATAAACAGTGGGTTCGGCGCACATGGAGATAACGAACGAATCTCTGAAGAAGCCTTTGTTGAGCTTGTAAAATATATGTGGAATGTCGTCATTGAGATAGCAGCAACAAGGTGAAAGTTTATCGATTATTGCTCTGTATAGATACAAGTCGTTCATTTCTGAACTAAAATTAACAAGTAATTGGTTGGATAATCATAAAAAAGAGCGGATGATTCGTCGGTGATTCAGTAATAGAAAAAGCCCGCTAAGAAGCGGGCTTTTCATGTTTGGCTCCCCGACGCGGACTCGAACCACGGACATTCTGATTAACAGTCAGACGCTCTACCAACTGAGCTATCGGGGAATAGGTCGACACCATTAGGTGCGGCCGGGATTTTGGTTCAGAGGAGGGCTGAAGTCAAGCCAAAACAACCCGTTTTATCCGATTGATTGCGTCTTCGAGCATTTCCATCGAACAAGCAAATGATAGCCGCATATAACCTGGCGCACCGAATGCTGTTCCAGGGACGCAAGCCACGTCAGCTTCGTTGATTAATAGCTCGACAAGCTCAGTATCACTACCGAGATTTCGTGCCTGCAGAGCATCGCTGACACGCGGAAACGCGTAGAACGTGCCTTCGCCGCTGCGGCATTCGAATCCCTCAATACTGTTCAGTGCTGCGACCACATAATCATGCCGACTCTTGTAAGCGGCAGTCATATCAGTGACGGCTGACTGATTTCCTGAGAGTGCAGCAATCGCGGCAACCTGAGATATGCTACAGGGATTCGATGTGCTTTGGCTCTGAATCGTTTTCATCTCTGTGATGAGTTCGTGCGGGCCTGCGGCATAGCCAATACGCCAGCCTGTCATCGCATAGGCTTTGGATACGCCGTTGATTGTAACCGTCCGGTCGTAGAGCTCAGGGCAAGCCGCTGCAAAGCTGCAAAACGGCTCTTCACCCCAGTGAATATGCTCGTAAATTTCATCCGCTACGATAACAATATTAGGGTGATCGGAAAGGACGGCACCGAGCGCCTGCAGCTCGATTTTCGAGTAGCAGGCGCCGGTTGGATTACTGGGGCTGTTCAATATCAATAAGCGGGTTCTATCTGACAGCGCCATGACTAGCTGCTCGGGAGTGATTTTGAAATCATCCTTGATGCCTGCTTTTATAATTACAGGCTCAGCCTCCGCCAAACGCACCATATCGGGATATGAGACCCAAAATGGAGCCGGTATGACAGCCTCATCTCCGGGCGATAGAAGTCCCAGGCACAGATTAAATAGGCACTGCTTCGCGCCGCTCGAGACGATGATTTGCGAGGACCCATAATTAAGTTCATTTTCATCTCTGAATTTAGTCTGGATGGCGTCTTTGAGGTCGGCTGTTCCGTCGATTGGAGTGTATTTAGTCGCGCCATCTTCAATCGCTTTTTTGGCGGCATTCTTGATGTGCTGCGGCGTGTCGAAATCGGGTTCACCGGCCCCCAAGCTAATAATATCTCTGCCCGCAGCGCGTAACTCTGTTGCCAGCGCTAGAACCGCACTGGTTGGTGATGGCTTAATGGCAGCCATTCTCTTAGAAACTGATAAACTCAATCGATTGCCCCTCGCAAACGCTCATCGGAAATACTCGGCTATGGTACGTCAAACTGCAGGTCTTCCCAACAAACTCAGCGCCGATCGCGATCGCCTGACCCTGGTGTCGGACTTCAAGCCGGCCGGCGACCAGCAAAACGCTATTGCCGGTCTGTTGGAGGGGTTGGGCGATGGGCTGGCGCGTCAGACTTTGCTCGGGGTAACCGGTTCCGGCAAGACATTTACGATCGCAAATATCATCGATCGTACTCAGCGGCCAGCTATCATCCTAGCACCCAATAAGACCTTAGCTGCGCAACTGTATGGTGAAATGCGAGAGTTCTTTCCGCGAAATGCTGTCGAATACTTCGTCTCTTACTATGACTATTACCAACCTGAGGCCTACGTTCCGAGTTCTGATACGTATATTGAGAAGGATGCATCGATCAATCAACACATTGAGCAAATGCGTCTATCTGCAACCAAGGCACTCATCGAAAGGCCGGACGTTATCATTGTGGCGACAGTGTCGGCTATTTATGGATTGGGCGATCCAGCGGCATATTTTAGTATGGTCTTGCATTTGGTTCGGGGTGATCGCATCGATCAACGCGGACTGTTGCGGCGTCTAGCTGAGCTGCAATACGTGCGCAATGAAATCGATTTTTCGCAGGGTACTTACAGGGTTAGAGGCGATGTAATCGATGTATTCCCTGCGGAATCGGAAAGAGATGCTGTTCGAATAGAATTATTTGACGACGAAATCGAGTCCCTATCCTATTTTGATCCACTGACGGGGGAGGTCATTCGGCGAGTGCCCCGATTGACGGTCTTTCCGAAAAGCCACTACGTAACTCCACGAGAGCGACTTCTGGAGGCATGCGAGCACATAAAGATTGAATTGAAAAATCGTCTTAAGTACTTCCGAAATAATAATAAACTATTGGAAGATCAAAGACTTGAGCAGAGAACCTTATTTGATTTAGAGATGATTCGTGAACTTGGATATTGCTCTGGTATTGAAAATTACTCGCGCTACTTATCGGGTCGCGGCATCGGCGAGCCACCGCCGTGTTTATTTGACTACATGCCCGAGAACGCGCTTTTAGTAATTGATGAGAGTCATGTGACGGTGCCGCAACTGGGCGCTATGTACAAAGGTGATCGCTCGCGAAAGGAAACGTTGGTTGCACATGGTTTCCGTATGCCATCCGCGCTCGACAATAGACCGCTCAGATTTGACGAGTTTGAAGGCTTGTCGCCGCAAACAATCTACGTATCAGCGACGCCTGGAAAGTACGAAAATGAATTTACTGACAAGGTTGTTGAGCAATTGGTCCGACCCACGGGGCTTATAGATCCCGAAATCGAAATTCGCTCTGCAACTACGCAGGTTGACGATGTGCTTTCGGAGATCTCAGAGCGCACACTGGCTGGGGAGCGTGTTCTCATCACGACACTCACAAAACGCATGTCCGAGGACCTGACTGACTATCTTCAGGAGCACGGTTGTCGCGTACGGTACCTTCACTCCGACATCGGAACGATCGAACGCACGGAGATAATTCGTGATCTGCGACTGGGTGCCTTTGATGTGCTGGTTGGAATCAATTTGTTGCGAGAAGGTCTGGATATGCCGGAAGTATCGTTGGTTGCGATTCTGGACGCGGACAAAGAAGGTTTTTTACGCTCAGATCGGTCACTCATTCAAACGATGGGGCGTGCTGCTCGTAACATTAATGGTAAAGCGATCCTGTATGCCGATAGAGTCACTGGTTCCATGGAGCGAGCGATTAAGGAGACGGATCGGCGGCGTGACCTACAGAAGGCTCATAACAAAAAGCATGGGATTAAGCCGGAGTCGATCGTCAAAAAGGTGGCGGATATTATGGAGTCCGCGTACCCATTGCCGGAAACTGAGGCAAGAATGGCCGGGGATGATAAAGTCCCTTACGATGCAATGAGCCCTGAACAGCTACTGAAGAAGGCCGCTAAGCTCGAAAAGCAGATGCTCAAGGCCGCCAGAGACCTCGAATTCGAAGAGGCAGCCCGACTCCGTGACCAGGCTCATCGAATGCGTGATTTCTCGATGGGCCTGACTGATGAAAAAGCGAGTTAACAGGCCTTGCAGAAGGCCAATTGCTTCAGTATCTTACGCTTCCCCAGTCGAGGGGGGAGGTAGGAGCATTGGGCGATTAGCTCAGGGGTAGAGCGCCACGTTGACATCGTGGAGGCCGGTGGTTCGAGACCACCATCGCCCACCAATTCTCTTTTATACCTGATTTTTCCCAAAATCGGCCTTTCCAAAGGTTGTATCCTGCCTAGTGGCTATATAGAATCGCCTTCCCGCATAGGCTGTGGCGTTTCAACTCACCCGTCAAGTGTCGGATTTGTTTAGTTTTTGGAGGATTCGGGTATCGCAACAAAGCGCGTCAGACGAAATGACGAAATCGACGCCGATGAGGTTCGAGTAATCGACTCAGAGGGCGAGCAGGCAGGTGTAATGCCTCTTAAGGCTGGCATTGAGTTGGCGAAAGAAGAAAGTTTGGATTTGGTAGAAGTGTCGCCAAACGCTGCGCCACCGGTTTGTCGAATTATGGACTTTGGTAAATATTTGTTTGAGCAAAATAAGAATGCTCAGTCTACGAAACGCAAACAGAAAAAAGTACATGTTAAAGAGATTAAATTTCGTCCAGGAACGGATGAGGGTGACTACAAGATCAAACTCAGCAAGCTTATAAACTTTCTGGAAATTGGCGACAAAACTAAAGTTACATTGAGATTCAGAGGTCGGGAGATGGCACACAAGGAATTGGGCGCGCAACTTCTGACTAGGGTCAGAGACGACCTTGAAGAGTACGGCATAGTAGAGCAGATGCCTCAGATGGAAGGGCGGCAAATGGTCATGGTAATTACGCCGAAGAAGCGGTAAACGATTTACTGCAGTAAAAGTGAGTATCAGCCCCATGATGTGACAATCGGAAAGGCTCTACCCGCCTGTAGCGGCCGAAATCGTTCGGTGCGTAGCAAGGCTTAAGGAAATGAAAATGTCTAAGATGAAAACTAACCGAGGCGCTGCCAAGCGCTTCAAGAAGACGGGTAAGGGCGGCTTCAAGCGTGCCCAGTCCCATCTCAATCACATTCTTACCAAGAAGAAGTCTAAGCGTAAGCGTAATTTGGGTAAAACCCTTCAGGTCGCTGATTGCGACACAAAGAGCGTGCGTCGCATGCTCCCTTACGCTTAAGCGGAGATAGAGAGATGGCCAGAGTTAAGAGTGCGTTACCGCCAAAGCCCGTCATAAGAAAGTCCTTGATAAAGCTAAGGGTTATTACGGCGCGCGTAGTAAATTATTCAAGACAGCCAAGCAGGCTGTAATTAAAGCCGGTCAATACGCTTATCGTGACCGTCGTCAGCGCAAACGTCAGTTCCGCGCTTTGTGGATCACGCGCATTAACGCTGCGGCCCGCTTGCATGACCTGACGTACAGTCGCCTGATTAATGGTTTAAACAAAGCCGAGATCGAGGTAGACCGAAAAGTATTAGCTGATATTGCTGTACATGACCCTGAAGCATTTGGTGCGATCGCTGCTGCGGCAAAAGCCGGTCTCGAACTTAAGTCGGCGGCCTAGTTGAATCTTAGGTTAGGCGTGATTTTTCGCGCCTGACTTGAGGTACCTCAAATGCAGGCACTCAGTAAACTCATCACTCAAGCCGCCGCGGAAATTGCCGCGGCAATAGATCTTGCCGCATTGGATGCGGTTCGCGTCATTTACTTGGGTAAGAGGGGCAAGCTGACAGCTAGACTTAAGGCGCTTGGTCAGCTACCGACTGAAGAGCGCTCTACTGCTGGGCAGGAAATTAACAAAGCAAAACAAGATGTTCAAGGGCACTTGAATAAGCGCCGTGCGGCGCTTGAAGATGCTGCACTGCAAGCGAAATTAGCGGCAGACTCAGTTGATGTAAGTTTGCCGGGGCGAGGGCAGTCTATTGGAGGTCGGCATCCAGTCTCACGTACTCAGTCACGCATCGAAAGAATTTTCACCAATGCTGGTTTTGGTGTCCGCTCAGGTCCCGAGATAGAAGATGATTTCCATAACTTTACGGCTTTGAATATCCCAGAGAATCATCCAGCGCGTGCAATGCATGACACGTTTTATTTTCCAGGTGGGAATTTGTTACGGACTCATACGTCGCCAGTTCAGATTCGTTCAATCGTCGAAGAGGGCGTGCCGATTCGGATTATTGCACCGGGCCGCGTATATCGGAATGACTCGGATCAGACGCACACTCCAATGTTTCATCAAGTCGAAGGATTGGTGATTGATGAAAATATCAGTTTTGCCAATCTGAGAGCTATTCTGCACCAATTTGTCGAAGCATTTTTTGAGAGTAAAGTCGAGTTGCGGTTCAGACCGTCTTACTTCCCATTTACAGAGCCTTCCGCGGAAGTTGATATGCGTTGGGGTGAGGGTAAATGGCTTGAGATTCTTGGCTGCGGCATGGTGCATCCAAACGTTCTCGAAAGCACTGGTATTGACCCTGAGAAATACACTGGTTATGCCTTTGGTATCGGTATCGAGCGCCTCGCCATGCTGCGCTACGACGTGCCAGATCTTCGAATATTTTTTGACAACGATCTCCGCTTTCTGCGGCAGTTTAGGTAGTCACGATGAAGATTGCAGAATCTTGGTTACGTGAATGGGTTAGTCCTGACCTCGACACTGAGGAGCTCGGACATCAGCTGACAATGCTGGGCCATGAAGTGGACGGCATCGAATTCGCTGGCGATGATATCGCGGATATTGTTATCGCTGAAGTTGTGTCTGCTTCTAAACATCCAGACGCGGACAAACTCAGCTTGTGTAAAGTTGACGATGGTAGCGGTGAGTTAATCGACGTCGTTTGTGGCGCACCAAATGTCGTGCAGGGGATGAAAGTACCATTTGCTAGGCTGGGTGTGAAGCTTCCAGATGGCACGGAGCTTCGTAAGGTTAAGATTCGCGGCATCACTTCATATGGAATGCTGTGTTCGGCTGTTGAAATCGGCCTCGGCAACGAATCCGACGGCATCGTATCCTTACCTCTCGACGCGAAAGTCGGATCTTCGCTCATTGAGTTCCTGGGTCTTCCCGATGCGATCTTCGATCTTGATCTCACGCCAAATCGGGGCGACTGCTTTAGCGTCCTGGGCATTGCTCGGGATGTTTCTGCGTTAACCGGTACTGATTTGAAAGATTCATCGGTAATGGCCGTTGTCGCAACTATCGAAGACACTCAGCCAGTTGAGCTAGTTGAGCCTGTTGGCTGCCCAAGATTTGCCGGGCGAGTCGTTCGTGGGATTGATGCAGCGGCAAAATCACCGATCTGGATTACTGAACGGCTGCGTCGCTCGGGCTTGCGAGCTATTTCGCCGGTCGTTGATATCACCAATTTTGTAATGCTGGAGCTCGGCCAGCCACTGCATGCGTATGATTTTAGCTTGTTGCAGGGGCCGATTCGGCCGCGCATGGCAAAAGCGGGCGAGAGCGTAACATTACTGGATGAGAAGATTGTTGAATTGAATGATGACACGATGGTTGTCACTGATGACAGCGGACCAATCGGGATTGCTGGCATCATGGGTGGCCTCACGACTGCCGTTACTGATAGCACGACAGATGTTTTCTTCGAGGCGGCGCTTTGGCCGCAGGATGTGATGGCTGGTCGTGCTCGTACTTATGGAATGCATACCGATGCGTCAATGCGATTTGAGCGTGGTGTTGATCCGGCAGGACAGGCAAGGGCAATTGAACGAGCGACAGAGCTCTTAATCGAAATCGCGGGTGGTGCTGCCGGCCCTTTATGTGACGCATCTGTCGCTGAATTCATGCCCACTCGATCCGACATTACTCTGCGACGAGATCAACTCAGTAGGCTTCTCGGAGTAACAATAGACGATACTGAGATCGAAAGGATTTTGTCGGGATTAACTATGACGGTAGTCGCGATTTCCGATGGATGGATTGTTTCGCCACCAAGTCATCGCTTTGATATTGCGATCGAGGCTGATCTCATCGAGGAGGTTGTCCGCATTCATGGCTACGATTCTATTCCGGAGACCACCTCATTCTCTCAAGCGCCACTTCAGACGGTAACCGAGTCGAAAGTCGATCTGGAGCAGGTTGCCACGACCCTGGTAGCTCGTGATTACCAGGAAGTAGTGACCTATAGTTTTATCAATGCAGACGCAAATCGAATATTTACTGGTATCGATTCTGAATTAGTCTTAAGCAATCCTATCTCCTTAGAGATGTCTGTAATGCGTGCATCACTTTGGCCGGGAATGGTTGCGGCGGCAGCTTCAAACAGTGCACGTCAACAAGACCGTATTCGTTTGTTTGAAATCAGCAAGTCGTTCCATGGAAAAGTGACTGAGCATACTGAGGTTGTTCGCATCGCCGGTCTGGCAACTGGCCCGAACCAGCCTGAGCAATGGGGCGCCACTCCAGAAGCCGTTGATTTCTTTGATATAAAATCCGATGTTGAGGCGATTCTCACTTTAGCCTGCGGTGATAATGAGATTAGTTTTCGTGCTACTGAGCACCCGGCGCTGCAGCTGGGCCAGTCGGCGGAAGTGATTCGCGGCGAAGTAGTCATCGGCATAATTGGAAAGTTACATCCGAAAATCGCTAAGACTTACGATTTAAAGCGCGCGATGTATTTGTTCGAATTCGACGCCGAAAAAATGTTGACAACGACGACGCCAATTGCAGCTTCTATTTCGAAGTTTCCTGCAATTCGTCGTGACATTTCCGTCATTGTTGATGATGAAGTTTCAGTGGATGAGTTACTCGCTGCCGTCGCAGCAAGCTCACCAGCGTTGATCCAAGGTGTTAAGGTTTTTGACATATATAAGGGCGCTGGGATAGAAGCAGGGCGAAAAAGCATCGCAATAGGCTTGATTTTGCAGGAAACATCACGCACCCTTACTGACGATGACGCGGACGAAGTAATGGCCGTAGCATTGAAAAATCTACACGATCAATTCAAGGGGGAGCTCAGAGACTGATGTCGATAGCACTGACAAAAGCAGATATGGCAGAGTCTCTGTTTAATGAGTTGGGCCTGAATAAGAGAGAAGCTCGTGAATTGGTCGACATGTTTTATGAGGAGCTGCGTGCATCACTCGCAGTTGGGGAACAGATCAAACTTTCTGGATTTGGAAACTTTGATCTTCGGGATAAAAAAGAACGTCCTGGCAGAAACCCGAAAACCGGACAGGAAATACCAATCAGCGCTCGACGCGTGGTGACCTTCCGGCCAGGACAAAAACTAAAGGCCCGAGTGGAAGCATATGCTGGAACCGGGGAATAACGACGAACTTCCTCCGATACCGGGAAAGCGATATTTCACGATAGGTGAAGTGAGCGATCTCTGTGCAGTTAAACCGCACGTACTTCGGTATTGGGAGCAAGAGTTCCCACAACTAAAGCCTGTAAAGCGACGGGGAAACCGCCGTTATTATCAGCGTCAGGACGTTCTGATTATCCGTCAGATCCGAAGTCTCCTCTATGATGAGGGCTTTACGATTGGTGGTGCTCGGCAACGCCTCACAGGCGATGACGCTAAATCAGATGTTACGCAAAGTCAGCAGATAATCAAACAGATACGCCTTGAACTTGAACAAGTTCTTAAGATTCTGCGACGCTAAATTCTTAACTTTCTAAGTTCTGCGGCAGTAGTTATTATACCTTGCTGTAGGAACGGCCTAATGCCGTGATTACTTATATCGGTCGGGGCGTAGCGCAGCCTGGTAGCGCACTTCTCTGGGGGAGAAGGGGTCGGAAGTTCGAATCTTCTCGCCCCGACCACTTCCAAATTGAATCTGAAGGCCACTGTTAGGCCTCACTTACCTGGTAACCAACACCTCCTTCATTGGAAATGCTCGTACTTGAATTTAAGCTAGGTTCGGCAGATGCGGCCTGCGCCAGGCTTTTCTAGCGTCGCCCCATTTACTGGGCAAGTACAGCCAACTGGTCAAGGTACGATGAATAGTCAGCTATTTGCGAAACCCCTAATTTCAAAAGTGCATCTAGTTCCATTCAGAAGTCCGTTACGACTTTCGCGAAAGAAGGTTTTCTGCCGCAGTTCGCTGTTACTATTCAATTAATTCTTGCGAACAATGCGAGTCAATACGCGATATGGAATTTTATAGAAGTTATGACTGAGGCTGAACCGAATATTGAGCTGCTTGATTACCTCAAAGAAATCGTCGGTCCGAATGGATGGATAACGGATCGATCTGAGCTCGAGCCCCGACTAACTGATTGGAGGGGCGCGATTCATGGCGCAACTCCTATCGCCGTTTTTCCAGCAAATACTGAGGAGGTCTCATCAGTTGTTCGAGCCTGCGCGGAGGCGGGCGTTGCAATTGTTCCGCAGGGCGGCAATACCGGAATGTGCGCGGGCGCCGTTCCGGATGAGTCTGGAGAGCAGGTTATTGTGTCGCTGGCTCGAATGAATACGATAAGAGCTGTTGATGCAGCTAATTTCTCCATGGAGGTCGAGGCCGGTTGCATACTTGAGCATATTCAACTTGCAGCATCCGCCGTTGATCGTCACTTCGCGTTAAGTCTTGGTGCTGAGGGCAGCTGCCAGATTGGTGGCAATCTCTCTACAAATGCCGGCGGTATCAATGTTCTTCGTTATGGCACAGCGAGAGCTCAAGTCCTGGGTCTTGAGGTCATTTTGGCGGATGGCACGGTGGTCAACAGCCTTCGATCACTTCAAAAAGACACGGCGGGCTACGATCTTAAGCAACTGTTTATTGGCAGTGAGGGGACGCTCGGCATTATTACAGCAGCGACGCTGCGACTTTATCCTCAGACGGGCGAAATAAGTACCGCAATAGTTACCCTGAAATCAGCTGGTGACGCGGTTGACCTTCTCGCGCAACTCCGGACTGAGTTGGCCGATAGGGTCGAGGCTTTCGAACTCATATCGGACTATGCTTTCGATCTGCTCGAAAAACATATACCGGACACTCAACTACCGTTTACCGAAAGAGCGGGCTGGTATGTACTAATAGACGTCGAAATTGAAGCCGATCGAGCGCGCCTGGAAAACGCACTAATGAAGGCATTGGAAGCGGAACTGATATGCAATGCTGTCGTTGCAAAGAATACTACGGAAGCTGAAAAACTGTGGCGGATGCGGCACTCAATTGCTGAGGCCGAGCGGGCGGAAGGTAAAGCGCTGAAGCATGATATTTCCGTACCTGGGTCACGAATGCAGGAATTCTTGCAGCGCGGAGATCAATTATTAGCGAACATTGCACCCAATGCGCGGCCGATTACGTTCGGCCATGTCGGCGATGGAAATCTTCACTACAACGTCGTAATGCCGGATGGGTCCGAGGACAGCGAGCTTGTCACAAGAGCGATCTACGATTTAGTCAACGACTTGGGCGGCAGCTTTAGTGCAGAGCACGGCGTTGGTCGATTGAAAAGGCATTATTTACTCGAGTATCGAAGTCTGGCCGAAATTGGCTTGATGCGGACCTTAAAGGCAGCATTAGACCCGGGGAACATTCTAAATCCCGGCAAAGTAATTTGACGACCAGTTCCAGTCCCGAACGAACCGGCACGATAAAATGTCAAATAGAGATGAATCACAAACCACCTGATTTGCTGCTAGACTTCTAATCTGGCCCTGCATCTGGCGGCCCAGTACGGAGCGATAGATAAACCATGACTGAAAAAGAACTACGGCGCTATTCACGCGTTGTTGTTGATGGTGACGAGCAGGCGCCCAGCCGTGCCATGCTGCGGGCGGTGGGATTCGAAGAAGATGACTTTAAGCGCCCGCAAATCGGAATTGCATCGACATGGAGTATGGTTACACCGTGCAATATGCATATTGGTGGGCTCGCGGAAAAGGCGGCAGAAGGTGCTAATTTAGCCGGCGGTAAGGGTGTGATATTCAACACAATCAGTGTCTCTGACGGCATCTCCATGGGGACGCCCGGAATGCGATATTCGCTGGTTTCTCGAGAAATTATCGCTGATTCAATCGAGGCAGTTACTGCAGGAGAGGGATTCGATGGTCTGGTGGCGATCGGCGGTTGCGACAAAAATATGCCCGCATGCGTCATGGCGATGGCCCGCTTGAACCGCCCATCCGTTTTTGTCTATGGCGGCACCATTCGACCGGGAGCGAAGCGTCGCGATATCGTTTCAGTATTCGAGGCGGTTGGCGCGAAGTCTGGCGGCAAGATCACGGATGCGGAACTGCTCGAAGTTGAGCAAACCGCCATACCGGGCCCGGGTGCATGCGGCGGTATGTACACGGCTAATACAATGGCATCTGCGATCGAAGCATTGGGAATGAGTCTCGGCAATAGCTCTGCTCAGGAAGCAATTTCTGACGACAAAATAGCTGACTGCATGCGTGCCGGCGAAGCTGTCGTCAACCTTATTCGTGAAGACATCAAGCCCCTCGATATCATGACGAAAGAAGCATTCGAAAATGCCATTTCAGTGGTCATTGCATTGGGGGGATCAACTAATGCTGTGCTGCATCTTCTTGCCATGGCCAGAGAGGCTGAGGTTGAATTGTCGCTCGACGACTTCACGCGAATCGGCGCGAAAACACCGGTACTCGCCGATGTGAAGCCTAGCGGTCAGTATTTGATGTCAGAACTCATTGAGATTGGTGGTATCCAGCCCTTGATGCGGCGCATGCTGGACAAGGGTATGTTGCATGGTCAGTGCATGACAGTTTCAGGCAAGACGTTGGCAGAGAACCTTGCCAATGTCTCAGATTATCCGGTGGGTCAGGACATCGTTCGTAGCTTTGACAATCCCATCAAGCCGGATAGTCATTTGGCAATTCTTTACGGCAACCTTGCACCAGAGGGTGCTGTCGCAAAAATCACAGGAAAAGAAGGACTGCATTTCGAGGGGCCTGCTCGCGTATTTCATTCCGAGGAAAATGCACTTCAAGCTATTTTGGATAATATCGTCAAGGCAGGGGATGTAATTGTTATCCGCTTCGAAGGGCCCAAGGGTGCGCCTGGTATGCGCGAAATGCTGAGTCCGACTGGCGCGATTATGGGTAAGGGCCTGGGGAAAGACGTGGCATTGATAACCGACGGTCGTTTTTCCGGCGGCAGTCACGGCTTTGTCGTAGGTCACGTAACACCTGAGGCCGCCATTGGCGGCCCAATCGCCCTCGTTGAAGATGGCGACATCCTTCGTATTGATGCCGAAAGCAAGGAAATAAGCATCGACATAAGCGACGAGAGGATGGCGGAGAGGCGTTCGTGCTGGAGTAGGCCGGTCTCACCTGTGACTCGTGGGGCGCTTGCTAAGTACCGTGGTGCGGTGTCATCGGCCTCCGAAGGAGCAGTGACCATCCCGCCACCTTGGAACGAGTAACCCGTCGCTGTACGTTCGGACTTGACCTTTGATCTGATGTCCGCTCTACTCCAATTATGATTTTTTACGACCCCCATGTATTGTGCCAGCGCATCGATAATCTCGATGTGATAAAACCTATAAAATTCATGGCGCGACAGAGGTGCGTGGGTGCGAATGGCAACTGTATCGGCTAGTTAATAAGTCCGGACACTGTCACCAAGCCCGCCAGGTATTCCTAGCGGGTTTTTTTTTGCCAGAGAGAGTAGATGAATAGTCAATTGATAGAAGCCCAATTCGACGATAGCGCCACATTGGGGGCGCCGGAGAGTGTCGCCAAGTCTCCATGGGTAGTAATGAAGTTTGGCGGCAGCAGTGTCTCGACGGTAGAAAACTGGAAAACCATTGTTGAGCTCCTAAAGCATCGTTTGGCAGATGGCCTTAAGCCGGTCATCGTGCATTCTGCCTTAAAAGGTGTATCAAACTCTCTGGAAGAATTTATTGCCTCTGCTGTAGCGGGAGATCCAAGTAAATCGCTTGATGAAATTCGGGGGCAGCACTATGAACTCGCAGCAGCGCTTGGCCTTAACGAACAGGAAATGCTCGATAAATTATTCCATGAGCTCGAGCAACTGATATCCGGAGTTCGTTTAGTCGGAGAGGTCAGCGTGCGTGTGCGTGTCAGAATAATGGCGCTCGGTGAATTGATGGCAACTCGACTTGGTGCTGCGTATCTCGAGTCTCAGGCTTTACAAGTTCAATGGATGGATGCACGCGATCTATTGACCAGCCGATCTCACAGTAATCACCAGACGGGAAGTGGCTATTTGTCAGCTACCTGCGATTTTGAGCCTGACGCTAGCCTGCAATCTGCATTGGCGGAAGAAGGGAAGATCATCCTCACTCAGGGCTTCATTGCTCGGAACAAAAACAGCGAAACGGTATTGCTTGGTCGGGGCGGATCCGATACCTCTGCATCGTACTTCGCGGCAAAGCTACAGGCGCGTCGCTTGGAAATCTGGAGCGATGTCCCTGGGATGTTCACTGCGGATCCGCGAGTTATTCCTTCTGCACGGCTTCTAATTGCGCTGCATTACGACGAGGCGCAGGAGTTGGCATCAGCAGGTAGCTCAGTGTTACACCCCAAATGCATCACGCCGGTTCGTGAGTCGCGCATCCCCTTATTCGTTCGAAGTACAACGTCACCCGAGATTGCCGGCACTGTTATTTCGTCGATTACAGAGGAGGTCGAACCGCAGGTAAAAGGAATCTGTGTTCGGAACGGTTTGACGCTGATTTCCATGGATGGGGTTGGCATGTGGCACGAGGTCGGATTTCTCGCGAAAGCCTTTGCGGTATTCAGCGCCAACGGCGTTTCTGTAGACCTAGTCTCGACATCTGAGACCAATGTGACCGTATCCATTGATACGTCGGACGGCCTGCTGTCCGATGACGTCGAAGAGTCGTTGATCAATGACCTCGAAGAGCTTTGCCATGTGCGACTGATATCGAATTGTACTGCGGTCAGTTTGGTTGGGCGTAAAATTCGCACGATAATTCCGCGGCTCGCGCCAGCTTTGGAACTATTTGAGGAAGAGCGAATTCATCTGATGTCTCAGGCTGCAAATGATTTGAACCTTAGTTTCGTTGTTGATCAACAGCAGGGTCCGCGCCTGGTATCTAAACTTCACTCAACGATAATTCGAAAGAATGGATCATCAGCCGTATTCGGGAGTAGTTGGGAAAGACTGTTCGCTAATGAGGACCTCACGACACGGGCTCCTGATGCTTGGTGGATTAAGAAGAAAGAGGAGCTATTAGAACTTGCTGATGGCCGCTTGAACGCCTATGTGTACGACAGCGACAGTATCGTCGAAGCTGCGAATAGTCTTCTTACTCTTAAGAGTGTAGACCGTATCCTCTATGCTATGAAGGCAAATTTTAATGCTGCATTGCTAAGGACACTTGCCGCGACAGGCGTGGATTTCGAATGCGTCTCGCCCGGTGAGGTTGAATGGCTCGAACAGTCACTTCCTGAGTTTGATTTGAATCGGATTCTATTTACGCCAAATTTCGCGCCGCGTGATGAGTATGAGTGGGCGCTCGAGAAGGGCCTGCAGGTAACTTTGGATAATCTCTATCCCTTACAGGCTTGGCCGGAATTATTTGTAGGCAAGGACTTGTTCATTCGAGTCGATCCAGGGCAGGGCCGCGGCCATCATGAGCATGTCAAAACAGCCGGCATTCATTCGAAGTTTGGTATTCCTCGCTTCGAAGTCGACGAGCTTGAGCGTTTGATCGATGCTACCGGTGCGAGAGTCATCGGGATTCATGCACATAGTGGTAGCGGAATATTGGATCCTGAGAATTGGCGCAGCGTTGCAGACAAGCTGGTACTCATCGCCAAACGATTTCCTGACGTCACAACGATCGATCTGGGCGGCGGTCTCGGCGTACCCGAAAAACCCGGTGATAAATCATTCGACCTCGATAGACTTGACCAAACTCTGGCGGAGATTCAGGGGGCATATCCACAATTCAAATTGTGGTTGGAGCCTGGTCGATTCCTAGTTGCCCATGCTGGTGTTTTGCTGACGCACTGCACTCAAATAAAGGGTAAGGGTGAGATGCGTTACATCGGCGTAGGTACCGGAATGAATTCTCTGATTCGGCCTGCGTTGTATGGTTCGTATCACGAAATTGTCAATCTATCGAAGTCAGATCAGGCATCGAGTGAAATAGTGACGATCGTAGGTCCGATATGCGAAACGGGCGATAGACTGGGTAGTGATCGTCTGCTGCCACCCACTGTGGAGGGAGACGTTATTCTTATTGCCAACGCTGGAGCCTATGGCTATGCCATGAGTTCACATTATAATCGTCGCAAAGTCGCAGAGGAAATTCTCATATAAAACTGTTTGCAGCGCATTCGTGAACATATTCTATTTCAGCTTACCCGCAAAGCCTTATTCCATAAGGCCCCTGAAAATAGTCACTATGGCGCAGTCGACAGTTTAGTCTTGGCTCGAGTGACGGGTTTTAAGTCGGCGTGAAACAGCACCCAGCGTTAGCTCCTGATCGGCAAGAAGCACCAAAAGGTGGTACATGAGGTCTGCTGCTTCATCTATCACCTCATCTTGTGATCCAGCGGCTGCAGCGAGCGCCAGTTCAACTCCTTCCTCGCCGAGCTTTTGCGCTATTCGTTTTGTACCGGCCTTTATTAGCTGTGCCGTGTAACTCTCACTATCAGGATTCTTGAGACGTTCA
>JABIQN010000047.1 GCA_018699395.1 Gammaproteobacteria bacterium
CTAAAGATCGTCGCCTTGGTAGGCTTTTACCCTACCAACTAGCTAATCCGGCTTAGGCTCATCCATTAGCGCGAAGCCCCGAAAGGTCCTCCGCTTTCCCCCGTAGGGCGTATGCGGTATTAGCTCGAGTTTCCCCGAGTTGTCCCCCACTATTGGGCAGATTCCTAAGTATTACTCACCCGTCCGCCACTCGACGCCTGGAAGCAAGCTTCCATCGTTTCCGTTCGACTTGCATGTGTTAGGCATGCCGCCAGCGTTCAATCTGAGCCAGGATCAAACTCTTCAGTTTAAAGCTTGTAGCTTTTTACTAAAGTGCGTAATCACCAGTACTCAATTACTTAAAACTGACTATTTGGTTCTTACGTCTTTTTTGCCTTCGCAAAGTCCGACGCAAGCACCCACACAAATTATCTGATTTAAATTTTTAAAGAACGAGCCCTAAGTTCGGCGACAGCACATAGCTGTCTCTTTATTAGAGCTGACCCACCATCTTACAGGCGAAGGAGGTATAAGCAATCATCCTCTTTTGCCTGCGCGTTTCTTTGGGGGCTGCTGAAGTCCACCGTGTCCCTCAGCGAGCCGCGTATTATACGAGCGAATTGAATTGCGTCAACACCTTTTTCAAGTTTTTTTTAAAATAGCTGAAATGCCCGATTGGCGGGGCTTTGGTAAGGACTGCTCAAACCCTGAAAGGGTCACTTTTCTCCTGTGAGAATACCGTTCCCTGGTTTGACGCCTAGGTCAGCCGGTGGACCATGAAGACGTCTATACGCCTGTAATTAGGGGGGCAAAGCGAGGCTTCATGATGGAATCCCGCAGATTCATACATACTAACAGCCAAGCTCCAGGGCAAGTTCATTTCACAAAACCTCCCACCAGATCGGCTCTGGCTGAGTTCGGGGTGAATCCCGCGAGCCTTCAGGTAAGGCTGACTCTGGCAAACCTCCTCTTGCCTACCTGATACACATTGCTCGTACCGGCCTGTAGCTCCAATGAGCGGTCTTCAATTTTCTGCCCATCGATCTTGACGGCGCCCTGCTTGATCATTCTGAACGCTTCCGATGTACTGCTAACCAGACCCGCACGCATCAGCAAATGTGCGATACCTATTTTGCCGTCATCGCTTGCCAAACTGACGTCAGTAATGTTCTCGGGCATTGCCCCTTGCTGGAATCTGGATACAAATTCCTGTCTCGCTGCATCCGCTTCCGCATCACTATAGAATCTGGCAACAATTTCAGTTCCAAGTTCAAATTTTACGTCGCGAGGATTCATCCCATCATCGACCGACTTCCTTAAAGTGGCAATATCCTCAAGCATGCGGAAGCTCAACACCTCGAAGTAGCGCCACATCAAATCATCTGAGATTGACATGATCTTGCCGAACATTTCTCCAGGCGCATCCGTAATACCAATATAGTTACCAAGCGATTTCGACATCTTCTGGATGCCGTCAAGGCCTTCCAGTAGCGGGGTTGTCATGACGATCTGCGGCTTCTGGCCGAAGTCCTGCTGCAATTGTCTTCCCACTAATAAATTGAATTTTTGATCAGTGCCACCGAGCTCCACGTCGGCCTTCAAAGCGACGGAGTCGTAGCCCTGCACCAGCGGGTATAGGAATTCGTGGATTGAGATTGGCTCGCCACCTTTATAGCGCTTGTTAAAGTCGTCACGCTCAAGCATGCGAGCCACCGTATGCCTTGCTGCAAGTTTAATGAGATCAGCGGCATCCATTTCACCCATCCAGGTCGAATTGAACTCGACTCGCGTTTTTTCCTCATCAAGGATTTTGAAGATCTGCTTCTCATAAGTCGCAGCATTCGCTGCGATCTGTTCAGCAGTCAAGGGCGGGCGCGTAGCATTCTTGCCACTTGGATCGCCAATCATCCCAGTAAAATCTCCGATCAGAAATACAACGTCGTGACCGAGTTGCTGGAACTGACGCATCTTGTTGATTAGAACCGTATGTCCAATGTGTAAATCCGGTGCGGTCGGATCAAAACCGGCCTTGACAATTAATGGCCTGCCTTCTTCGAGCTTGGCTTTCAAGCCATCCTCGGGCAAGACCTCGTCGGTACCACGGGTTAATTCTGCGATTTTTTCCTGGATGCCTGCCATACCTGAGTTGCTCAGTTTTTCACGTCGATAGAGAATGGAACTGTAGCATTCCTTCGCTGGTTAACACCATGAGTTATAACACTTTTTCTTTGACGCGAAAAAACCTGCGCGGTAGAGTAGCGACTTCCAGCCACCCATGAGACACAAGACTTGAATCGTCCAGTCAGCCTCCTGTTACACGATTACAAGCAGCCTGCTTCAGACCAGCCTAAGAAATCCAAAGCCCTTCAATGGTTTACAGTGGGCCTTGGTATTTCGCTGATCGTCGTTGCGCTGATAAATATGGTCGACATGCCTGCTCCTGGCAAATCTCCATCCAGCGCACCTGTGATGAGCGCCAGCATTAATGAGCCGCCGATTATGCCGCCAGTCGATCGAGTGGCTCTGATGAAACAAGCCGAAGCGTTGATGCCAGCTCCAGCACTAGCATCCGCACCCGCATTTGAGCAGCTAGTGTTAAATGTAGCCGCCGGTGACACTCTGGAGAGATTGTTCCGACAAAATAACCTGGATATAGGTCAACTCATGTTGATTACCGAACTGGATGAAGCAAAAACTCGATTTCGCCGCATCAAACCAGGCGACGTATTTGAGGTGAGCCACAAAGGCGGCCAGGTCATGAGTCTATACACGAAAATCGACCTTACCAGTGCCTTAAAAATCGAGAAACAGGAATCAGGTTTCACGGCCAAAATCATTGATCGACCGGTCGAACGACGCAAGCGTATGGCGTATGGCGTCATCGACTCATCTTTATTTGAAAGCGCTGCGGCAGCTGGCCTGTCTGATAAAGTCATCATGAATATCGCTGGGATATTCGCCTGGGATGTCGATTTCGTTCTGGATATTCGTCAGGGCGACAACTATTACGTGCAGTTCGAAGAAATCTGGCAAGACGGAAAGTATATTTCAGACGGCGAGATCATTGCTGCTGAGTTCAATAATAATGGTCGTACTATTCAGGCGATTCGATTCATCGACGATAACGAGCGCAGCGAGTACTTCACACCAAACGGCGACAGTGTGCGTAAAGCCTTTATTCGGGCGCCTGTCGACTTCACACGCATTAGCTCCAACTTCAATCCCAATAGAAAACACCCAATTTTGAACACGATTCGAGCACATCGTGGCGTCGATTATGCAGCCCCGCGTGGTACACCGATCAAGGCCTCCGGAGATGGCAAAGTTATCTTTCGTGGTACCAAGTCTGGCTACGGAAAAACCATCATCGTCCAACATGGCGGAAACATCACAACGTTGTATGCACATATGTCCAGTTACGTCTTGAAGGTTGCTGTCGGCACCAGAGTTCGCCAGGGTCAGGCTATCGGCTTCGTCGGCAGCACCGGGTTAGCGACCGCGAATCACCTGCATTATGAATACCGACTGAATGGTGTACACCGAAACCCACGTACGGTAAGTCTCCCGGATGCAGAGCCGATCGATGAGCAATACCGAGATACATTCATGGCGAGAGCGGCGCCTATCATGAAAGAACTTGAACAGTTTAAGAGTACGCAGACAGCAGCAGTCGCGTACAGCAGTCAGTAACGCCCATGCCCGATTACTACGTCGGTTTAATGTCCGGCACCAGCATGGATGGTATCGACGCGGTTGTCGTTGAATTCGGTGATTCAAGCGTCAGAGTTCATGCTGCATTGTCGCTACCCTACCCCGACGAACTCAGAGAATCATTGCTTGCGGCGATTCGCGAGCCGCTTGATGTCGAACTGGACAGCTCGGGTGAACTGGATCGCCGGGTTGGCGAATGTTTTCGAGATGCGGCTATCGCCGTAATTGGTGAAGGTGGCCTTAGAAGCGAAGATGTCATCGCGATTGGCAGTCATGGTCAGACCTTGCGCCACCAGCCGAATGTGGCAAAACCCTTCTCGCTTCAAATCGGCAACGCCTCGATTATTGCCGGTGGGACAGGGACGACCACGGTGAGCAATTTTCGAGAGGCTGATATCGCAGCTGGCGGACAGGGTGCGCCGCTTGTTCCGCCGTTTCATCAGTGGTTATTTGCTCAGGAAAGTAAGGCCCGCGTGATCGCTAATATCGGAGGTATTGCCAACATTACGATATTAGCTGCGGATAGCGCCGACACGGCCGGCTTTGACACGGGGCCTGGTAATGGCCTGATGGATGCCTGGACTCGCTCACAACTTAACCTGGCTTTCGATGAATCTGGAAACTGGGCTGGCCGAGGTTCAGTGATTCCTGAGTTGTTGAACAAATTTCTCGCTGACCCGTATTTCAGTAAAGCACCGCCAAAGAGCACGGGGTTTGAGTACTTCAATCTTGCATGGCTGCAAAAATTTGACCTAAGCAAATACGATGCAACCGACGTGCAATCAATGTTATGTGAATTAAGCGTCGTATCGATATCGCGTGCTATTCAAGAATTCGCCCCCGACACTCAGGAAGTCTTCGTTTGCGGTGGTGGGGCGCACAATCTTGAATTGATGCATCGGCTCGACCGCTACTCCTTCAAAACGACAAGCACAACGAGCATCGGACTTGATCCTGACTGGGTCGAGGCTTCGGCTTTCGCCTGGCTAGCTATGCGCACGATAAAGGGGCAACCCGGAAATTTGCCGAGTGTGACGGGTGCCTCTCAACGTGTAGTGCTTGGCGATATAGACTCGCCGTAACCATGAAAGATCATTGTAAACTTGATGATTGATGGCTTGAAGGTCGCCGGCAATCATGTGAAACCATTTGAGCCGAGATCTACGGCCGCGATGACTTCCGCTTAGGTGATCTCAGACAGTGAACGAGGATCCGCAGCCGCAGGTGGTTTGTGCATTCGGGTTCCGGATAATGAACTGAGCGCCCTGCAAGTCTTCTTTGTAATCAATCTCGGCGCCCATCAGGTATTGAACGCTCATAGGATCGATCAAAAGCATAACACCCTGATTCTCAATCTGGCTGTCACCATCTTCAACACTTTCGTCGAACGTAAAACCATACTGAAAACCTGAGCAGCCTCCTCCAGAAATGAACACCCGCAATTTCAGGTTCGGGTTATCCTCTTCGAGGATTAGTTCGCCAACCTTGTGTGCTGCGGTATCTGTAAACACGACACTCGGTGGTGGTGGCATGTTGCTGACTGCTATTGTTTCCATAATTTATTTGTACTCGTCGGACGCTGTGGCTTTCTCGTCCATTCGGGTGGTCTGCTTTAAAAGTGGCGCCTGCCCTTCGGGCTGATGCACCAGCTTGCCATTAATTTCTGCGCCTTCTGCCATCTGAATCAGATTGTAGTACACATTGCCTGTGACGCGCGCGGTCGCACCGAGTTCAACACGCTGACTGGCGAATACATCACCTTTCACTATGCCATTTAACACGACATAAGGCACTGTGACGCTGCCGTCAACATGGCCTATATCGCTAATGCTCAGCGCAGAATCAGTGTTCAGGTCGGCAGTTAAATTACCTTTAACCCTTCCATCGATATGACACCCACCCTGAAAATGCAGGTCGCCGTTAAAATTACTGTTAGATCCGATGAGCGTCTCCACGACTGTATGCCTCTTCTGTTTCTTGTTGAACATCTGATTCTCCGTCTACCGCTGCGCGGCAATAAAGTCCTAGCTCTGGCTTATCGTCCAAACGTAACTCTCTTCGATGCTGGATATTGATCTGGTTTTCGATCGTACCTCAATGTTTATGCGCTCGGGAGTAAAGTCGTCGGGTAATACGACCTGTCTATCAAAATCCTGGAAATATCGAAACGAGAATACCCATGCTCTTTCGGCGCCCTCTGGTAGCAACTGCGTAAACGCATATGTTGTCTCGATTCCACTCTGATCGCCGACGATACTCAAGTTCACATTACCGGACACTTTGCGATCATGCTTCATCGCCTGCACCAGAACCAGTCGAACATTAAACTCGCGCTCCGCCTTACCGCGCGTGAATTTCAAATCCTGGACGCGCAAGCCAGAATTTCCGTCCGATGGCGATACAATTCCGCGGTAAAAAGCGATCGCATCACGTTGTTCCTGAATTTTTGCTTGTAGGGGAGCGAGGTTAGCCTCAACCGCCTTATACATTTCTCGGTCCACTACAATATTGGTCGCCAAAATCGCAGCTTCTTGCTTTAACTCGCTAATTTCAGCATCAAGCTTTGTAATGTGATTAATATGGGCTTGCTCAACATTTCTGGCTTCAATGGTGTCATAGCCAGCTTTGATTCGCCCAAGCTCGAAAATAAGGTATGCGCTAACGGCAACCAATGCCACAAGGACAACACGAACCACAAGAGTCCTGCCTGTGCTGTGCTGCTGATAAGGAGACTTAATCGTCAATTTGAAGCCGCGCCCGATTGTTCACGAAAGACGTTATGTTACGCGGGTAATCCGGCGAACAAAAGTTCGCCATGTCACGGATTCTAAAGATACTGAGCTATTCGGACTCGTGCTCCGACTTGGAAATATCCTTGTCGAAAACCGAGGTCCACTGCCTTGGCCACCAGCGTGGCCGTTTCGGCAACCCCTCTGGATGCACTGAATGGCCTAGCTCATGTAGGGCGCGAGCGTAGACGCGGCGTTTGAAATAAATAACCTCATTGACTGGACGCCAGAAGTCGACCCAACGTACGCGGTCAAATTCTGGTTGATTGCATCGATCAAATCGTATGGCATCATTATCCGATACAAGCCGCAACAGGAACCAGTGTTGTTTTTGACCAATACAGAGAGGTTTGCTGTGCCGTCGAACGAATTTGTCTGGCAGTTCGTAGCGCAGCCAGTCGCTTGTGACGCCCAATACTTCCACGTCAGCCTCTACAAGGCCGACCTCTTCGTACAGCTCACGAAACATTGCTTCGACAGGCTCTTCACCTTGCAGCATCCCACCTTGTGGAAATTGCCAGCCTTTAGAATCGATCCGGCCACCAAGCATGAGCTTTCTATCGGAATTCACAAGGATGATGCCAACGTTAGCGCGATACCCTTCAGCGTCTATCCAATCGTTGCTCATGGCAACCATAATAATCTTTAACTGTTGCTAACTCTACACTAATAATATCCCGCTCAGACCGCGAGCAACTTAGCGTCCTCGTCGTATCAGCTAGCGACACCGACAGAGCTTAATTTATGCTCACTCGAGCCGAGAGACTTCAGTCTCTGCCGCTAGCTCTTCGGCCGATAGTTTTTCTTTATGATCGCATGAGCGGCATCTCCCTAGCGCCTCACTTTTTCTATTATCTATCCCCGTAATGCGAGGTAATCGCGCCCCTTTTGCATGAGCTCAACGAATGCCTCTTCATCGCCGCTTGCAACTGTCTCACGTATTCTCGCTGCGGCTTCACACAATGCGTCGAGCGGTCCCAACCCAAACTTGTTTAAATTCTGAATCTCAAAATATAGATGCGGGTTGTCCTCTGCAACCGCAGCCGACACCAATAATTGCGAGTCGAATGTCGTTGATGACATTTGCGCAAGCTTTGGTGCTGCCTCGCCACTTTCTGCGAGCGCAGTGAAGAACGCGATATTGAGTGCATGCGATAAACCCAACACATATGCGATTAAACGATCGTGATCATCGAGCCCCATTTCGAGTTGCTCGACCATGGTCGCCGCAAACAATTCCTTTGCAGCGGCAGTAGCATCCGCATCGCCCACATCACAAAAAATCAGATGGCGGCTAGACAGCAAGCGCGTAGTCGGCCCGAACATGGGATGCAGCGATGTAACGCTGCAGCCAGCTGCCTTTAATTTCCTCAAACCATCGATTAGCGGCGACTTCAATGACCCTATATCGAACACCAGGCCCTTCGGTTTAAGAGCGGCAAGCTGTGCCAGAATTCTTCCCGAAACGGCCAACGGCGCCGCGACAACGATATAGTCAAAATCGACTCCAGCGTCTGTCCAGGAACTAAATGACTTCGGTCCATTCTCAACAGACGAATCCGCTATGATGGTTTCATACCCCTGCGACGCAAAAAAATCGGCAAACCATCGGCCCATTTTACCCGCGCCGCCAATGACCAGAACACGACTCCCGTCGCCCTTACCCTCCGCAACGACGCGCTCACGCTCCTGGCTCTCCAGCGATGTCCGAATTAACATCTCCAATAAGCTTTCGATCAGGTCCGGATCGACGCCCATCTCTTCGGCCTGCTTACGACCCATATCTAGTACATCCTTCTCACGGGCATAGTCGCGAGTGCTGGCACCTGAAGACTGCTTGGACTTACCGATCTGGCCAACAATCCGTTGCCGCTCGGCAATAATTTCTACCAGCTGCCGATCAATTGCCGAAAGATTTTTGCGAAGATTATCGAGACTCATTATAGGATGCTGCTTGTCCTTGAAGGTTCGCATCCCTTTTACAGGACTGACGCACACAGTGAAAGCCGACCCGAAGAATTTCGTGCCATCATTTCTCTTAGTTTGGAAAGGTATAACGGCTGAAATAATTACCTTTCCCATGATTAACCTCTGATTTGACTGAGTACGCCTGCACAATAAATGCTGGCATATGAACCAATACTGAATACAACTCTTTGTTTTTTATTCATTTTATAAACATAAGGTGAACGAGCCGAGCAATCGTGAGAACATGCTGATCTTGAATCGCTTTAGATGATTCTGGGGATATCTAAATAATGAAGACACGTGCCGCTGTAGCCTGGGAAGCAGGTAAATCGCTTGAGATCGAGATGCTGGACCTTGAGGGTCCAAAAGCCGGCGAAGTTTTGATACGAAATGTAGCATCGGGTGTTTGTCATACGGACGCTTTCACACTATCGGGCGAGGACCCGGAAGGCATTTTTCCGGCCGTACTTGGCCACGAAGGCGGAGCTGTTGTCGAAGAGATTGGCGAGGGAGTAACCTCTGTCGCTATCGGCGATCATGTAATCCCTCTGTACACACCTGAGTGTGGCGAATGCAATTTCTGCACTTCGGGAAAGACTAATCTTTGTCAGGCAATTAGGGTAACTCAAGGCCAGGGGTTGATGCCGGATGGCACATCTCGTTTCTCACTCAATGGCAAACCGATTTTTCATTACATGGGAACTTCCACGTTCAGTGAATACACCGTACTGCCGGAAATCGCGGTTGCCAAAATCAGCAAAGAAGCGCCGCTTGAGAAAGTTTGTCTACTCGGCTGTGGTATCACGACTGGTATCGGAGCAGTACTCAACACAGCCAATGTTCAGCCTGGCGATACCGTCGCTGTATTCGGATTGGGCGGCGTTGGTCTCAGCGCAATCCAAGGTGCCCTAATCGCCAAAGCAGGCCGTATCGTCGCGGTAGATATTAATGAAGACAAATTTGAGTTGGCGAAACAATTCGGTGCAACTGATTGCGTCAATCCAAAAAATTATGACAATCCGATTCAGGATGTCATTGTCGAACTGACCGGCGGTGGTGTTGACTACTCGTTTGAGTGTGTTGGCAATACTGATCTCATGCGTTCTGCATTGGAGTGTTGTCACAAGGGCTGGGGCGAATCCGTGATTGTTGGCGTGGCGGGCGCCGGCAAGGAAATCGCTACGCGGCCGTTTCAACTGGTAACCGGCCGAGTTTGGCGCGGTACAGCGTTCGGCGGATGTAAAGGACGTTCGCAATTGCCTAGCATGGTAGATCAATACATGGGCGGCGACATCAAGATCGATGAGTTCATCACCTTTACTATGCCGCTTGAAGACATTAACCGAGCATTCGACCTGATGCACGAAGGTAAAAGCATTCGCTCAGTCATACACTTCTAGTACTCAATCTCAGTGACCAATGCTACAGCTCTTTATAGCGACGCAAAAGGATTGGCTTCTGCTACTGATCCAAGACGTAAGGATGGAACGTGTATTTACGCTTCCTGATTTCTCTGACTCTACTATTCTGTGTGTTTGCTAATGCACAGGTATCTATTTCACGGGGTGCCAGTCTTTCTGTCGATGCGGCAAAGGACGGCCGCTTAGCGATCGATCTAAGAGGTGATATCTGGATAGTGCCGAGTGGTGGTGGCGAATCACGACAACTCACCCAGAACTTGAAGTCCGCACAACGTCCTCGCTGGTCGCCTGATGGTGAACGACTCGCCTATTCGGCCATCACGGATGGTCGCCAAAGTGTCTGGCTAATTGAGGTCAGTACTGGCCAGACGAAAAACTTGAGCTCAAATTCCAACATGGACATCTACCCTACATGGCATCCAGACGGCCAGCGGGTGCTATATTCATCGGATACTAAAGGCGACGGATACGACTTGTGGGAAGTCGATATTCCAACGGGCTTGCACTCGCGAGTGAGCAACCGTCCCGGCGATGAAACAGAAGGTGCCTGGTCACCTGATGGGCGGGACCTTGTGTACATCCATTACCAGAGTAACCAGTGGTCGTTAATATTACGGCGCCACACACAGCCTGATGAAGCTTTACTTACAACGAAAAATAAAATCGCGGCGCCAACATGGCGACCGGACGGCAGCTTGATTACGTTCTTCAAGACCGGGGCAATGGGTACCAGTATCGAGATGGCTATATTGTCCCAGCCTCGTCTGATCCGCACGTATGCATCAAACGAGCAATTCTTCACATCGCCGATCAACTGGTTGGATCGTCACCGGATGATCTACTCGGCGAACGGTCAGATCCAGCAACGACTATTTAACTCATGGTCATCAAGTCCCTTGAGTTTTCGAGCAACTATTCATCCAGACGTTGCAAAGACTGTCTGGCGCGAGCGTCCGACTCTTCGATGGCTGGACGAGCCACTAGGGCAACTCGTCATCCGCGCGGCAAGGCTGTTTGATGGCGTCAGCCCCGGATATCAATATGACAAAGACATCTTGCTGTCAGGTGGTCGTGTAGCAGCGATAGAAGAGCATAAGGACCGGCCAAAATCGATTGTCATCGATATGGGCGATCTGACAATCCTTCCAGGGCTTATCGATGCTAATGCTCGATTGCCGGATAACCTATCACCAAGCTACGGTCCGGACCTCTTAACAATGGGAATAACAACAATTCTTGGGGGCCATCCAGATCACGATCAACTCAGTACGCTCTGGGCTGGAAGAGAAGTTCCCGGTCCTCGATTTCTAAACACTGAGCGATGGCAGATGGGGCCGACACCCAGACCCGAACTCGACGTCACGGCGGCTGTCGTCACGAGCAGAACAACCGGCCTCCCAAGTGGTAAGGCACTAGCAACTCAAATTCGAACGCTGCAGATTGCTGGCCTGACACCAGAGCAAACCCTGCATAGTATGGGAGTGAATGCTGCTGCAGCCATGCTGGCCGATCCTTATCTCGGTCGAATTGCGACCGGCGCTTCGGCCGACTTCGTATTTGTGGATGGCGACCCCTTGGCCAACGTAATGGACGTGCTAAATGTGGTCGCTGTGGTCCGAAACGGTCGTCTCTACAGCGTGTCCGGATTGATTGATCGAGCAAAAAGCGCGGAAAGCATCGAATAATTTATCAAACTAAGTCTGTTTAACTAATGGAGCCGACTAGTTCGGACAGATATTTTGCATGCAATGAAGGGTTTGCGGCTAACACAGAACGAATACTCAAATCGGGCTTGTCGCCATTGAGGTCAGTAAAAACTCCGCCCGCTTCGGTCACGATCACCGACAAGGCTGCGATGTCCAGAATATTGACGTCGGATTCAATTACCGCTTCAATCTTGCCAGCAGCCAATAGATGATAATGATAAAAATCGCCATAGCCTCGAATTCGATCCGCTCTTTGCACAATACTCCCTAGCGCAGACCAGCCATCACTTTGTGCTAGAGACTTCAAATTACCCGTCGATACTGCGGCGCATTCCGGATCATCAATATCACTGACCTGCAGTCGCTGACCGTTCAGCCACGCGCCCTGCCCCTTCTCAGCCCATGCAAGCTCACCCATCATCGTGCCGCTGGACACACCCAGTATCAGCTCACCATTGTGCATTAACGCGATCTGAGTTGAGAAAAAAGGATATTGGCGCACGAATCCCTTAGTGCCGTCGATCGGGTCGACCAACCAAAGATACTCGGCGCTGAGATCAGTCTGACCAGACTCTTCTCCATAAAAGCCATGCTCTGGATAGACGTTGAGAATCAGGTCGCGAATGGCCTCCTCACACTCGACATCCGCCTGGGTAACCGGCGTCATGTCAGCCTTGGTGGTGACTGTAAAATTACCCGCGAAATAACTGCGACTTATGTCGGCCGCTTTATCCGCCGCTGCCAACGCGACCTTGAGATAATCCGAAGCATTTTGTGCATTAAAGCTTTCCACCTGAGCGCTCGATCCTGATATTCCAATAGATGTTGTAACTATGGCCGCTGCAGTTCAGAGAAACAAGCATCGCATCTTGACAGTACGCCGCGGCCTACCTATCGTCATCTCATGGGAAATAGACTCAGTAAAATTTACACCCGCACCGGAGACGACGGAACAACAGGACTCGGCGATGGCAGTCGCGTTGCAAAAGATTCCATCCGCGTCGAAGCCTATGGCACTGTCGACGAAGCAAACTCGGCCATTGGCTTGGTACTGGCGGCCCAGTCTTTGCCCGATGAAGTGCGCACCTGCTTAACCGAGGTCCAGCACGACCTGTTCGAACTCGGTGGTGAGCTCTGCATCCCGGGGCACACTGCGGTAAGCCAAGAATTCATCGATCGGCTCGAGGCGGACCTCGACAAATTTAACGAAGATCTGCCGATGCTTAAGGAATTCATCTTGCCAGGAGGCGGCCCAGCAGCAGCCGCTTGCCACCTCGCACGAACGATTGTACGTCGCGCGGAACGCCGCGTTGGGACGCTCGCGGGCGTCGAAGCAATCCGACCAGAAGCTGGAAAATACCTAAATCGACTATCCGACCTGATATTCGTAATCGCGCGAGTACTCGCTCGTGTCGAGTCCGGTCAAGAGGTTCTTTGGAACCGCAAAAGATAGAACCACCCAGCGGCCCGAATGAATAGACGATTGCTACTCGAGCTTCTCGCGACGACAGCCTTAAGCGCCTGTAACACTCGTAAGAATACTGCTAAAAACCTTCGTCTGGTCATCGTTGGCGCTGGAATTATCTGAGAGGAATATTGTCGATCGACTTGACGAGTTCCATTCAGATCGCAACCGCAAGTTAATTAAGCGCTACTGAGGCCCTTCACACTGTGATTTTCCGCGTCGGAGGTTAAAAACTAGGTCAGACTGAAGGAGTCCCGTTTCGCCGAGCGTATCGTCAAACTTAACGCGTCGAGCCGTACAAGGTCAGCGCTGCTATTATGACGGCCCAGATAAGTAACAGGCGAAACACGAGTTTGTTGGCCGCCATCGCGCCACGAATTCCACGTTCATTAATTGACTCATCGCTGTTGTCTTGAAGTGCCAACGCCGCAACACCAACACGAGCTAGCAGATGTTCGCTGTGCTCCGATATCGTTGCGTCGCGATCTTCCATTGGCGCGCGGAATGCGGCAATCGCATCATCCGCATGACCTGCAGTTGCGTAGCCCAAAGCGGTAAGTCGAGCCGGTACCCATGCCATTAAGCCATGCACAAACGCCGCCGCGTCACGCATTCGAGCTAAACCACCAGAGTCTTCCTCAAATGCTGCGCTGAACACAGCTCGACGCCGAACAAGGTCTGTGACGCGATAAGTCCAGGCGGCCAGAGGCCCGATCGAGCCCGCAAATGCGCCCAGAACAACAAACCAGAACACGACTGTGAACAAGCGGTTATTTGCTTGCACGCAGACAGCTTCCTCAACACGCGCGATCCGCTCGCGCGCATCGGCAGGAACCTCATCTTCGATAATGGCTTTCGCTGCGATTTGGATCTGCTCTTCATCCTCGGCTTTAAGTGCTTTGCAGTACTCATCGACCTCTTCGCCAATATCCTTCGGTCCGATCGAAAAAAACAGCACGACTACCGAGAGGATCAAATACGTAAAGCCCTGCAAAGTATCTCCAAGGCTATAAATGATCCCGAATACAGGCAGTGCCAGCAGGACAATAAGGATGATTACCGGAATAATTGCAGGCCAGCTTCCGAGTCGCTCCGCTTGACGAAATCCGGCATCAATAATTCGATCCAGCCAGCGCATGCGACGCCAAGGAAACAACTGTGTTGCAAGTCGCTCAATAGTGAGCCCGATGAGTAAAGCAATCAGGTGCATTAGTCTTTTTTCTCTCTTGATTCTTCAACTGCATCATACAAGCGTAACCAGTCGAAAGCAGGTCCTGGATCGCTCTTCCGGCCAGGAGCGACATCCGAGTGGCCAGCGAGTTCACGCATTGTCAGTTGTGGGTAGGTCACCATCAGAGCCTTTAATACAGCGGACAACACATTGTACTGACGATCATTATAGTTGGTCTCATCTTCGCCCTCCAATTCGATACCGATCGAAAAGTCGTTGCATCTCGAACGACCACGAAAATGCGATTGGCCGGCATGCCATGCGCGTTCATTGAAAGGCACGAACTGTACAAGATCGCCATCACGTCGAATAAGCAGGTGGGCGGAAACCTCCATTCCACGGATCTCGACAAAGTACGGGTGGGCACCCCAATCAAGCTCGTTCAAAAAAAACGCCTCTATTTCCGGACCGCCAAACTGACCGGGAGGCAGACTGATGCCATGCAGTATGATCAATTCGAGGGCACCAACGCCTGGTCGCGCATCTCGATTTGGACTAGGGCACAACCGGGCTGGATTAATCAGCCCGGTTTCCGGATTCACTGTAAAGTCGCCAGTCATGATGACTTCAGGCATGATTTCAAAGACATGAGTACGAGGCTATTTGTTTCCAGCGCATTGAGCAACGGTGTCGAGCTGGAACTTGACGGGGATCGAGCGAAATACCTCGGCAAAGTGCTGCGCGCGCGTGTTGGCGACACGTTGACGATATTCAATGGGGACGGCCCAGAATGGCCTGCCACGATCACGAGTATTAGTAAAAGTAGCGTCAATCTGGCGCTCGGCATGAGTATCGATCCAGGCACCGAATCACCGCTAAAAATTCATCTTGTACAGGGTATATCGCGCGGTGATCGCATGGATTTCGTCGTGCAAAAAGCCACTGAGCTTGGTGTGAAACGTATTACACCAGTCTTGACGGAATACGGCGTCGTCAAATTAAAATCTGATCGAGCCGAAAAACGGCGCGATCACTGGCAAAAAATTGCTGACAACGCATGCGAACAATCAGGACGCACACGCCAGCCGTTGATCGACATGCCAATACCTTTGAAAAACTGGTTCGGAAGCAAACCGCCGAAAGTCGATGCCGAAGTTGTTCTCGTACCCAATGCCGCTGCGCCGCTAGCTCTGATTCCGGCGCCGGAAACCAAAATCTGCGTGTTAATCGGACCAGAAGGTGGCTTTAGCGAAACTGAGTATGGCGACGCCGAGGTTTCTGGATTTCAAGCTGTGTCCTTGGGGCCGCGGGTATTACGTACGGAATCAGCAGCTATTGCGACGCTCTCCGTCTTGCAGTCAATGTGGGGCGATTTACGCTAGACGCTAGTCACGCCTGCATCGATCGCTATGAATATTTAGCAACTCTCTTTTGACAAAAGTGTTTCTGCTGCTTGGCGGATAGTTTTGCTGTCGTCCACGACGAGTATTTTTAGCCCATTAAGGCTCCCCGATACGCTAGCTGACAACAAAATTTCCACATTGGAAACCAACTTTTACTATATTGATATAACCTCTACTATGAAATACGCCGCGTTATGCGAAATCATCAGAATTCGGATGCTTACAGTGGATTTCACGGTATAGTTGACCGCTTCCGTTCGAAACAACTCCCGAAACGCAAAACATGGCAGAAAACCCGTTAAAAGTTGGCATTGTGATGGATCCGATCGGATCCATCACGCCGAAAAAGGACTCCTCACTCGCTATGCTGCTCGAAGCAACTCGGCGTGATGCTGAGCTCCATTATTTTGAGCAGCGGGATTTGCGCATGCTTTCGGGAAAGGCTATCGGCGTGTCAACGCGCCTCACGGTTCACGACGATGACAAGGATTGGTACGATCTCGGCGAACGGCAAGAAATCGATCTAGGCGATTTAGACGTGATACTGATGCGCAAGGATCCGCCCTTTGACATGGAGTATGTCTACGCCACCTATATATTGGATCGAGCAAAACTCGCTGGCGCACTTATCGTCAACGCGCCACAGGCGTTGCGTGACATGAATGAAAAGGTCTATACGGCCTGGTTCCCAGAATGCACTCCCCTGACACTCGTAACGCGATCCATGGATGAGATAAAATCCTTCCTCGCCGAGCATCAGCGAATTGTAGTTAAGCCTCTGGACGGAATGGGTGGGCGCTCAATATTTGTGGTGCGAAAAGGCGATAACAACGCTAACGTTATTTTTGAAACCCTCACAGATTACGGACGGCGCTTCGCGATGGCACAGGTTTTCATTCCGGAAATCGCGGACGGCGACAAACGCATCCTGCTGATTGACGGCGAGCCAGTCCCCTATGCGCTCGCACGCATTCCAACCGGCGACGATAACCGTGGCAACATTGTGGCCGGGGCTACGACACGAGGCCAGGAGCTATCGGCTGCGGATATGCGCATCTGTGCGCAGGTGGGCCCGGTGCTCAAAGAACAGGGGGTGCTGTTCGCAGGGATAGATGTAATCGGTGACTATATGACTGAAGTCAACGTGACGAGCCCGACGGGTATCCGCGAACTAGATCGGCAATTTGATCTCAACATTGCAGGCCTGATGTTTGATGCGATCGAGCGCGCCTTGCCGTGAGCGGGCGGCCACCAGAAAGAGTCGTTGGGAACTAGTCCCTTTATTTATGTAAGAAAAATGGCGGATTATTTGCGCAAATATGGCCAATTTAGTACTGCATACTGACCCCCTCGAAAAGATGCGACTTGACTCGCCGTCCGTACCCGATCGACTGCCCGCTATGCTTTTCCTAGCAGCGCTTGTGCACGGCATTCTGATCATCGGCATCACCTTTAATCCCGAGCTCGAGAATCAGTTCGCGAGCGCTATTTCACTTGAAGTCACGATCGTTGCCGATACGAACCAACAGATCGATCGGCCTGATGCGGCCGCTTATCTCGCGCAAGCGAGCCAGGAAGGTGGTGGCAATACGACCGAACAGGTGCGACCAACCGCACCACTGCAGAGCGCCGTGCTGATCGATAATGGAGGTCAGGATGATGGAACGTCTGTATTGGATGCGAAGGAACATGTACGTTCGGCTGATGAGTTGCTTGCAACGTCTGATTCAACGGACCGGCAAGTTGACATCGATCCACGATCAGACCCGCGGCTTGAGACCAGCATGGCAATCATCATGGAGGCTGGTAGTGAAGTAACGCTGCCGCTGCCGCAGGACGACCAGGCAACAATGTTGATCAGTGACGACAAGCTACGACAGCTCATTGTCAGTGCTGACACACGCGAATCCGTAATCGCCGCGTATCTCGATAACTGGAAGCGTCGAATTGAGGCTGTCGGCGAGTCTTATATCCCGCAGCTGGTCGAGCTCGATGACATCACTGGTAGCCCGACCTTGATGGTGGCCATCGACGCATCGGGCGAATTGACGGAGGCTGTCATTCGAAAATCCAGTAGCTCAACAATCCTGGATCTGGCCGCACTCGACATTTTACAACGGGCCTCGCCATTTGATCCCCTCCCCGCTGAAGTAATGGCCGAACATGACATCGTACGTTTCGAGTATAAATGGCTATTCGGTAATCAGGAATAATGCTGACTTGTGTCACGGGACGTGAGCGCCGATACTAGGATCATGAATTCGGATAGCTTGCTTACAAATCAACTGCTTATCGCCATGCCTGGCATGGAAGATCCGAATTTCAGCTCGACCGTTACCTTGATCTGTGATCATAACGATGACGGCGCACTCGGCATCATCATAAACCGCCCTCTAAGCCTAAAACTCTCCGGCCTTTTCGACCAACTTTCGGCTGAAGATGTCGACCCGGTCGCTGCAAATAATCCCGTTATGTCCGGAGGACCTATTGGCACCGAGCGCGGATTCGTTTTGCATGACAAGACGCATAGCTTTGAGAACACACTTTCAGTGTCCGATGATATTCAGTTGACCTTATCGCGCGACGTTATCGACGCAATGGCGACAGGTATTGGTCCGCAAAAATCACTAATTGCGATCGGCTATGCCGGATGGGATTCAGGACAGCTCGAAGAAGAGATGCTGGCCAATTGTTGGCTCAACGTCACGGCGACCCCGGAATTGGTATTCAGTACACCTTTTGCGGATCGATGGGATTCCGCGGCGCGTCTTCTGGGCGTCGATCTCGCTAGTATTTCGCCAGAAGCCGGCCACGCCTGATTTGTCGCAACCCAGAACAATACTCGCATTTGATTTCGGCCTGCGCCGGATAGGCGTTGCCATCGGTCAGGATGTCACCAGTTCCTCTTCCCCGCTTGGGATTGTTAGCAATCGCAACGAGAGTGTCGACCACGCAGCAATCGCAGCTATTATCAAGGAATGGCGCCCGACCGGTATCGTCGTCGGCATGCCCAGCCATGCCGACGGATCGCCAAGCGAAATGCAAAAACCAGTCGAGTCTTTCATTAAAGAACTACGCCGCTACGAGCTTGATATAGACACAGTCGATGAGCGTTATACCTCAGTCGAGGCAAAGCAGGCTCTGAAATCGGCGCGAGCAGCAGGTACGCGCGGCCGAATCTCCAAGGAAATGATAGATAGCGCTGCGGCAGTATTTATAGCTGAAAGATACCTCTCATCTGGGTAGAATGCCCCGCGATGCAACCAGATGACACCAAATTGCAGTTCGACGAGAGGGGCAACCTGCGACATTTTTTATCACTCAAGGGTATCGGGGCAGAGCTGTTAACCCAATTGTTGGACGACGCCGAAAGATACCTAGCAGCACCAGGCTCTTTGCCGATACGCAGCCAGTCCCTTGCCGGCCGCACAGTTGGCAACCTCTTTTTCGAGCCTAGCACTCGTACTCGCGCGTCATTCGACCTAGCAGGTCGACGGCTTGGTGCGGACGTCTTGAATTTGGATGTGAACACGTCATCACGCAAGAAAGGCGAAAGCATTCTTGACACGATTTACACCCTAGAAGCCATGCATGTCGATGTGATGGTCGTTCGCGATGCCAGCGATGGTGTGCCAGCCTATATAGCCCGTCATGTTAATGACCACATCAGTGTTCTGAACGCTGGCGAATCTGATGTGTCGCATCCGACGCAAGGTTTGCTTGATCTAATGACGATTCGTCAGCATAACGATGACTTTGGGAATATGACGGTAGCTATCGTTGGCGATATCCAACATTCGCGTGTTGCCATGTCAGCATCTGAAGCATTGCAGACAATGGGGATCGGGGAGTTACGACTTGTTTCACCGGCTGCTCTGGCGCCCGACGCGGATCGCTTCCCAGGCGCGCACATCGTCGACAATCTGGCGGATGGCCTAAAGGATGCTGATGTCGTCATGGCATTACGCATTCAGCGCGAACGCATCGGTAATCTTGACGGTGTGCCAGGTATTAATGAGTACTTCGCCAACTATGGCATTAGTCACGACAGCCTTGTGTATGCGAAACCCGATGCGATTGTGATGCATCCGGGTCCGATGAATCGTGGCATCGAAATTGAGGGCACACTCGCTGATGGCCCACGCTCTGTGATCACGAAACAGGTGACGAATGGCGTTGCAGTTCGAATGGCCGTACTTGACCGCATAGGCAAGATGATGAACGCACGGTGACGACTGCCGATCAAAAAAACGCGCAGCGAAATCGTAATACAATTTACGTCGAAAGCGGCGAGATAATTAATGTCGATGAATTTCCTGGCAACCAGTTCATCATGCGTATTCGCGCACCGAAGTGTGCGGCAAAAGCAGAGCCCGGTAGTTTCGTGCACATTACATGTGACGAAGCATTGCCGATGCGCCGCCCTTTATCGATCATGCGTGTCGAAGACGACTGTCTTGACATCCTCTACAAAATCGTCGGCCACGGACTTCAGAGCTTATCGACGAAAGGTCCGGGGGATGCTGTCAGCGTACTCGGGCCGATCGGACAGCCATTTCGTCTATCTAAAGAGCGACCGAGAGCCTTACTAATAGGCGGTGGTGTCGGAATTCCCCCGATAGTACACATCGCGGATCATCTGAGACGGCAAGGAAGTGATTGGGCGCCGCTTGCGATTCTCGGCTCTGAGCTACCGTTCCCGTTCAAGCTGCAGCGCTCAAATATTAAAACACCATGGCTTGACGATGAAATCACTGCAACGGTGCCGCTCATGGAGGACTGGGGTATTTCCTGCCGACTCGCGACTCTTGCCGGGTTCGACGGTTGTTACGACGGCTACGTCACCGACCTTGCTGACCGATGGCTATCGACCTTGTCCAGCGATGAACTCACCGAAGTCGGAATATTCTCTTGTGGCCCAACACCGATGCTGAGAGCTGTGGCATCACTTGCTGAAAGATATGGCGTGCCATGCCAAGTGTCTTTGGAAGAGTTTATGGCTTGCGCTGTTGGTGGATGTGCCGGTTGCACAGTCAAAATCAGTACACCTGACGGCGATGCCATGAAGCGAGTCTGTGTCGACGGACCAGTTTTCGATGCCGCTACAGTGGTTTGGTAGCGGCAGAAATTCTTCGTAATTCTTACGCTACTTGTCATTCATGATGTCGTACACCATGCTATTGACGTCTTTGTGGGTGAGCGTCGGCATATTAACTCACTTTATGT
This sequence comes from Gammaproteobacteria bacterium, assembly GCA_018699395.1. Classification (GTDB taxonomy): domain Bacteria; phylum Pseudomonadota; class Gammaproteobacteria; order Steroidobacterales; family Woeseiaceae; genus UBA1847. The sequence continues at coordinate 20,840 of JABIQN010000047.1, forward strand.
CGCCATCAACGTGAATCATAAGCGGCACGCCCCCAGACAAATGCAGGTCCGAGACGTTGCTCTATATCGTGAACGACAAAAGATGAGCTACGTCGACGGCCATATTTCTCCCTCTTTTGACGAGGCAGGACTTATCATAACCCGGCGCAGAATTGAGCCTAATATAGTGAAGCAATAGGACTAAAGCGTGATTGGAATCACGGAAAACCTAGCAATAATCAAAGATTTTCTGGCATCTTCAGCTATTGAGGTCGATCGCGACCCTCAAGCTGTAAAATTGCTCGCTGTGAGCAAGAAACAGTCTATTTCGAAGATTATCGATGCTGCCAACGCAGGCCAGCGCGATTTCGGCGAAAATTTCGTCCAAGAGGGACTCGAAAAAATTGCACAGACAAGAAATATGGATCTAGTCTGGCACTTTATCGGGCGTCTGCAGAACAATAAAACACGTAGCGTGGCTGAGAACTTTGACTGGGTTCACACTGTCGATAATTCGAAAACGGCGCGACGCCTGAGCGAACAGCGGCCAGAATCACTCGGCCCGTTGAATATTTGCCTGCAAATCAATATTGATAAGGAGCTGGGGAAATCTGGCACCGATGTGTCGACACTGTCCGAGTTGGCCTATATCTGTACACAATTACCGAACATCGCGTTGCGCGGCTTGATGTGCTTGCCGGCCGTACGGACTGAGTTTACTGATCAGCGAGTACCTTTCAAACAGCTAAAAGAGTTGGCAGATGAGTTACGTTCTGGCGGAATAGACACCGACACATTATCGATGGGTATGAGTGGCGACTACCGAGCCGCCATTTTCGAAGGCTCAACCATTGTACGAATCGGTACCGCATTGTTTGGCGAAAGATACTAGAGGATGGATGCAAAAATGGACTACGGAAAGGTCGCTTTTATCGGCGGTGGCAATATGGCTCGAGCCTTAGCCGGTGGAATGCTGGTTGCAGGCTACGAGCCCTCACATATTTTGATTTCGGATCCACTCGCACAAAACCGCGATCGCCTGGCTAATGAATTTCCGGGAACTATTATTCGAGCAGACAATCTGGATGTTGCAAAACAAGCTGAATGTCTAGTACTAGCCGTAAAACCGCAGATCCTATCTACGGTTTGTAAGCCGCTCAGAGATGCCGTGCAAATCACAAGACCGCTAATTATCTCGATAGCTGCTGGCGTGCGTAGCGGTGATATCGATACATGGCTGGGCGGTGGACTCTCAGTCGTACGAGTCATGCCTAACCAGCCGGCTTTATTGCGCTTAGGCATTTCCGGCATGTATGCCAATGAGCGAACTTCCGAAGAAGAACGGAATGCAGCGAGCTGCATTATCTCAACCACTGGGCCGGTTATTTCTGTATCGACTGAGGATGATATTGATACGGTAACGGCTGTTTCCGGAAGCGGGCCGGCTTATTTTTACCTGCTGGTAGACATGCTAGTGACAGTAGCAAAAGACATGGGGCTCGACTCTAAATCAGCACTCGCTCTCGTGCTCGAAACTGCGCGCGGCGCCAGTGAAATGGCCGAGCAATCGGGTGAAACTATGGATACGCTGATCGCCCGCGTACGTTCACCGGGTGGCACTACGGCCGCAGCGTTTGACTATCTCGATAACACTAATTTTCGTGATACCTTCACGGCCGCCGTTACCGCAGCACGTGATCGGGCGAAAGATCTCGCGGACCAAGCTCATGAAGATGCCAAGGATTAATTGATGCCCACAAATGTTTCCACGGCTTTAGTCTATATCGTAAACGCGTTAACCAGCCTCTATGTACTCGTTCTACTGCTGAGGTTCTGGCTGCCACTGCTGCGCGCAGATTTCAGGAATCCATTGGCGCAAGGGATCTTTAAACTCACGTCACCGCTAGTACTTCCGCTGCGTCGACTCATCCCCGCCATTGGCCGACTAGATACAGCCACTGTTCTCGTGACGGTCACTTTTCAATGCCTCGCAATTTTTCTAGTCTTGCTCATCGTCGGTGGACGCGCTAGTGCATCGAGCATTTTTGTGTCGGCAATCATAAAATTAGCAATGCTCTCGGTAAATATTTTTGCTTACGCGATTCTGATCCGAGCCGTACTCAGTTGGATGTCTCCAGGGCAGTATAATCCGGCCACGGCAATTATCGGAACGTTAACGGATCCTGTATTGCGACCTTTGCAGCGATTGATCCCTCCGTTGGGTGGAATCGATCTAACGCCAATGCTCGCAATCATTGGCTTATTCGCATTTAATATTCTGATTGGTGGGCTCCTGCCGTCGAACGTCTAGTTGCAGCACAATTAGTAATTTCGCATCCGGGTGTAATGGTTTATTAGTATTTTTAGACTAAGGGGTGGGCATGAACAAAGGAACGCTATTAACTTCTCTGTCGCTGCTCGCGCTGCTTTCGGCGTGCGGTGGCCTTGGTAATTCGGCTGATATACCTGAGGCACAACCTGCGGGTGCGACATCCGCGGACATCGGGAACCACATCATATACTTCAGTGCCCAGTCAACCGACCAGTTGCTTCCTGCAGTCGCCCGCGAATACGACATCGTTCGCAGCAAGAATCGGGCGATGCTCAATGTTTCGATAATTCGAGAATCTGACAACTTACCAGTTATGGCCGAGGTCATCGTAAAGGCGGTCAATCTTGCCGGTCAACTGAAAAATATCACCATGCGCAAGATTGAAGAACCCGATGATGTTATCGCTATTTATTATATCGGTGACACCACCGTAGCGAATCGCGAAGTATTGGTGTTTGATATCGGCATCAAACCCGAAGGCGAGGATGCGCCTTCTACAGTACGATTCGAACGGCAGTTCTACAGCGACTAGATCAATTCGTACTACTCTAAAAAGGCCTTAATTAAAAGGCCTTTTTTCTATTATACATATTGAAAACATGTGTTATCGTCGCGCAGAATTCATCGAGGGTATAAGCCCAGTTTATTATTTTTTAGGAGTCATTTTTTCATGGCAGCAAACACCAAGAAGCCACCAACCAAATCCGAAATCTACGCACAGATTGTTGACGACACCGGTTTGACGCGCAAGGACGTAATAGCAGTTTTCGAATCACTGAATGGACAGATTCAGAAGAATCTCGGTAGCCGCGGTGCCGCAGGCATGTTCACAGTCCCAGGTCTATTAAAAATGCGTGTTGTGAAAAAGCCAGCCACCAAAGCTCGCAAGGGAACCAACCCATTCACCGGTGAAGAAATGATATTCAAGGCAAAGCCTGCATCGAAAGTTATTAAGGTTTCTACCCTTAAGGGCTTGAAAGATATGGTCTGAAGTGTAAATTCCCTCTTCAAACTGAAAAGCCGGGGTCGCCCGGCTTTTTTATGTCTGCGATTCGATGACGAACTCTGCGACCGCTTCGCGCAATTCAACCAACCTACCGTGAAAAAAATGCTCGGCACCGGAAATGATCAATAGTTCGGGCCCAGGCAGCAGGCCGTTTACCCATTCAACGGTTTTCTCGACATCGACAAGCTCATCCTGATCACCCTGAACGATTAGCCATGGGCACTCTGGTTGAGCCAGAGGACCTGATGCGCATCGAGTGATTGCAGGCGCGACACTCACGAGACCGTCGACAGTGGTATCGATAGCAGCATCTACAGCGATCGCGGCGCCGAAAGAAAACCCCGCAAGCCACAGTCTCGTGCCGGGATCCCGAGCGCGCATCCATGAAATGGCGGCCAAAGCGTCATCAAGTTCTCCCACACCTTCGTCATACTCACCTTCACTGCTTTCTATTCCCCGGAAGTTGAAACGAAGCACGGCATACCCTAACCGGACGAACGCGCGAGCCAAAGTATGGGCAACCTTATTGTGCATAGTACCGCCATGTTGCGGGTGTGGATGGCAAACAACGACGCTACCGAGTGGTGAGTGCTCAGCCGAAAGCTCCAAAATTGCCTCTAAGCGGCCGGCAGGGCCATCAATAAACAGTCTTTCGGAATAAGGTCGTTTGGACATCGGGCTTTCCAGAGTGGATAGATTCGTGAATATTGCTGTAAAATTATGACCTTATGTAATGTCGGAATCAATTGATGCTTGAACTCAATGTTCTACACATCACGGTAATCGCTGTTATGGCTGTTATCGGTACCATCGTCGGATGGGTTCTCCGAGATCGTCGTTCACGCTTAGAAAAATTCGCGGTCAACATCATGGACGATGTCCAAGCAGCCGTACGTGATAATGGATCGGCCGTCGAAGATGGACCAATTGCTGATTCTGCTAATGATATGCGCGACAAGTTGCAAGCGATAAAAGGTGTCGGACCGGCAATCGAAAAAACACTCAATGAGATGGGTATATTTCGATTTCAGCAAATCGCTGAGATGAGTGAGTATGATATCGACCGTATCGCCAGGTGCTTAAAGGGACTTCGCAGCCGCATTTATCGCGAAGACTGGTTAGGACAGGCACGGGAATTACGTGATCAAAATATCAGTATTTAGGTGTATTGCCATCGTCCTACTTATCGGTGGTCTGGCCACAGCTCCAAAGCTAAACTTCGATGCCACGTTCGACAGATCGAACAACACTGCGCTGCCCGCTCCTACACCGCGTTTTGACTTTCGGTGGCAGCGTGGGACATTGCGGCTTGCTGGCCATACAGCGTCCGCGAATCACGAACAGAGTCTGCTACAAGTTGCAGCAGCATCCTTTTCAGAGCACTCACTTGAAACAGACTTTATGCCGCTTGGCATTGTTCCCGACCAGTGGGAGGACTTGAGTATGAAAGTACTTTATCTGCTGGCTGAGTCAAACTCTTCAGAGGCAGTGCTTACAAATAATGAGATCGACATCCGGGGAGTGACGACCAAGGAAGTCGTATGGAAGAGCCATCTAGAGGCCCTCCGAATAGTCCTTCCAGAAGGGGTATCTGTTAGCGCGAACATGCTCTATATCGACCCGACGATAGACACTAAACAGGCCTGTACAATGGCAGCCAAGGCGCTTGTCACCGGAGCGATAAATTTTGAGGAATCCACCGCTGAATTTCTGGACTCAGCCTACCCTCGCCTCAATCGAGTCGTCGCGCTGGCTGACGTCTGTACGGCAACGATGATCTCCATTACGGGTCATACCGACTCGTCCGGAAGCGACGAATGGAATCAACGACTAAGCTTGAAACGAGCAGCGGCTGTTAGCGACTATATCGCCCATGGCGGTATCAACAAAGATCGCCTGTTCGTATCTTCAGCCGGCTCTTCCCTGCCCATCGCTGACAACGCGACTCATTACGGCCGCAGTCTCAACCGTCGAATCGACATCAAACTCCAAACGGACCAACAGACAAACTAGTCTGGCGCCGTCAATTTCAAGAGTTCAATTGTGAAAATCAAAGTGGCATTGGGAGGGATTTCACCACGCCCTGACGGACCGTATGCCAAGTCTCCGTCAACAATAAGCTCACGTGTTTCGCCTTCGAGCATGCACGGAACACCAAGATCCCAACCTTTGATCACTTGTCCAGCACCGAGCTGAAACTGAAATACAGTACTGCCTGACTCCCAGATAAACGCGCCATGCTTGTCCTCTGCCGACTCGTCGTAAAGCCATAGCCAAACATTGGTATCAACATAGTCGCCTGCAACTGCGCTACGACCAAATCCTTTCTTAACAACTCTTGCACTCAGTCCCGGAGCAACCTGAATTAGGCCCGATTCATCTGCAGCTGCGCATTCTGCAGTCGCTGCTTCGCTGCCTGTCTCTTCATTAGTCATAGCTTCATCCTCAGCCACATCATTATTTTCAGCCATATTGCAGGCAGTCAATGTAAAAAAAGTAAAAATAATCACTACTATTAGTTGGTTTTTCATTCTTGAGAATCCCTAAAGTCCAATGACGCGGAATTGATGCAGTATCGCAAGCCAGTCGGTTGCGGGCCATCCTCAAAAACATGGCCAAGGTGTGCGTCGCAGTTTTTGCAAACCACCTCGCTCCGCGTCATGCCATGGCTCGTATCGATTTTTGTTTGTACCGTATCACCCGCCAGTGGTAGCCAGAAACTAGGCCACCCAGAACCCGAATCGAATTTTTGCTCGGAGCTAAACAGCTCCGTGTCACAACAAACACATCGATATATTCCTTGAGCCTTATGGTCCACATACTTGCCGGTAAACGCTCGTTCGGTACCCTTGTTTTGAGTTACCTGAAACTGCTCATCATCTAGTTTCGCTCGCAGTTCATTATTATCGGAATCATCCATGGCCAGCTTAATCGTTGTCATTTAGCAAAAAGGCATTCATGCGTTGTACGTATTGCGAAGGATCTTCAAGCTGTGAGCCTTCCGCCAACAGCGCATGATCGAGGACGATATTAGACAGCGCTTCAAAGCGACTGTCATCTTCCTCGCCAGAAAGTCGTATTACAAGTGGATGCTCGATGTTTATTTCAAGAATCGGTTTCGACTCTGGCAACTCCTGTCCACTGGCTTCCAACATACGACGTACCTGAGGATTCAGATCCTGATCACTGGCAACAACACAGGCTGGCGAATCAACAAGCCTGCGACTGATATTAACCGCCGCGACACGCTCACTCAGCAAATTTTGCATCTTCTCCAACAATTTCTTGTTCTCATCATTGAGTTTGTCTTGCGCTTTTTCGTCATCTTCTTCCGGTATATCAAGTGCTTCACGAGCAACGTCAACAAGCACCTTTCCCTCATACTCGGTCAGACCATCTGCCAGCCAAGCATCGATTCGGTCAGTCAGCAACAAGACCTCGACGCCACGGCTTCGCAACCGCTCGATATGCGGACTGGCTACGGCAGTCGCATAATTCTTGGCAAGAATATAATAGATCTTGTCCTGGTCCTCTTTTGCTCTTTCAAGATAGTCATCCAAAGACTGGTCCTGAGTGTCGTTGCCGTTTTGCGTTGTCGCGAAACGGAGTAATTTGGCAAGCTTGTCCTTATTACTATGATCTTCGACTACACCTTCCTTTAGCACTTGACCGAATTCACCCCAAAACTTCTGATAGCTGTCCTTATCACCCGCAATCTTCTTCAACATATCCAATACGCGACGTGTCAAAGCAGAGCGCATCGACGTGAGATCCGGATTCTGTTGCAGCAGCTCTCGCGATACGTTTAGGGGAAGATCCGACGAATCCACTACACCCTTCACGAAGCGCAGGTATAAAGGTAAAAATTGCTCAGCATCATCCATGATAAAGACGCGCTGTACGTACAGCTTCAGTCCTTTGGGTACCTCGCGATTCCACATGTCAAACGGTGCAGCACTTGGAATATACAGCAGGCTCGTGTACTCACGTTTGCCCTCAACCCGATTGTGGCTCCACGTCAGTGGATCTGCGAAATCGTGCGACAGATGCTTATAAAATTCTTTGTACTCATCCTCTGTCACGTCTGACCGTGAGCGCGTCCACAGAGCGGTCGCAGAATTGACAACCTTAGTCTCTGCATCTTCTTCGCCGATCGCCGTAAGAGACACGGGAAAGCCAATGTGATCTGAGTACTTTCGAATCAATGATTGGATTCGGAATGACTCCGCGTACTCGGACTCATCTTTCTTGAGATGCAAAGTAACTCGCGTGCCTCGTTCAGCGCGCTCGATGTTTTCGATCGTGAACTCACCCTCGCCTTCAGACTCCCAACGAACGGCCTCATCAGCTGCTAATCCTGCACGGCGAGATTCAACCGTGACCTTATCCGCAGCAATGAAGGCTGAGTAAAAACCAACACCAAACTGTCCGATCAGTTGCGCATCATGCTGCTTATCACCCGTCATCTGCTCCAAGAACTCCGCAGTACCCGATTTGGCGATCGTGCCAAGATTGTCAATGAGCTCATCTCGGGACATGCCAATTCCGTTGTCGATCACAGACAATGTCTGCTGCTCTTTATCGACTTCGATCTTGATACCCAACTCAGTATCCTCAGTCAGTAAGTCGGAGTTGGCCAACGCTTCAAAGCGCAGCTTGTCCGTCGCATCAGAGGCGTTGGAGATCAGCTCACGAAGGAAAATTTCCTTGTTGCTGTATAAAGAATGAATCATCAGCTGCAGTAGTTGACGAACTTCAGTTTGGAACCCAAGGGTCTCACGCTTGTCGCTCACGCAATCGTCTCCCGACGTAATAAAAGGGATACAAACGATATAGCCTTCACAGGCTATTTCAAGGCCATATCAGGTATAGCAGGGTAGTTTCTTTAGGTAGCCTCTGACCAATAGGCCTGTGGTGAGATAACTGACCTGTGATCCATCAAGGACGAATTTCTACGGGGGTATTGTCGCCGACCATCAACCAGAGGTCGATCATGTCAGAGTTCGAGATGGCGATGCAGCCGTTGGTCCAGTCTTGCGTCCTATAGTAAGCCTCTGACCGGCTAGGCTCATTAGGCTGGCCGTGAATCATGATAGCTCCGCCCGGCGACACACCATCGTTCCTAGCTTCCTGACGGTCGGCAGCGTTGGGATATGAAATATGAATCGACAAGAAATAGTCACTGTTCGGATTACGTGTATCCAAGAGGTATCGACCCTCAGGCGTTTTAAAATCGCCCTCTGCCTTTTTATCACCTTCTGGAACAATCCCCAAAGCAATTTTAAAAGTGCGGAAAATCTCGCCATCATTCAGCAAATACAGCTCACGATCTGATTTGTCGATAACAACCTCGTCCGCAATAGGAAATTCTGCGGCCTGAATCAGGCTGGGAAACAGCAGAATCATGAGCGGGAAGATTGTCTTGATATTGAACCTCATCGACCTAGGCCAACAAACCTTCCACCGGCAGAACACGCCCCGAAGCGCGCTTGTCATGACGCACAGAATACGCCTATGAGGCGATTTATCGTTCTTCATAGATAGCATGTAGATAATGGCGGCATCCTCCTGTCTGACGTCTCTCTGGGCAGCGCTATTCGCAAGGGTGGCTTGTTCGGCCCAATGACAGACCTAATGAGTAATGCGAGAACCGAATTGCGATCATTCTATTCCTATAGAATCATCGGTATAGCATGAAATCAAGCTGCCATGCCAAACCGCGCCATATTTCATGTTGGCATTGAAACCGATGAAGTTTCCGCCAGCGAGGAGGATGTCGATGTCATATGAAAAACCGTCGATGATAGTTACGTGGACAGCATGTCCGAGTAAACTTCAGTCGCTATGACTGAAGATAGAAAACCCCTTAGTAGCTATCGAGCTCCGAAATACTGGCCAATATGGTTTGCTATGGGAGTGCTACGGCTTATCTGCCTACTGCCACACCGGGCCGTTCTTGCAATGGGGCGGATACTAGGCCGGCTGGCGTATTGTGTTAGCAGTTCGCGGCGTCACATCGTCCAACGCAATATTGAACTTTGTTTTCCCAAGATGAGCCCTCAAGAGCGTCATGCTCTGGTCGTTGAGCATTTCAAAGCACTGGGCATGATGCTCGTCGAAATGGGTCTTGGCCGATGGGCTAGTGATAAACATCTCCAGTCGATTACAGTCATCAAAGGAATCGAGCACCTGAGAAAAGCCAAGGAGGATGGTCGTGGCGCTATTCTTCTGGCCGCCCATTTCACCACTTTGGAAGTGAGCGGTCGCGTTCTCGCCATCAGCCTACCGTTCGACGGCGTTTATCGGAGGAACCGGAGTGACTTCATTACAGAAATTCAACGCAGCGGTCGCGAGCGTTCGGTCACCAATACGATCGAGAAACGCGACATCAAGAAAATGGTTCGTAATCTGCGCGCTGGCCGAACGGTGTGGTACGCGCCAGACCAGAGCTACAATCGAAAGGGCGCGGAAATCATCGATTTCTTTGGCGTGCCGTCCATGCACACAACGGCCACATCGACATTGACTCGGCTAGGTAAGGCGATTGCGATTCCATTTTTTTCTCGGCGATTGCCAGATGGCACTTATGAGATCACATTGCTGGCGCCACTCGAGAACTTCCCTAGTGATGACCCTGTGGCCGATACACGCCGGTATGTCAGTATTCTCGAAGAGCATATACGCACATGTCCGGAGCAATACTTTTGGGTTCACCGTAAATTCAAGGACCTACCTGACGACTACCCGGACTACTACGCAGATTTCGACGCGTCGAAGTAGCCTTCCAGCAACTCCTCCCAGTTCGCTGCATAGAAATGCAGTTTGGGGTCCAGTCCGAGTACTTTCACCAGCGACCGATGCAGGCGACCGAGGGTTTCTTGCTGCCAGGGCCCTGGTGATTTCAACGAACCCTTATCAAAGTCGAGCATCCAAATATCCCCGTCTTTGTCGACCTGTACGTTGTAGGCATTCATATCTGCATGATAAACACCAGCCTCATGGAACTTCCAAATTGCCTGACCGACCGACCGCCAAAACGCTTCGCCGCGATCCTTTTTCGCTATGTATTGCGATAGCGGAATGACGTCGGGTATGCGAACTGTGATGAGGTCTGCCGTGTAGAAAGTGCCGCGACGGTAGAATCTCGCCGCCGCTGGGCGCGGAACATTCATGTTGTTCGTCGCCAGCTTGTCCAACAAGCGCCATTCCTTAAATGAGCGCGTCAGATCTTCACCTGCAAAAACGTAGGAATCGCGAACGATTTTGCCGAGCAAGCCACCACGCCTGTAATGCCGCAGCACGAACTGGCGAGGAATATTGCCGACGAACATCGTATTACCACGGCCGCCGGAACGCAGCGATCCGGTCAATACTTCAGAGTGCGGCCAGCCGCCAGCTGTAAATCGTTCGGCCGAGATCTGGTTGATAATCGCCTTATCGTATAGGATAGCGCCGTTCTTGGTTCTCTCGACGGTTTCGGTCAACGGGTCCGTCCTTCTCTATTGTCGGATTTGATTCTAAAAACGCAGCCAGAAAAAATATGTGTCATTCGCCTTTCCGCGATCGGTGATACGTGTCATGCACTGGCCGTTGTGCGCCGTATTCAGGATAACTGGCCAAGCGCAAGTATCACATGGATTATCGGTAAGACAGAAGCTCAACTCATGGCGAATATCCCGGATATCGAGTTTATCATCTTCGATAAATCCAAGGGGTGGGGGGCATATAAGGACGTTCGCAATAAACTGGGTGGAGAAACCTTCGATATTGCGCTGTGTATGCATTCATCGATGCGTGTTAATTTCCTCTACCCGATTATTCGAACGCCAATTCGCCTCGGGTTTGATCGTAAGCGCGCAAAAGACTTTCAATGGCTGTTTACAAGTCGTCGCATTGAAGCCACTCATGGTGAACATGTGTTGGAAGCCATGATGTCATTTGCATCTACCATTGGGGCCACACCTAAGCCAATCCGCTGGGACATACCACTTGGTAATGATGAGCGGGAATTTTCCACCAACTTTCAGAGCCCCAATAAGCCGCTTGTCGTCATTAGTCCTTGCAGCAGCAATCGAAGTAGAAACTTTCGAAACTGGAGTGTCGAAAACTACGCGAAAACGATTGAGCATCTCAACAGGAAAAAATGCCGAGTAATATTGACCGGTGGAACAAGTGACCTCGAGATCGAGTATGGAGCAGCACTTTCGAAAAATGCTATGGCTGAGAATTTGGTCGACAAGACATCGCTCAAGCAGCTTGCCGCACTGATTGCAGCTGCGGATTTGTTAATTTGCCCGGATTCGGGTCCAGCGCACATGGCGACGGCCTTCAGCACTCCCGTGCTCGGCTTATATGCCACGTCCAATCCTGAGCGCACCGGACCGTTTACCTCGCGTGAACTTACCGTCAATCGCTATCCTGATGCTGCACAAAAGTACTTGGGGAAACCCGTCGAGCAGCTACATTGGGGGCAACGAATTCGTCATCCGGATGCGATGGCACTTATCACTGCTAAAGAAGTCATGGGAAAGATCGATGCGTTTTTCGATCTGGAGTCCGGCGTCGCCGGTTATGACATACACAAATAGCCTATTCGTCGTCGCTCAGAATTTCGTATAGCGCGCCGCAGTATGGACACTTCGCTTCACCGGTCGCCTCAATCGGCAGGTAGACCTTGGGATGTGAATTCCACAAATACATACCGGGCATCGGACAGCTCAAAGGCAATTCCCTCGCTCGCACTCCATATTTATTCTGGGCATTCGCCGGAATCAGTTTCTGATCAATCGTGCCTATTCTTACCGCCACAGCGCTCTCAGTCATCTCGTTGGTTGAAGTCCTAATTATAAAGCATTGAATTGGTTCGCGGCCACGACAATGCGCTTTAACCCAGCCGTTGCTTCCAGATCGACTTGACGAAATTGCGCTCTTTAGTGAAGCGCCCGACATCGCACTGCGGCTTTTGCCCATCAAGGACAAGATAGTGGAGGTACAATCTGTAGTCTCTGTAAATATCTTGCAAACGCTCACCTATGTCCTCCGCGAGAATCTTTGCTGCGATCAACGCATCCAGCTGGCGAATGTTGTCAGAATAAGTAATAACCTCCGGATGCGAGCGTACCTCCTTAAGTACCAGGTATTGAACCAAGAACTCAATGTCGCCTAGGCCGCCGCCTCCGTTTTTCAAATCGAACACCTTTTCGTCGCTGCAATCGAGCTCTTTACGCATTCGTTTTCGCATCATGATCACGTCATCTCGGAGCTGGTCCCGGCGCACTCTGTCAGACAGTGTTTCTCGGCGAATGCGCTCGAACTCGTCTGCGATTTTGTCGCTGCCGGCCACGGCACGAGCTCGCAGAAGTGCCTGATGTTCCCAAGTCCAGGCGTTATCCTCCTGATAGCGCTCAAACGCATCTGTACTGCTCACAAGAAAGCCTGAACGTCCATCTGGCCTTAATCGAGTATCAATTTCATAAAGTTCGCCTGAGCCAGTTTGAGTCGTCAGGAAGTGCACCAGGCGACGCACGAGTCTTCCGAAAAACATCATATTGTTAAGTGGCTTATCTCCGTCCGTCGTTTGTTGCTCACCTTTCGAGTCGTGCAGGAAAATGATATCGAGGTCGGAACCGTAAGACAGTTCGAGGCCACCCAATTTCCCGTAACCCGCAATACCGAAACCCGCGGTACGACGGGTGCCGTCCACGACATAGTGTGGCGTCCCATGACGCTCGATTAGGTCATTCCATGCAACGCGCAGAGCTTCGTCCAGCACCACCTCGGCAAGCCAGGTCAGCGCATCACTGACCTTCATAATGGGCAGCTTGCCATTAAAGTCGGCAACAGCGATGCGAAACATCACCGCTCGCTGGAACTGAGCGATAGTCTGCATTTCGGCCTCACTGTCGGTGTTACCCGCGCCGCCAAGCCGCTGCTGAAGCTCGAGTGATAAATCCACCTTACTTACACTGGAGGAATGGATTCTCGGATCCAGCAACTCATCAAGCAGAACTGGGTAGCGCGCAATTTGTCCAGCGACATACTGGCTTCGGGCACAAAGGTCTACCAGTCGTGACAACGCATTTTGATTTTCATTCAATAGCGCGAGATAGGCACTGCGACGTAGGATATTCTCGGTGACTGCCAGTGTTCGTGACAACGCTACAATCGGGCGCTTTGACTCCAAGATTCGCTCAATCAGAATGGGAAGGAAGCGCTGTAATCGTCCACCTGATACTGAGTCGACTTGTTGCACTGCTGATGATGATGCAAACGCGACGATCCCAGTTGCCAGTTCGTCCGCAAATTTGGAGTCTAGTGCTTTACTCCAGTCACTTGCCGACGCGCTCGTATTCCAGAGTCGTCCGAAGACTTGCCATTTTGGATTCTCGTCACTACGGCCACGAAATGCGACGGCGTTAAACTGCGCTGATATCGCATGACGATGTCGGTCAAGCTCGACAATGAGCGCATCCCAGGATTCCGAACGTGTCGCTAGGCATAATCTTGCTCGATCTATATCGTTGGCTGGTAACTCATGCGCTTGCTCATCACGAATCGCCTGAATGAAGTTCTCGAGTCGACGTAGGTACCTGTACGAATTGAGGATTTCGTCGGCGTCTGGCTGGCTGATGCCTCGCTCGCTCACCAGCAATGGCAACACTTTCTGAAATTCGCAGCCCTGCAACTGCGGCTCACTACCGCCTCGAACGAGTTGCAAGGCCTGCACTATGAATTCCGCTTCGCGAATACCACCCGGACCCAGCTTGACGTTGTCCTGGAGCTCACGCCGTCGAACCTCGGCGGTAATCATGTCCTGCATCTCTCGCACAAATTCGAATACGCCATAGTCCAGATAACGCCTGTACACGAAGGGCCTGATCATATTGTCGTTGAGTTCGGCGGCAATCTTCTCTGGCGGCTGTGTACCAACGACTCTCGCTTTCACGTAGGCATAGCGCTCCCAATCGCGGCCATGCTTAAGCAGATAAGACTCGAGTGCGGCGAAACTCACAACCGGTGGCCCGCTATCTCCGAAAGGCCGCAATCTAGTATCAACTCGAAATACGAAGCCATCGACAGTGACTTCGTCTAGTAGTGCGATGACCTGACGTGATAGTCGCGTGAAGTATTCCTGCGCGCTCTGCATCCGTGCGCCGTCAGTCTGACCGTCCTCAGTGAAGCAAAATATGATATCAATATCGGATGAGAAATTCAGCTCGCGCCCACCGAGCTTACCCATGCCGAGAACGACCATCGGCACGATCTCACCGGTAGCGCTTCGAACGCGGCCGAATCTTGGCATTAGTTGTTTTTCTGCGTAGCGCATCGCAGCATCGAGAAGCCGATCTGCCAGCAGCGACAGTTGTTGTAACGTTTCGTCCAGATCCGCCTGACCCTGAATTTCCCGCCATAAAATTCGCAGCAGGGAGCGGTTTCGATATCGCCGCAATTCTGATTTGACCACTGCGGCGTCCGCATCGCTTGATGCGATGTTCAGAACGAAATTATCTAGCCCTACATCAATAGCAGGCCTCGAAAATGACGCCACGTTATTCGCGAACCACTGCGCTTCGCGCAGCACTACTTTGGCGGCGAACTCGCTACAGGCGACCAATCGAGAAACCGAAGCGACAATCTCATCCGGGAGAACGATGTCATGCTCGGCAAACTTTTCGAACCAAAGTGACACTGCTGGCTGCAGCACCTCCGGCAAGTTACTAATATTTGGTACTGTATCCGTCCCCATGCTCACAGTCTAACCAACCGAGTCCCGCACCGACACTGTTACGATCACCGCGTATCTCTCGCAGTATCACCTAATGATCGACAAGTACCTTCTTATTTTAAATCAGAAATTTACGTGCATCTTTGATGCGCTGGATCACAAACTTTCCAGCCAGTCATTATCTGAGCCTTCATTAACGCCTTCGAACAATGGCGTACTCAAATAACGCTCACCGGTATCCGGCAGCATCGCCAGAATCACGGATCCCTTCGGAGCCTTCTCTGCTGTAGCTAAAGCGGCGGCTAAAGTTGCCCCCGACGAAATCCCGGTGAAAATGCCTTCTCGGGCCGCCAACTCACGCGAAACTTCGATTGCGCGCTCATCCGTTACAGTTAAAAGATCATCATAAATTTCCCGATTCAAAACCTTCGGAATGAAGTCCGGCGTCCAGCCCTGGATTTTGTGCGGCGCCCAATCAGCGCCGGAGAGTAGCGACGCAGCCTCTGGTTCGACTGCCACTATTTCGATGTCCGGGCGGGCCGCTTTCAGAACCTCACCGGCACCGGTCATCGTGCCGCCGGTTCCGTAGCCGGTCACCCAATAGTCGAGTCGCCCACCCGCAAAGTCTCGTAATATTTCGGGAGCGGTGGTCTGTCGGTGGTACTCCGGATTTGCTTCGTTTTCGAACTGGCGGGCAAGAAACCAGCCATGTTTTTTGGCAAGTTCTTCTGCTTTTCTTACCATTCCCGTACCGCGCTCCGCCGCTGGTGTGAGAATGACCTTTGCACCCATGCCACGCATGATTTTGCGTCGTTCGACAGAGAATGAATCCGACATCGTCGCAACAAACTGGTGTCCCTTAACGGCGCAGACCATTGCAAGTGCGATGCCAGTATTTCCGGATGTTGCTTCGACCACCGTTTGGCCCGGCTTTAAGGTACCGCGCCTTTCGGCATCATTTATGATTGCGAACGCTAGGCGATCCTTGACCGATGCCAATGGGTTAAATGACTCAACCTTCACATACATGTCGACGTGGTCTGGACCCATCCGATTGAGGCGTACAATAGGTGTGTTTCCAATTGTTTCCAAAATGCTGTTGTAGATCATTTTCTTAGCCTTTTTGAGTGATCATGTAGTCAGGGTTAGTATATTTTACGGGCATGTATCGGTCATCCCCCACCTCTGCAATTCCATACGCAGCGACTTCACCAACAATGAGTATGGCGGGAGCCACAATCCGATGTGCCTCGGCCAGGAGCGTCAACTGCCCCAGTGTTCCACGGATAACCCGCTGCTCGGGCGTAGCACCCTTTTCGATGAAGGCCACAGGGGTAGCCGCAGAACGACCGTTTTCGATCAGATTATTCATGAGGTCTGACAGACGTTTGACGGACATATAGAAAGCGAGCGTCTGTTTATCTCGGGCGAGAGATGCCCAATCGAGATTATCGATCGAGTCTTTGCCATGTGCGGTTACAAAAGCGACGGACTGAGACACGTTACGATGCGTCAAAGGAATACCCGCGGACGCTGCACAACCAGCCGCAGCAGTAATCCCTGGAACAACCTGGCATTTCAAATTTTCTTTTGATAGTGCCGCGATCTCTTCGCCCCCTCGACCAAAAATAAAAGGGTCACCACCCTTTAAACGGCAAACCCTTTTTCCAGAACTAACCAGCTCCACCAATAGAGCATTGATCTGTTCTTGAGAATTAGCAGTGCAGCCCGGGGATTTACCAACCGAAATCAGATCCGCGTCGCGTCTGGCCAAGTCCAGCACTTGGCCTGAAACCAGCCTATCGTGAACAATCACATCGGCCGTTTGCATAATCTGTAGTGCGCGCAAGGTTAAGAGGCCAGGATCTCCAGGGCCGGCACCGACGAGCCAGGCTTCACCATCCTGTTGGACGCTTGAATCTTCAAGTAACGCTGACATCGCGATTTCAGCGGCGGTGATATCACCCGCTATAGCCAGCTGGGCTGATGGGCCCTCAAATACCGCTTCCCAGAAGCGTCGTCGGGCAAGAACATCACCCAGGTGTTTGCCGACTCGTCCGCGCCAGTCTCGCGCCAATGCGGCGAGCCGCGAAATTCCGTTTGGCAGCATCGTTTCAATTTGACCACGTAGTTTTCGCACAAGCACTGGCGCCGCACCGCCCGAACTTATAGCAACGATGACTGGACTGCGATCGACAATTGCCGGCGTGATGTAACTGCAATTGGCCACGCTATCCACGCCGTTACAAAAGATACCAGCGCTGCACGCGCTCTTGAACACAGACGCCTCAACTGCGGCATTTCCGGTAGCGCTAACGACCAGCCAATTACCAAGAACATCAGACGATCGAAACTTGCGCTTGGCCAGTCGGTGGCCTTTTTCGACTGCAAGGTCAGACAGCGGTCCACTGATATTTGGCGCTATAATCGTAAGGGTAGCACTGGCCTTACTGAGTAATCGCGCTTTCCGAAGGGCGATATCACCACCGCCTACGATCAGGCAAGGGCGATTTCGAATATCAAGAAAGGCAGGAAAATAGTCCACTGGGTTATCCGCAAATGACGGTCAGTCACTATATCCGGAGCATGGATAGTCCAAAAGACGGGCTGTTTCTGCCTATATAGCATATAGTTATATGAATCCACCATGTCCGACTCAGGATTTGAAGTTGAACGGATTAATGCTGGTTACACAAAGAACGACTGAGAAAGGTACGTATGAAACTGCAACAACTTAAATACTTGCTCGCTATTGTCGATAACGGCTTGAACATCACCGCTGCCGCGGAGCGAATGTACACCAGCCAACCTGGTGTCAGTAAGCAACTCAAGCTGCTTGAAGAAGAGCTCGGTATGCAGTTGTTCACTCGTAAAGGCAAGAGCCTCGGCGACATCACAGTAGGCGGCCTTCAAGTTATTGACCGCGCCCGCATCATCATGCGCGAGGTTGATAATATCCGCAGTCTCGCGTCGGACTATTATCAAGAAGCGGAAGGCTCGCTGTCGATCGCGACCACCCATACTCAAGCCCGCTATGTGCTGCCCCAGATAGTCACCGAATTTCGCAAGCGTTTTCCCAAGGTGAGTTTGAACTTACACCAGGGCACGTCGGAACAAATCGCAGACATGGTCGCGGCGAACGATATCGACTTTGCTATTGCGACTGGATCAAACGACCTGTTCGAAAATCTGCTGTTGGTGCCGAGCTATCGCTGGGACCGATCCATTGTTGTGCCAAAAGGTCACGCACTTACGAAGCTTGACCGCAAGATAACATTGCAAGATCTTGCCGAGGTTCCGCTAGTCACGTATGTATTTAGCTTCGGTGGCGAGTCGTCCCTCAAACGCGCGTTCGCTGACGAAGGACTGAAGCCCGATGTGGTATTCACGGCCCGCGATGCAGATGTCATCAAGACATATGTTCGCATGGGGATGGGTGTTGGAATAGTCGCCAGTATGGCGGCCGACTGTGCTGATAAAGAAGGCCTTCAGGTTATTGATGCCGAGGGTCTGTTCCCTCGCAGCACAACCTGGATTGGCTATCGGAAGAACGCTGTCCTGCGTCGCTATATGTTCGAATTCCTGCAGCTGGTCGCACCACATGTATCATCTCAGCAGCTCGACGACATTCGACGCGCGACGTCGCAGGAGGATATCGACGTTTTATTCGATGCATCGGAACTGCCCCTACGCGGCGGCTGTGATGAACCATTGTGACTCAACTACCAATGGATGAATCGCTCATTGAAATCGAGGCAACAGCCAGGAAAAGAAAGTAGTGGAAATACAAGACTCAGACGGAAAAGTTAGAGTCTATTATTAGTTCTCTCCACGTTCTTATTTTACCTCGGACCTACCTAATTTCCATTTCTGAATATGATTGCCAACAATGCCGGAGAGGAAAATATTACCTTCATCATTGACGTCGATTGCATGAAGCCAACTCACCTGGCCATATTGATTGCTCTGTGGCAATGATATTTCCTTAACTATTATTCGTTGGCATTACTGCCGATTGAGCGCCAAAACTGGAGCTCACGATGTGGTGGCCAGGCAAGGCTCTCAGCGCCAGAGTGGCTCGTTCTTCAGTTGTCATGAATATGTCTCCCCGCGGTTACTTCTCGAACGATACCAGCGCGTACCAGGAAATCACCAAAGTGCTCAGCATCGTTTCGCTCTGCCGCGAAACGAGCGAATAATGGATCTAATGCCTCCAGTACCTCTGCCTCGTTCGCATTTTCAAGATACGGTGCGCCCAGACGCTCGCCAGCGAATCCCGCACCCAGAAATACCTTATATCGGCCCGGCCCTTTTCCCACCAGGGCAATTTCCGCGATATATGGTCTAGCGCAGCCGTTAGCGCAGCCAGTCATGCGAATAGTAATCGGCTTATCAGTCAGTCCATACTGCTTCAAACCTGCGTCCAGTTTGTCAATTAGTGTGGGCAGATAGCGCTCACTTTCTGCCATAGCCAACCCGCACGTGGGGAATGCTACACAAGCCATTGAATTGAGGCGTAGCGGGGTCGCACGCTGACTGTTTTGAATGCCAAATTCCGACAGTATCTCAGCAATTCCTGCTTTTTCTGCTTCATCTACTTTGCTGATGATCAGGTTTTGATTAGGCGTTAGCCGAAATTCAGTATTGTATCGCTCAGCTATCTTGCGCAGCCCGCTGAGAAGACGCCGTTCGCCAACGTCAACTATTCGTCCGTTCTCGACGAATAAGCCATAGTGCCAAGCACCAACATCATCCCTGTGCCAGCCGTAGACGTCTCCATTTGCGACGAAAGCGAATTTTCTCGCCTCCTCGAATTTGACTGCAGAGCGCCGCTCAACTTCACCACGAAACCACTCCACTCCACGATCATCGATCGTGTACTTGAGTCGGGCGTGTTTGCGATTTGTCCGATCGCCATAGTCGCGTTGCGTGGTAACTATAGCTTCAGCAACTGCGAGGATATCTTTCGGCGTTATAAATCCAAGCACATCACCCAGACGTGGGTAAGTGTTCGTTTCTCCATGCGTCATCCCCATACCGCCACCAACGCTAACGTTAAAACCAACGACGACACTATCCTCAACGATCGTAATGAATCCGAGGTCCTGTGCATAAACATCCACGTCGTTTTGTGGTGGCACTACGAAGGCCGCTTTGAATTTTCGCGGCAAATAGGTATCCCCGTAAATTGGTTCGACCTCGTCTTTCGATGACTCCACCTTCTTACTGTCCAACCAAATTTCATGGTAGGCGCGGCTCTTGGGCATCAGGTGCTCCGACAGCGACTCTGCATAGCGTTGTACTTGCCTATGAACCGCGGACAGTGCCGGTAATGGCGGCGACATGACGTTCCGGTTCACATCGCCGCAAGCAGCAATTGTGTCCAGTGTTGCGTGATTTATGTCTGCAACGGTTTGCTTAAGATCGCGCTTAATAACCCCGTGATACTGAATTGCTTGTCGAGTTGTCAGACGTACGGTCTGGTTCGCATAATCTGTGGCGATGCGATCCACACCAAGCCACTGCGCGCTCGTAAGAAGGCCTCCTGGGATTCGGGCGCGGATCATGAAACTGTAGGCCGGCTCAAGCTTTTGTCGTGTTCGCTCACTTCGAATATCACGATCATCCTGTTGGTAAATGCCATGGAATTTCGATAATTGCGTATCGGGCGGAGATATCGCGCCGGTCAATGGGTCAACCAAACCTTCAGCAATCGAGCCGCGTAAATGCCGACTGGCTGCCTTGATGATTTCGACTTCTGTTAGTTCGTTGCCACTCATTCAGTAGATATCTCTTTGGTAACGCCCTGCAGTCCGTAGTTCTTTCAGCTTCTGTTCGGCCGCCTGATTATCCAACTCACCATAGGTTTCCAACACTTCGATCAATGCATCGTGCACATCGGGCGCCATCTGCTTCGCGTCTCCACAGACATAGATCGCAGCTCCACGCTCTATCCAACGATGCAGTTCCGCACCGCTTTCACGAATTCGATCCTGGACATAGATTTTCTTACGTTGGTCGCGCGAAAAAGCGACGTCTAACCGCTTTATGTTTCCTTGCTTGAGGTGTCGTTGCCATTCCAGTTGATAGAGAAAGTCGCTGCCAATATTTCGATCACCGAAAAACAGCCAGTTATCACCACTCGCATTCTTCTCGACCCGCTCTTCGACGAACGCACGAAACGGCGCAACGCCCGTGCCCGGGCCGATCATCACGATGGGTACATCGGCTGATGGCAATCGGAAACGGCGATTTTTTTCAACAAATACCGAGACTTTTTCGCCTTCCGTAATCCGATCGGCCAGGTGCGTTGAGGCCGCGCCCCAATGATCTCGACCAAAGGCATCGTAGCGAACAGCGGCAACAGTGAGATGCACTTCATCAGGATTCGCCTCGAGGCTCGATGCGATTGAATATGATCGAGGGCTCAACGGCCGCAGCATCGCGACGAACTGCTGTTCACCGACAGCAGCCGGGTATTGACGTACGACGTCAATGACTTGATTTTGGTCGATGAAATCCGTTAATGCCGCTGCGTTTCCTTTCTCCAGTAGCGACTGCAATTCGCTCGCATCTGTCGAGGTCTCAGCCCAGGCCCGCAAGAAATTAAGATTTAACGCGGTAATTTCCAGTGACGATGACAGCGCGTCCTTCAGATTCCGTTGAGCATCCTTGATCATGACAGGTGCATCGGCTTCAAATTTCAACTCTGTCAAAAATTCGGTAACAAGTTGTGGCGGATTGTCCGCGATAACAGCAAGTGCGTCTCCCGGCTCGTAAGTGAGGCCCGATCCTTCCAGCGATAATTCGATGTGGCGAACGTCCTTGCTCGATGTACCACCGGTGATTTTCTGGTTGATGAGGACCTCAGCCAGGAACGGATTGGACTTATCAAATATAGATGTCGACTCCACTGCGTGAAGAATCGGCACTACCGAAACCTGTCCTGCAGCGAGTAATTCAGGCAACCCATCAATGACACGCTCTCTCCAACCAGCCGCCAAGTCTTCGTAGTCGAGATCGCACTCAAGCAGCGCTTCGAAACGGCTCGCACCAAGCTCGTTCAAGCGCGAATCGAACTCTCGGCCTGTCTGACAAAAATTGACATAACTACTATCGCCCAATGCAAGTACCGAGTATTTGAGGTTTGCCAGCTTTGGCGCTTTTTTTGAAAACAAAAACTCATGAAACAGCTCTGCATCATCTGGCGGGTCACCCTCGCCATGCGTACTGATGACAAAGGTCACCAGCGACTCGCGCTTCAAGTTAGCTGGCTTGTAATCCGACAGACTGACCGCTTGTGCGGCAAAACCTCTTGCAACGGCATCTCTGACCAATGCAATCGCGAGATCCTCACCATTGCCGGTCTGTGACCCATACAACACGGTTAGTTTTTCCTGGTGACGTTTACTACTGGCAGCTGCGGCAGAATCAGTATTCGCGGCCTTCACAGCGGGCGCACCAGCGGGCGCACCAGCAGCCGCCAAGCCAGCCGTGTAGCCGGATACCCATAGCAATTGTTCGGGGGACAGCCCGTGTATCGCGTTCGTAAGGCTTATTGCTTGTTCTGAATCCAGCGGTAAAATGTCAGCGGACGAAGCGCTCATCGCTGCAACTCCTAAATAAAATGGGGCCTCGCGTAGGTGCGCGGCATCTGGAGTTACCTTAGGGGGGTGCCGTTACGGCGTGAACGGTTTGTTTGTTATTGCTTTATAACGCATGCTTATATCGACGTATAAGCGGACCTGAATCAGTAGATTCGAATTCCACCATGACGTTGACGGCTACGGTAATCAGCCCACCACATACCAAGCAAGAATCCAGCAATGAGGCAGACGCCAATTGCAGCCGCGATCCAGCTCAATGGCAAACTGCCTCGATATTGTTCCTTCATGCCCTGATGGCTGGCGCTTTCATCCTGCAGATCAACGATCTTCGAATCGACTTCAGAATTTATCGCCTGAGTGCTATCAGGTATTACGAGTTGCTCAGGATCTCGCCCATCGCTATTACGTGGCAAGCTGTCTGTGAGATACATTGTGTCAGCCAAAGTCGCCACCGGCATCAGCGCCAAAAGCCCTATTAACCCCCAAATCGCAGGACGCATTGTTTATCTCCTTAGTCCGAGAAGAGCCTCGGATATAAAAAGGGCGGCAGCAACGCCCTTCTGTAAGCGGGCGTTGCTAGCTCAAAGAATCGAGCACCTTAGGCATAGCCGCAATGTATTTCTCGACGTCAGGTAGTTTACCAACACTCACTCGAGACCAATGGGTATAGTCCTGATATACGCCTCTAATCATGACATTCTCCTTAGCCATCCCTTGGCGAAAATCCTCAGCATTGATGTCGCCTAGATTAACGAACATAAAGCTTGTTTGGGACGGCAGCGCAGTAAGTCCATTGGCTGCAACTGCTGTGGCAATCATCTCTCTTGCTTCCAGAATTTTTGATTTAGAATAGTTTAAGAAAGCAGTGTCGTTGTAACTTGCCACCGCAGCTGCAACACCTGCTTGGTTTAAATCATAGAAATGATTATGGCCATATGTAGAGATCAATTGAGCTGTTTCCGGTGCGGCAATCATATAGCCCACTCGCATACCCGCTAATCCATAAATTTTTGAAAACGTTCGAGTAACTACCACGTTATAGCCATCCTTAATCAATGGAATCATGCTATTTTCTTCCGGCTCATCGGTAATTTCGTTATAAGCTTCATCAACGAGCACCATGGTTTTCTGTGAAACTTTTTTACAGAATTCTTGAAGCTTTTGTGGCGATACGATGGATCCAGTAGGATTATTCGGGTTGCAGATTTGTGCTAACGCAATGCTGCCATCAACAGCAAAGTACATCGCGTCTAAATCAACCGAAAGATCGTCAGTTTTCGGTGTTCGCTTTATCCCATGCTCGCTATTTCGAGTTCCCATGAAAGATGTTGCATCCCAAAACAGATCGGAACCTAAAATAGAACCTTTCTGCGAAGCCATCATCGCTAAGTTCGTGAGGGCACTGCTTGAGCCAGAACTTAAGATAATATGATTTTTGGTTAAGCCATGTCGCTCAGCGATCATTGCCTTCAAAGTTTCGCCAGCTCCGCCAACGTAATAAGCCCCTTTGCTGATTGCTTCGGTCATCGCTATGATGGCTTTGGGGCTAGGGCCATAAGGGTTCTCGTTTGCGTTGAGTTTTGCCACGCCTGGAGGAGGTGCACCGAACAAAGAAGTAGTGCTACTTATTGCTTTTGATTTAGCAATAGCTAAATGGGGGAAAGCTACCAAACCAGTGCTAACTGCGGCTGTACTCGCAGATAAAAACGCTCTACGTGATAGGTTCGTTTTCATAGTCATTTTTTACCCTCGTTGTTTAGAAGCTGACCCGGCGCATAACCGTTCTCATCGGGGAGCCGGTCTTTTGAGTTTGTATGTTCTGATTCTATCAGCAAGAGTTGTCGGACGTACGCCGAGGAGTTCTGCTGCCCCACCGGCTCCAGAAACCTTCCAGTTCGCTTGTTCGAGCGCCTTTTCGAGATTTCTCTTCTGAAGTTCCTTCATGTCTTTTTCACTCATCACTTCGTCGTTGGCCGTAGCCACATCAGCAACCGTATCGATATCGATCTTGAGTCCTGGCATGGATAGGTCAAGCCGAAGAACCTTGCCAGTCGAAAGAATAACCGCACGTTCGATGACATTCTTCAATTCACGAACATTGCCCGGCCAATTATAGGAGCGAAGGTTAACAGTTTGCGTCCGCGTCAGCGTGAGGCCTTCTCGACCAAAGTCCATGCAGGTCTGCTCGAGAAAGTGCTGCGCGAGTTGCACAATATCCTCGCCACGCTCTCGTAGCGCGGGTACGTCTATTGGAAATACGCTAAGCCTGTAAAAAAGATCTTCACGAAATTCACCGTTAATGATCAACTTTTCTAGATCTCTGTTCGTCGCCGCAATGACACGTACATCGACGCTACGGGTTACGTCATCGCCAACTCGCTCAAACTCACTCTCCTGAAGAACACGTAATAATTTACCCTGCAGTTCCATCGGAATTTCGCCAACCTCATCAAGAAAAAGGCTACCGCCGTCAGCAAGTTGGAAGCGGCCAATGCGATCACGGTGAGCTCCGGTAAAAGCACCTTTCACATGACCAAAGAATTCACTCTCGAATAATTCCTTTGGAATAGACGCACAGTTAACTTTAACAAGGGGCCCCTCAGCCCGAGGACTTTGAACGTGAATAGCGTGTGCTACCAGCTCCTTACCAACACCGGATTCGCCCTGAATTAGCGCGTTAGCGGGCGTTTCAGCAACCGCCTCCACTTTCTTCATCATCCGGCGCAATGCCGGACTCGTACCGACAATTCGGCCGAAGTTCATCGAGACATTCACTTCTTCTCGAAGATAATCGCGCTCCTGCTCCAATTCTTCGCGTAGTCGTGCGTTTTCCCCAAGCGTGCGGCGCAGCGCTCTTTCAGCTTTTCGTCGTTCCGTCACGTCTTTCGAGGCGACGAGCATACGATCAACATTGCCATCTTTATCACGATGAGATATTGCGGACATCACCAAATCGAGAACAGTGCCATCTTTGGCAATCATTTGACGCTCGAGATTGTTGAAGTCGCCATCACTGATCAGATCACTTAAACGACCATCGGCATAATACTTACTGTCGCGGTCGGAAAAAAAATCAGTGATCGGGCGCCCGACAACTTGCTCCCGTCGAAAACCCAGCTTCTGTAGCCAGTGATCGGTCACCGTTACGATGAGCCCGTCTCCGTCGACTGTGTGTAGCATTGCCGGTGTCGCGCGATAAAGCGTTCGGTACTTAAAGTTTGCTCGAGCCTGATCGGAGATCTCAGCATACATCGCGACGGTGCGCAGAAACTCCCCCTTTTGATCGAACTCCACAATGGCGTTGGACGTACAGTCGACAACATCACCGGACTTGGTGACAAAGCTGATGGGCTTGTTTTCCAACTTGCCAGTGCGTCGCAAAGTGGGTTTTAGTTCATCTCGCACTCGTGCTGCGCTTTCGGGTGTCGTGAAATCTTCCGGGCATCGACCGACCATCTCTTCGCGTGTATAGCCCAGTCGGTCCAGCATCGTGTCATTGATGTCCAGATAAACGCCATCTTCCGCAATCGAGGTTGCCATCGCCGGCGACTTTCGAAATAACCATTGGTAGTCATCTTGAGTAATCATCGCCGTAGTATATACGGTTTTTCGTTAAAATAATTACGGTTTTTCGTTATTTACGATATTTCGTAATAACTAAATTATAGATAAGTTATTGTTTTTAAAGTATTTACAATGTTGGCACGACTCATGCAATAAGAATACTGAAGACCAACTGAATGCAGCGGCGAGCAACCTCGACGCAACGATTAACTTTAGGACACGATAATGAACAGCAAATACTTTGGAGACGTACTCGCCCTTTTGGGTGCACTAGTTATTCTCATCGGCGTATCAGCCGCTGCCGACATCGCGTCGGCTGGCGACCTTGGCACGATTGAGATTTATAGCGCTCTCCAAAGGTAAGAGTTTCAAGAACCCCCGCCGGGGCTCGACTGGCCAGACCTCTTCCCCTGACTTCTTGGCTGTCGACCCCGGATCTCACCGAATGGAATTCGGTGAATAAACGGACCAGGACGGTCCGGCGGCACTCCCCCTGCCGTTAACGCTTAAGGCGCCGAGGATCACTCTTCGGCGCCTTTCTTTATTCCTGATTACTGTCGATGCTTCTCAGTACGATCAGCGCGATCTTCCGCTCAGCGGCGACTGACGTTATCGAGAGAGCTACGCAGGCCGTAAATAAATTTCGCATCATCAATCGTCCTCATCGTCTTCCCATTTCTTCAGCTTGCTCTTATCAACTCGTTTCCATTGGCGATCGCTCTGTCGCACATAAGAGATCACTTTCGCGATTGTGTACGCGACAACAACAGCGATAAAAATCAGAAGATATTTCAGGCCATCAGGCATTATGGAACTCTCAAAATGACACAAATTAGCAGTTTAAATCATTGTAATGAACAATCTGATCGAACAACAATCTACGTTAGACCGCGCGACCGTTTATGAGTCACAAACCAGATGGATATTCAGCAGCACGAGTGACAAACTCTAAGTATAGAGCCCTGAGAATTTTAACTTCCATGCCAAACCAAAAACTCATAGAAATTCACGATGCCACCCTGTGGCGTGGATCGACTTGCGTTTTCGAAAATCTGACACTCAGTATTGAAGAGCATGAGCGCGTAGCCATACTCGGCCCGAACGGATCTGGTAAAACAACATTGTTAAAAACGATCAATCGAGAGATTTATCCAGCAATAAAGGCCGGTTCATACATACGCATTCTCGGCCGAGAAAAATGGAACGTATGGGAGTTACGCAAAAAAATTGGCGTTGTATCAAACGATCTCCACCAACGCTATACCGCGACTACGACCGCAATTGAGGTTGTCGTCTCAGGGTTTCACTCAAGCATTGGCATCCACGGCACACTCGCTGATCGCGTGACCAGAGATCAGATCGACGCTGCCCGAAGAACGCTATCTGAACTCGGAATCGACGAATTACGTCGCACACCATTAAATCGTATGTCCTCAGGTCAACAACGACGATGCCTCCTAGCCCGTGCGTTGGTTCATGACCCAGTCACACTAATCCTCGACGAACCAACGACAGGTCTCGACTTTGCGGCCAGTTTCGACTACCTCGAGCGCATTCGGAAACTCGCGCAAGCAGGTCGCAACATCATTATCGTGACCCACCATTTGAATGAAATACCGCCAGAGGTCGATCGGGTGATTCTACTGCAAAATGGGATCATTGCCGCTGACGGCCCGAAAGCTACTATCCTGACGGGAGAAACATTAAGTGCCGTTTACGAAACACCGATTTGCGTCACTGAGATTGATGACTATTATTTAGCGTACCCCGGCTAGTCATTGTTCAATAACGTGACCTAATACAATACTGCGATCAAATTCAGGTTTATTCTCGGACTTATGTTGAAAACAGTACGATCCATGCTAAGCATGCTGTCGCTCATAGCTTTTCCCCGCGTTCGCCATGGGTCAGTAGCTATATGGGTAACTTACGCCAAGCGTACAGCTCTGACTTTATCGGCGATTATTGCAGTCATCATTATTGCGCTCGCATTCCTATGGCAGGACCGGCCGAGCCTTGAGTCGATCGATTGGCCGTCGCCAGCTATCGCCCCTACTGTAAACACAGATGCAGTAACAGTAACGTGGCTCGGTGTAACTACGCTGTTATTTGACGACGGTGAAACACAGATCCTCATTGATGGATTTTTCTCACGGCCATCACTCCTCGATATCGCTCTTGATTTGCCAGTTGATAATGACGCCGCAAGGATTAACTACGCCATGAATAAATTTCGTATGCGTCGACTCGCAGCGATTATTCCTGTGCATAGCCATTTTGATAACGCCATGGACATTGGCGCTATCGCGAACCGTTCGAGCGCATCCGTTCTGGGTTCTGCATCCACAGCAAATGTAGCCCGTGGTGCGGGCGTTCCAGAGGAGCAAATCATCGTTCTTGAGGATTCTGGCAGATTCACATTTGGAAACTTTCAAGTCACTCTCTATCCTGTAACGCATGCGCCGATAGGTTGGGGAGGTTCGATTCCGATCGATGGCGCTATCGAAGCTCCGTTGACGATGCCGCAGCCTGCTTCAACATGGCGCATGGGTGGCAATTTCTCGATTGTTATTGAGCACCCGCAAGGTACCGCGCTAGTGCATGGCAGCCCTGGCTACCGCAAATACGCTTTAGGTGATGTTGCTGTGGACGTTGTTTTCCTGGGTGTCGGCAGCCTCTCCACGCCCGGAAGGGATTACGCGGAGCTTTACTGGCAACACACTGTTACAGCCACGGGCGGACACAGCGTCTATCCGATCTATTTTGACGATTCCACGAAGCCGTTCGGCGAAGTATCGCTAGCGCCAAAATTCATTTCGAATTTCGCAGAAACAGCACAATGGCTTGAGGAGTTTCGGCACCGTTGGGACCGTGATTCATCGCTGTTCATGCCGGTCTTCGGCGAGCCGATCACGATATTCTCTCAACCAGCGGCCGAGTCCTGACCTGCCCGTAGGGTCTGCAAGCTGAGACTGCCATCAATTAGCGCCTCTTTTTCGCTGCGATTAAGTCGTTTGATCCGATACTCGAGACTGGACGCCTCGGGCCTGTCGCCCACGACCTCGCTGAAAACCAATTGCAATGGCCCTCGCCCTCGAAGGTACTTCGCGCCTCGAGGGCTATTCTCGTGCTCCTTAAGTCGCCGCTCAACATCCGCGGAGATCCCGGTGTAATAAGAGCCATCGCCACAGTGTACGATATAGACGCTGTATTCAGTGTATGCCATGAATATCAGCTACGAACGACCCGCTTGCTCGATGGTGGAAATTTTTCTAGGATTTCCGACGGTCGAATCGCCCACGGCTCGAAATTGCCACCGCAGTTCAGACATACGCCCAAAAGAATGCCGCTGATACAATCGCTGCAAAAGGTGCACTCAAAAGTATAGATCAGCGAATTCGGCGGAAGGCCTTTGTCACATTGTTCATAGTTCGGCCTAAATTCCAACATTTCGTTCAGGCGTTGCCGCCAACGAGCATATCGCCAAATACACGAAACGAACCCGCCTCCATACTTTTAAGATTTTCTGGTGTGTCGAGCCAGGTTAATACGATGTCGCTTATTCCATCCAACTCTTCAGCGGGATTGAATAATCGTAAAGTCAGAACGTTTCCGGTCATTGCGGCCTCACGGATCAAATTATGTCCACCAAACTGCTCTTCATTGATCTCAATATAGATGGATTCTTCGGACTCTTCAGACTCTTCAGACTCTTCGTCAGTGGTGCGCATTAATAATAGATAGTCGGAAATATCACCTTCATCAGTGGTCTTCGCGAAGAACAACATGGTCGCGTTGTCGCGTACATCGAATGCAACGGTATCGTACTGTCTGCTAGCTACCATTCGCGTTCCTTGTTTTTTCTTTTACAATCCTGACTATAACTGCATCTTTCTCTTTCCATATATCGCCCAACCAGGAGTGCAGCTCTTTTCGAAATACCCGGTCGCTCTCGTAATTACCATCTACGAGCCAGCGCTCAAGCTGTCTCTCACGAACTTCGACTATGGCGTGAACGTCTTGGCCACAACACAGATCCCAGAATCTAGTAGTATTCTCGGGATATACAAGCGTGACATCGACGATGCTATTGAACAACTCACCCATTGACGATAAAGCGACCGCGAAGCCGCCAGCCCTCGGTTGTAAGAGCTTATTGTAGGGGGACTTTCGGTCTGCCCGCTTCTGCTCCGAAAAGCGCGTTCCTTCGATGAAATTTAGAACCGAGGTCGGTGTATCGCGAAATTCTTCGCAAGCACGTCGCGTCATTTCCAGATCCTTACCCTTCATATGTGGGTTCTTAGCCAGATACGACAGTGAAAAGCGCTTCATGAATGGCATTCCCATAGCCCACCATACGACACCTAGGAATGGAAACCAGATCAGTTCCTGCTTGATAAAGAACTTTAGAAACGGCACGCGGCGATTAAATGCCGCCTGCAGAATAAAAATATCGACCCAGGTCTGGTGATTGGCAATAATGAGGTACCAACCATCGCGCCTGAGCCCATCAACACCGTGGCTTTCGATGCGAACTGATCCGGCATATCGCATGAGCCACACATTCACGCTAACCCAGTTCTCACCAATGGCCATCAAAGTACGCGTGATAGCGCGTCGTAAAATCGGTATTGGCAATAATAGCTTGACCACAGCGAACACGACGATCGGTATGAACCAAAAAATAGTATTGGCCGTGAGTCCGGCAAAAAATATGACCCCACGGGTATTTCGAAAGAATCTTGTCACGGTAACCAATAGCCTATCTAAGGAGCTGTATTTTAGCCTGAATCGCGCTACGGTAAACCCATAAGTGAAATCAAGGACATAACAATAATGACGGTTGCAAAACGGATAGACGGCAAAGCCAAGGCAGCAGATCTCGCTGAGTCAATTACGCGAGAAACAGCGCTACTGCAGAAAGAGCATGGCATCAAGCCCGGACTTGCCGTCGTGATTATAGGCGAAGATCCTGCAAGTCAGGTCTACGTGCGAAACAAGAAGCGTGCAGCTGAGTCTTGTGGTTTCCATTCCATACAGCACACACTTGCTGACGATGCCTCACAAAACGAGGTCCTGCAGCTGATCAGCGAGCTCAATGACGACGATGCCATTCATGGCATTCTTGTGCAATTACCGTTGCCGCGACACCTTGATGAGCTGGCCATTACGCAGGCCATTGAACCAACAAAAGACGTTGATGGATTTCACTTCATAAATATCGGCAAGCTGACTGCCGGTCAAACGTCAGACGCATTTACTCCCTGTACTCCAGCGGGTTGCATGCTGATGATCGAAGATGAACTGGGCGGCGACCTTTCCGGAAAGAATGCCGTTGTCATAGGTCGGTCGAATATTGTCGGCAAGCCAATGGCCTCGCTTCTATTACAAGCTAATGCGACAGTAACGGTTACCCACAGTCGGACAAAAGACCTGCCGGCAGTGGTTGCCGCCGCAGATATCATCGTCGCGGCTGTCGGCCGGCCAAATATGGTCAAGGCAGACTGGGTCAAGCCCGGCGCTATTATTATTGACGTGGGCATCAATCGAGTTGGAAAAGTCATCGATGGCGAAATCAAGATGGGGCTCACTGGCGACGTCGACTTTGACGACGTTTGCAGTGTCGCTGGCGCGGTGACACCAGTGCCAGGAGGCGTTGGCCCAATGACTATTACTATGCTGATGTCCAATACATTGCGTTCGGCACGACTATCAGCTGGACTCGAAGACTGACTAGCTCGGGTTGTTCGGCCATGTGGCTTCTTCGTCACGAATTAGTTTGAGAGAAAATATGCATGTGTGAAACGACTTCATTGATTGCAACGTCCTATTTACCATCCCGGATCGCGTAGCGCTCGAGCCTTGCATCAAGCTCGGATGATGGAAGCCATTTTCCGCGAAGCATAACTCCATGA
Source organism: Gammaproteobacteria bacterium (assembly GCA_018699395.1). Lineage (GTDB taxonomy): Bacteria > Pseudomonadota > Gammaproteobacteria > Steroidobacterales > Woeseiaceae > UBA1847. The sequence goes on from JABIQN010000047.1 coordinate 52,968, forward strand.
ATTCTATTGCTATTCTTGATATTTTCGAGCGGATTAGAATCCAGCAGGACCAGATCGGCATCTTTACCTTTAGCAATTACTCCGCCATTAGAATCGAGAAAATTAGCCACATCCACCGTCCCCGTTCTAAGTGCTTCATACGGTGTCAGTCCCGCAGCAACCAAAGCAGTAAGTTCTCGATGCGTCGAAAATCCCGGTACGTTGAAGGCTTGCGGAGCATATGACCCAAGCAGCAACCCAGCGCCGGCTTCATGCAACTCAAATATCAAACGACGTCGCAATTTTATGGCGAGGGCCGCTGTATCCAGATCGAATCCACGCTCATTTAGAAGAGACTCCTTCAGAGTAACCCAGCGCTGCAGAATTTTTGTCGGGACATAGCGTGCTTCCGGTCGCTGCTTGAGCTCAGTCAGAGATATGTCGTCGATCATCTGTTCTACCAGAACCTGAGTCGGAACGTTCCAGGTGCCGGATGCCCCAGTCATTGCCACTATCTCCGCAATTTTCTCTATATCGATATCTGCAGCGAGCATTACATCGAAGAAGCCGCCATAGCCTCCGGATCCATGATTCGTGGATGGCAACATCGCCGCAAAATATCCGTCCAAATGATCGATTGTTGCCATATCGCTTTTAAGTGCCTGAAAAACACCCGCCGAGACCGGCACATGGCCCGCAAATGGCATCCCTATCTCGTTCGCGGCAGCAGCAAGCGCGACGAACTCATCATTACTAAGACCTGGATGCACCTTAATAAAATCATATCCCGCAGCATGCTGCTCACGAACCTGACGGTCGGCATCCATAGCACCGGCGACTGAACCGCCGTTAAGCGATGGTCCAGATGTTATCAATCGCGGACCAAAGGCCTCGCCGCTTTCAAGCTGATCACGCAGCACCAAATGCTCGGCCTTGCCCAGCATTCCCCGAATAGTAGTGATTCCGTTCGCGACGAAAAGAGTGCCGAGACGATCTACCTCCGCGTACTCAGTGCTTGTAACATGCGCATGCATCTCCGCGAGTCCCGGCATAAGAAAGCGCTCCGTCCCGTCGATTAATGCAGCATTCTTGGGAATCGAAATTGCATCGACATGACCGACTTCAAATATTTTTCCATCGACAATAATAACTGTCTGCTGGAGCAATACCGTGTCCGTGTACATCGGAATAACGTTGACGTTGACCAATACGGTCGTGTCAGCGAGCGCACCACTCGCGGCCAGGACAACGCTGGCAGCTAATACTGAAAAACTGGAAGGCTTTTTCAAGCCTTACTCATAATCGCGGCGATCTTCTCATCGGCAATATTACCGCCACAAATAACAACCACAACATTGCGGCCCAAAATCTCATCCTTGATGGCCAGCAAAGATGCTATTGCGACGCCGGCCGCACCTTCGATCGTGTGGCCCTCAATATTAATATACAAGCGCATGGCCTCCATGATCTCCTCTTCACTGACAGTGATAAACTCATCAACTGTGGCCTGATTCAAAGCGAATGTAATAGCACCCGGCTCAATGCCGCCCGCTGTTCCATCGGACAATGTGGGTTCACTCGGTATGTCCAGCAATTCGCCCTCCGCAATAGACAGCGCCATGACAGCTGAAGCCTTCGGTTGGCAGCCATAGACTTTGATGTCGGAATTGTGTGCCTTTAGAACGCTTCCAACGCCGCCAATCAACCCGCCGCCGCCGACAGCGATCAGCACGGTATCAATCTCGGGGTACTGCTCCAGCATCTCAATTCCGCAAGTGCCCTGGCCAGCAATGACCTGCTCATCGTTATAGGGTGAAACGTAAAACATGCCACTGTCTTCAGCATATTGTCGAGCATATTGTTCCGTGTCCAACCCATCGGTGCCGAAAAACCGCACATCACCACCGTAGCTTCGAATCTTATCGACCTTAGTGGACGAGGTTTGTTCCGGCACAAAGATTACACCGCTCAAACCCAACTTCTGCATCGCGCAAGCCGTTGCGGCCGCGTGATTGCCGCTTGACGCGGTGACACAGCCCTCAGCTTTCTCTTCTTCCTGAAGTGTCATCAATCGATTAGTCGCACCGCGTAACTTGAAGGACCCAGTCGTTTGCAGGTTTTCCAGCTTGAAGAAAATATTTGCCGATAGCTCAGTACTAAAAACCTCTGATCGTCGAAGTTCAGTTCGCTCGATTTTCCCCACTATCCGCTCAGCTGCTGCAGCAGCAGCTAGAGCTGTTTGTTGGATAATTTCGTCCATATTTAAGTGTCGTCCTTACGACGCTTACAGGGAGGCCGATCGTAAAGAAACAACAGAAAGATAAGTAAAAAAACGGACCAAAGGTCCGTTGTTAATCAACAAAAAATTAGTGGTAGCGTTGATGAGGCGCACTGGAACCTTTGTTCCGCCTGAGTCATCAAAATAAATACGGCGAATGCCAGTGTCCGTTATCGCCAACGTAGGAAGCTCATGCGAAACTCTTCTGAATCAAAAGACATAAATTATTCCTGTGGCTTACCGCCCCATTTTTCGACATGCGCATCATTCGCCAGCTGGCGAACCTTCGCATGTCGACGATTGAGATTTAGTGAATCGGGATCACACACTTCCTCCCTGATTATTCCAAGATCGCTGGCCGCATCAAACAGGCTCGGGTACCAGCGCTCCCAGTTCGGAAGCAGGTCTTCAACTTTATCGCGGAGGCTCATTGCCGCAATGTAACTGAGCAACAACAACAAGACAATGATGGGCGTCAGTCAACCTTCCAAGGACGATTAGCGCTCGAGCAACTTCGTGCCCATCAAGCTAACCACAAGCAAAATTCCACCCACCGCAATTATCTGTCGACAACTATTTTTCATTGTTGATTCTCCGTCTTTTGAAATTGACAGAATTTATCTGACTGACGTACTAATTACCTGTAGCGGTTTTGAAGCTTCTTCAGTTCAGCAGAACCTGGATTCAGGTCCTCAAGAGGCAGCTGCGATAAAGGTGTATCAATATTGCCCATCAACTCATGCATTTCAGCTCGAGATTCATCCAGATACAGGAGGCCAGTCGTGATTTCTCCCGCATTAAAGCGCTCACGCAGGTGCTTGAATGCTGATGCTCTACTCGTCAAATCATAGTCCTTGTCAACCTTGCGTAAGACAATCATGCTGCCATCATGCATTTCGATCGGCATTGCCTCGCCTTCAGCATATGCAGCCTTAATTTCTTCAGCTGGCGGTATGTAGTCGACATCAGTAACATGGTGGTAGAACTGTCGAGTATGAGCGTAACTTTTCGTTGATCCTTCATGGTCATTAAACGTGACGCAAGGACTAACGATATCGACCAATGCAAAGCCACGATGCATTAACGCGCCTTTCAACAATGGTACAAGTTGTGCTTTATCCCCAGAGAAGCTTCTCGCAATATACGTTGCGCCGAGACTTAACGCGGTACTGATGGGGTCAATTGGCTCCTGATTATTCGGCTCACCTTTCTTGGGCGTGCTGCCGATATCCGCTGAGGCAGAGAACTGTCCTTTTGTCAGACCATAAACACCATTATTCTCAATCACATAGCACATGTTAATGTTTCGGCGAATCGCATGCACGAATTGTCCGACGCCAATCGACAATGAGTCGCCATCGCCCGAAACACCAATGTACATCAAATCACCGTTAGCGGCGTTCGCCCCAGTCGTAACTGATGGCATACGGCCGTGCACGGAGTTAAAGCCATGCGACTGATTAACGAAGTACGCGGGAGTCTTTGATGAACAGCCAATGCCACTCATCTTCGCCAGCATGTGCGGCTCAACGCCCAGTTCAAAAACCGCCTGAATAATTGCAGCGGTGATTGAATCATGGCCACAGCCGGCACACAGCGTCGACACCGTGCCTTCATAGTCCCTCGAGGTCAGCCCGAGTTTATTCTTCGGCATTCCTGGATGTCTAATTTTTGGTTTCGCTATATAACTCATTAGTCTTCTAACCTCAAGCCGCACGGCCCTTTGCGATCTCCTCCAGTACTCGGCTCACCACAAATCCAGAGTTAATTGGCATGCCGTTATAATGCAACAACGACACCAATTTGCCCTGATTCGCCTCGATATCGTTAATCAGCATGGTTCGTAGCTGTGCATCGCGGTTCTGTTCAACGACGTATACAACATCATGTTGTTCGATAAACTCAGCAACGTCTTTATTGAACGGAAATGACCGGATTCGGCAATAGTTCAAGCTGATATCCTCTGCCGCCAATCGGTCCAGCGCCTCTTTACACGCACCGCCGCCACTGCCGATGGTTATTATCCCAGCTTTATTGGGCTTGGAATATTGAATTTCCGGCCCCGGCAAAATACCGCGTGCGGTTTCCCATTTTACTAACAGTCGATCGACAACATCCTGATAGGCCACTGAGTCTTCGGTATAAGCGCCTAGCTTGGTATGACCAGATCCTCGCGTAAAGTACGCACCCTTTGGATGTACACCTGGCAATGTTCGGTAGGGAATGCCGTCGCCGTCGACATCGAGGTATCGATAGAAGTTATCCATCTCCTCAAGTTGCTCAGCATTCAGGACTTTGCCTCGATCCGGCACATAGGACTCATCCCACTCCAGCTCTGGCACCATCCAGTCATTCATTCCGATATCGAGGTCCGACATAACTATGACGGGTGTTTGCAGTCGCTCTGCCATATCGAACGCTTTGGGTGCCATATAAAAACATTCTTCTGGGTCTGACGGAAAAAATAGGACATGCTTGGTATCGCCATGGGAGGCATACGCACAACTCAGCAGATCGCATTGCTGTGTGCGTGTTGGCATTCCTGTCGACGGCCCAGTTCGCTGAACATTGAATATGACAGTTGGGATCTCGGTGTAATAGGCATAGCCAATGAACTCACTCATGAGTGAGATCCCTGGGCCGCTGGTTGGTGTGAAAGAG
>JABIQN010000048.1 GCA_018699395.1 Gammaproteobacteria bacterium
GGTAATGCCGGGCGATAATGTCCAGATGGTTGTTGAACTGATTGCACCGATTGCTATGGAAGACGGTCTGCGTTTCGCTATTCGCGAAGGTGGTCGTACTGTTGGCGCCGGTGTTGTCGCGAAAGTTATTGAGTAAAAATTTAGGCCAGTAGCTCAATTGGCAGAGCGGCGGTCTCCAAAACCGCAGGTTGGGGGTTCGATTCCCTCCTGGCCTGCCATTTGAGTAATTGGTCTTAGAAAAACATGAGCGCACAAACAGAAACATTACAGAGCGGCATGCTCGATACCCTCAAGCTGCTGGTCGCAGCATTTGCGGTCATCGGCGGGCTGTACGCCTATTATTATTTTGATACGGGAGTAGCTGCGACGAGTTTGCCACAGGCTGTCCGTGTGCTAATGGTATTGGGCGGAACGGCAGTGGGTACCGCGATAGCTATGACGAGTGCTCAGGGTCAAAGGCTATGGCACTTTATTCAGGGCTCACGCGTCGAAATTCGCAAGGTAGTCTGGCCGACAAAACAGGAAACCACGCAAACGGCAATTGCTGTTTTCGTTTTTACTGCTGTCATGATGGTGTTTTTTTGGTTGCTCGACATGGGCCTGCTCAAGCTGGTCTCTTATTTGGTTGGCTAGCGCCAGCTAAACTGAACGAACGGAATATAGAAAAATGACTGCAGTGCCCCTACGTTGGTACATCGTACATGCCTATTCGAACTTTGAGCATCGCGTTAAGAGTGCTCTTGAAGAGCGGATTGAGCGCATGGGACTGCAGGACAAGTTTGGAGAAATCCTAGTCCCAACTGAAGAAGTAGTTGAGATGCGTGAAGGCGCGAAACGTCGCAGTGAACGCAAGTTTTTCCCGGGTTACGTTCTCGTACAAATGGAAATGGATGATGAGACATGGCATCTCGTCAAAGAAGTACCTAAGGTACTCGGATTTATTGGTGGATCAAGCGATCGACCGGCGCCGATTACCGAAAAAGAAGCTGATCGTATTTTGCAACGCGTTCAGGAAGGCGTTGATAAGCCGCGACCGAAAGTATTGTTTGAGCCGGGCGAAGTTGTCCGCGTTACAGATGGACCGTTCAATGACTTCTCTGGAGTGGTTGAGCAAGTTAATTATGAGAAAAGCAGAATTCAGGTTGGAGTACAGATTCTCGGGCGGTCAACGCCGGTAGAACTGGACTTCGGTCAAATAGAAAAAGCGTAGTAGTGACTTTGCACCCTTTGGGTGCCTGTGGTCGCGAATATAACAACATACGAGGAGCTCGAAAGGGCGCTTGAACTCGAGAGGAAATTAAAATGGCAAAGAAAGTTGCCAGCTATATAAAGCTGCAGGTTCCTGCGGGTAAGGCGAATCCATCTCCCCCTGTTGGCCCTGCTCTTGGTCAGCATGGCGTAAATATCATGGAGTTCTGTAAGGCGTTTAACGCTCAGACTCAAGGTACTGAGCCGGGACTGCCGATTCCCGTTGTAATTACTGTTTACGGTGACCGCAGCTTCACGTTCATTACCAAGACTCCGCCCGCGGCTGTTCTACTCCTTAAGGTGGCTAACCTGAAGAAGGGCTCTGGAACACCGAACACCGATAAGATTGGCAAGGTTAATCGTGCGCAGCTCGAAGAGATTGCTACGACTAAAATGACCGATCTAACGGCTGCTGATATGGACGCTGCTGTTCGCACTATCGCTGGCACGGCTCGAAGCATGGGAATCGAAGTTGAGGGAGTGAACTAATGGCTAAGCTCACCAAAATAAGAAAAGTTGCCCTCAAAAAGATTGACTCAGAAACGACCTATGAAATCGACATCGCGCTCGGCCTCGTAAAAGAGCATGCAACAGCGAAATTTTCGGAGAGCATTGATGTCTCTGTGAACCTCGGCGTTGATCCTCGTAAGTCGGATCAGGTTGTTCGTGGATCAACAGTATTGCCAAACGGCACTGGTAAGACAGTTCGCGTCGCAGTATTTGCTCAAGGCGAAAATGCAGATAAAGCGACCGCTGCTGGTGCAGATATCGTTGGATTCGACGATCTTGCTGAGATGGTCAAGGCTGGCGAGATGAATTTCGATGTGGTGATTGCCACTCCTGACGCTATGCGCGTCGTTGGGCAACTCGGCCAGATTCTTGGTCCACGCGGCCTGATGCCTAATCCGAAGGTCGGCACGGTCACAGCTGATGTCGAAACTGCGGTTAAGAATGCTAAGGCCGGTCAGGTGCGTTATCGCACCGACAAGACTGGAATTATCCATTGCGCAATTGGTCGTGCGGACTTCGAAGTGGATGCACTTAAAGAAAATCTGAACACGTTGCTCGCTGATCTTAAGAAGGCGAAGCCAGCGTCTGCAAAAGGTTCATATGTCAAAAAGCTAACCATCTCATCAACGATGGGTCCGGGTGTAGCTGTTGATCGATCAACTGTCGCGGCATAAGCGATAGGTAAGCGATCAAAAAGAATGTGCGAAAACGCTCTCGGGCGTCTTCATGCTAGCCGCAAGGATGCGGTGGTCGTCAAAGACCGTAGGCGATCAACCTGTAGGTTGGTCTTAATAAACGCCTACGTAGATGGTGTTATCTGAGTCAGTTCAATCGGCTTCGGTTATCCATCCGACATGGGAGTGGATGCTCCTTAAATTGGGGGGTGAGGCTTGTCTTCATCCATTTGTATAACCGTAAGTCAGGAGTCAAGCATGGCGCTGAAGCTCGAAGACAAGAAAGCTTTTGTGAAAGAGATAAATGCGGTCGCAGAAGATTCTGTTACAGCTGTTGCAGCTGAATACAGAGGTCTGACTGTTGAAGAAATGACGGAGTTGCGTAAAGAAGCGCGCAGCGCTGGCGTTTACTTGCGAGTTGTAAAAAACTCGTTGGCAAAACGTGCCGTTGTAGGAACCGATTTTGAGTGCATGCAAGACACGCTCAAGGGTCCGATTCTTCTTGCATTTGCAAAAGACGATCCAGGTGCTGCTGCTAGGATTATCAAAGATTTCGCCAAAGGGCATGAAGCCCTGCAGGCGGTATCGCTATCGGCCGGTGGGCAATTACTGCCAGGGTCTGATCTCGCAAAGTTGGCAGAACTGCCGACGATGGATCAGGCGCGTGCAATTTTGCTTGGCGTGTTCGTAGCACCGATGAGCCAATTAGTACGCACATTCGCAGAACCACCTGCAATGCTCGCGCGGACGATATCCGCGCGTGGTGATCAGGAAGCTGCTTAACGTTATATCCCTGACTCAGGGATTTAGAAAATTATTGAGGAATTAGAAATGGCACTATCAAATGAAGATCTGCTCAAAGAATTGAGCGCTAAGCCAATAATGGAAGTTGTTGAACTCGTTAAAATGCTCGAAGAAGAGTGGGGCGTTTCTGCTGCTGCACCTGTAGCTGCTGCTGGTCCGGCTGCTGATGCAGGGGTTGCCGCTGAAGAGAAGACTGAATTTGACGTTGTAATGACAAGCTTTGGAGCCAATAAGGTTTCTGTTATTAAAGCTGTTCGCGCACTCACTGGACTTGGCTTGAAAGAAGCCAAGGATGCTGTCGAAGGATCACCTTCTACGATTAAGGAAGGCGTTTCCAAGGACGAAGCGGAAGACGTTAAGAAACAACTAGAAGAAGCCGGCGCAGCTGTCGAGCTCAAGTAGTTGTTGCATCGTAAGATGCTTGACCGACTGTCAATAGATGGTTGGGCGAAAGAAAAGTCGGGTGAGCAGCTAATCGCAATGCGGTTGGCTGCTTGTCCGCGTCTATTAACCAGAGGCTAGCGAGGGCTTCTCGAATGGCATATTCATTCACAGAGAAAAAGCGTATCCGTAAGAACTTTGGCAAACGTCCAACAATTTTGGACGTGCCATATCTGCTGTCGATTCAAGTTGATTCGTACGCTAAGTTCCTGCAGACATCCAAAACGGTTGAAGAGCGTGACGACAAAGGTCTACATGCGGCTTTCCAATCAGTATTCCCGATCGTCAGCTATTCAGGCAATGCAGCGCTTGAGTACGTGAGCTATCGCTTGGGCGAACCTGTATTTGACGTCAAAGAATGTCAAATGCGTGGTTTGACCTATGCGGCTCCGATCCGTGTACTGGTTCGTCTGGTCATTTATGACAAGGAAGCTAGCGGTACGCCTAAGCCCGTTAAGGATATTCGTGAGCAGGAGGTTTATCTCGGCGAAATGCCATTGATGACCGACCATGGAACGTTTGTAGTGAATGGTACTGAGCGCGTTATCGTTTCTCAGTTGCATCGCTCTCCGGGTGTGTTCTTTGATCATGATAAGGGCAAGACGCATAGCTCAGGTAAGTTGCTGTTTTCAGCACGCGTGATCCCCTACCGTGGTTCATGGCTCGACTTCGAGTTCGATCCGAAGGATTCTGTTTTCGCTCGAATCGATCGCCGCCGTAAATTGCCTGTAACGATTATTCTTCGTGCGCTGGGCATGACCAACGAGGAAATGCTCGAATTGTTCTTCGAGAATAACGAATTCTATCTCTCCGAGAAAGAAATCAAGATGGCTTTAGTGCCGGAGCGACTTCGCGGTGATACAGCTGCTTTCGATATTAAGCTTGGTCGTAAACTGATTGTTGAGGGCGGCAAGCGTATTACTGCAAAGCATGTCCGTGACATGACGAAATCTACAGTCGAAAAATTGGTCGTGCCGAATGAGTATCTTGAGGGTCATCGCCTATCGCAGGATATCGTTGACACCGAGACCGGTGAATTGCTGGCACCAGCAAACGCCGAATTGACTGTCGAACTAATCGAGCAATTGATTGCTGCCGGTATTGAACAGATCAGCACGCTTTACGTGAACGATCTCGATAGCGGTCCATTCATCTCGAATACGCTCAATATTGATCCATCCACGACTCGTCTTGAGGCGTTGGTTGAGATCTATCGCATGATGCGACCGGGCGAGCCTCCTACTAAGGAAGCTGCTGAGAACCTGTTCCAGAACTTGTTCTTTAATCCGGATCGCTATGATCTGTCAGGTGTTGGACGCATGAAGTTCAACCGTCGCGTGGGGCGCGATAATTCAGAAGGCGAAGGCGTTCTGAATAAGGATGACATCCTTGATGTGCTTTCAACGCTAATCAACATCCGTAACGGTTTCGGTACGGTTGATGACATCGATCACCTTGGCAACCGCCGTGTAAGAAGTGTTGGCGAGATGGCAGAGAACGCGTTCCGCGTTGGTCTGGTTCGTGTTGAGCGTGCTGTTAAGGAGCGCCTGACGCAAGCAGAGGCCGATGGCCTCATGCCACAGGACATGATCAATGCTAAGCCAGTGGCTGCAGCGGTTAAAGAGTTCTTCGGCTCCTCACAGTTGTCACAGTTCATGGATCAGAACAATCCGCTTTCAGAAGTCACTCACAAACGTCGCGTTTCGGCGCTTGGGCCAGGCGGCTTGACACGTGAACGCGCAGGCTTTGAAGTTCGTGACGTTCATCCGACTCACTATGGCCGTGTTTGCCCGATTGAGACACCTGAAGGACCAAATATTGGTTTAATCAACTCGCTGGCTGTTTATGCGCGGACCAACGAATATGGATTCCTTGAGACACCGTATCGTCGCGTTAAGAATGGCAAGGCGACGATGGACATCGACTATCTTTCAGCGATCGAGGAAAGCCAGTACATGGTTGCCCAGGCGAACGCTGACATGGATAAGAACGGCAAGTTCGTTGACGACTTTGTTGCGGTACGCTTTAAGAATGAAACAACGCTCGCTGCGCCGGCCGATATCACTTACATGGATGTTAGTCCGCGTCAGATCGTCTCCGTTGCTGCGGCATTGATTCCGTTCCTTGAGCATGATGATGCTAACCGCGCACTCATGGGATCGAACATGCAACGCCAGGCAGTACCGACATTGCGCGCAGAAGCGCCTTTGGTCGGAACCGGCATCGAGCGCGCTGTTGCGATTGACTCTGGTGTAACCGTTGTTGCACGCCGTGGTGGTCGCGTCGATTCTGTTGATGCCTCACGCATTGTTGTTCGTGTAAATGATGATGAGACCACTGCTGCAGAGCCAGGCGTAGATATCTACAACCTGACCAAGTACACACGTTCGAATCAGAACACCTGTATTAACCAGAAACCTCTGGTCAAGAATGGTGACTTGATTGCGGCTGGTGACGTTATGGCCGATGGACCATCGACCGATATGGGTGAATTGGCGCTAGGGCAAAACCTCAAGGTCGCATTCATGCCATGGAATGGTTACAACTTTGAGGACTCGATTCTGATATCAGAGCGCGTCGTTAAAGAAGACCGTTTTACGACGATCCATATCGAAGAACTGCAATGCGTGGCTCGTGATACGAAGCTAGGTTCTGAAGATATCACCTCGGATATTCCTAACGTCGGTGATACTGCTCTCGCGAAACTTGACGAATCCGGAATTGCATTCATTGGTGCCGAAGTGAAATCAGGCGATATTCTAGTGGGCAAAGTCACGCCGAAAGGTGAGACGCAGCTAACACCGGAAGAGAAACTCCTGCGTGCGATTTTCGGTGAGAAGGCTTCTGATGTTAAAGATACCAGTCTTCGTGTTCCGCCAGGTATGGATGGCACGGTCATCGACGTTCGCGTATTTACTCGCGATGGTGTTGAGAAAGACCATCGGGCGTTGTCGATCGAAAAATCTGAACTCGAAAGTGTTCGCAAGGATCTCGATGACACACTGCGCATTCTTGAAGAAGATATCTACGAGCGTGTAGAAAGAATGCTTACTGGCAAGATGGCGCAAGGTGGACCGAGCCAGTTGAGGTCTGGGAGCAAGATTACAAAGGCCTATCTTGATGAGCTGGCGCGTGAACAGTGGTTTGAAATACGCCTCAAGAATGATGGTGCGAATGAGCAGTTGCAGAAGGCGTTTGAACGTCTGAAGCTGCAGCGTGAAGAGTTCGATCGTCGTTTCGATGTGAAGAAGACTAAGATTACAGCTGGTGATGATCTGGCCCCAGGTGTTTTGAAAATGGTTAAGGTGTATCTGGCCGTGAAACGCAGGATTCAACCAGGCGACAAGATGGCTGGACGTCATGGTAACAAGGGCGTCATATCTACGATCGTTCCGGTCGAAGATATGCCTTATCTTGAAGACGGAAATCCGGTCGACATCGTATTGAACCCATTGGGTGTGCCGTCGCGAATGAACGTAGGCCAAGTACTGGAAACGCATCTTGGTTGGGCAGCAATGGGCGTTGGCAAGAAAATTGAGCGGATGCTTAAAGCACAAGAGTCGGTCACTAAGCTTCGCCAGTTTCTGGATGCTGTCTACAACAAGACTGGCGGCAAGGTTGAAGACCTCAAATCGTTTAGCGATCAGGAGATTATCGAATTAGCAGGTAACCTGACGAATGGTGTACCTACGGCAACACCGGTATTTGACGGTGCTTCCGAGGCTGAGATCAAGGTTCTCCTTGAGCTTGCTGATTTTGACGCTTCAGGACAGTCCATGTTGTGGGATGGTCGTACGGGCGACAAGTTTGATCGTGATGTCACTGTTGGCTACATGTACATGCTGAAACTCAATCACCTGGTTGATGACAAGATGCATGCGCGCTCTACCGGACCATACAGTCTTGTTACTCAGCAGCCGCTGGGCGGTAAGGCGCAGTTCGGTGGTCAGCGCTTTGGTGAGATGGAGGTCTGGGCGCTTGAGGCCTATGGCGCCGCTTACACTTTGCAAGAAATGCTGACAGTCAAATCAGACGACGTTCAGGGTCGCACCAAGATGTATAAGAACATCGTGGACGGTGAGCACTATATGGACGCGGGCATGCCAGAATCGTTCAACGTATTGGTTAAGGAGATTAGATCCTTAGGCATCAACATTGAGCTGGAGACAGACTAATGAAAGATCTTCTTAAGCTTTTTAAGTATCAGAATCCGGTTGACGACTTCGATGCGATTCGCATCGGTTTGGCTGCTCCGGATATGATTCGGTCATGGTCTTTCGGCGAAGTTAAGAAGCCGGAAACGATCAACTACCGTACCTTCAAACCAGAGCGAGATGGCCTGTTCTGCGCTAAGATTTTTGGCCCCATCAAAGACTATGAGTGCCTGTGTGGAAAGTACAAGCGACTGAAACATCGTGGTGTTGTTTGCGAAAAGTGTGGCGTTGAAGTTACACAGACCAAGGTTCGCCGTGAGCGCATGGCCCACATCGATCTAGCGAGCCCAGTCGCGCATATCTGGTTTCTGAAATCATTACCATCGCGTATCGGCCTCATGCTCGACATGACTCTGCGAGAGATTGAGCGTGTTCTGTACTTCGAGGCGTTCGTCGTCGTCGAGCCGGGTATGACCGAACTCGAGCGTGGCCAGCTGATGACAGACGAAATGTACCTCGATGCTCTTGAGCAATATGGCGACGAATTCGATGCCCGCATGGGTGCTGAAGCCGTACGCGAAATGCTGATGACTATCGATCTGCAGCGCGAGATTATCAAAGTCCGTGAAGATATGGGCGCGACGAAGTCCGAGACGAAACTCAAGCGACTGTCGAAACGTCTGAAGCTCATCGAAGGCTTCGTCGAGTCGGGCAACAAGCCTGAGTGGATGGTGCTGACCATATTACCAGTATTGCCACCGGATCTGCGTCCACTGGTACCGCTGGATGGCGGTCGATTTGCAACCTCAGATCTAAATGATCTGTACCGTCGCGTAATCAATCGCAACAATCGTCTGCGTCGCCTTCTTGAACTGAATGCTCCGGACATTATCGTGCGTAACGAAAAGCGCATGCTGCAGGAGTCTGTAGATGCGTTGCTGGATAACGGTCGGCGTGGCCGCGCCATTACCGGCACCAATAAGCGTCCGCTGAAGTCGCTTGCCGACATGATTAAGGGCAAGCAGGGTCGTTTCCGTCAGAACCTTTTGGGTAAACGCGTTGACTACTCCGGCCGCTCTGTAATCGTTGTTGGTCCGACACTGAAACTACACCAATGCGGTTTACCAAAAAAGATGGCTTTGGAATTATTCAAGCCTTTCATCTTCTCAAAGCTGCAATTGCGTGGCGAAGCGACAACCATCAAGGCTGCCAAGCGTCTTGTTGAGCGCGAAGGTTCGGAAGTCTGGGATATTCTCGAAGAGGTTATTCGTGAGCATCCAGTCATGTTGAATCGCGCACCTACACTTCATCGTTTGGGTATTCAGGCATTTGAGCCGGTACTGATCGAAGGTAAGGCTATCCAGCTGCACCCCCTCGTATGTACCGCGTTCAACGCTGACTTTGATGGCGATCAGATGGCGGTCCATGTACCGCTATCAATCGAGGCGCAGCTTGAAACTCGCGCATTGATGATGTCTTCGAACAACATTCTTTCCCCAGCTAACGGCGATCCAATCATCGTTCCTTCTCAGGACGTTGTACTCGGTCTTTATTACATGACTCGTACACGCGTGAATGCGAAGGGCGAAGGCATGATCCTTGCTAATCTGGATGAGGCGCGCCGTGCTTTTGAAGCAGGTGCCGCTGAATTGCAGGCAAACGTGAAGATTCGTGTAACGATTGATGAGCAGAACGAAGATGGCGAACTGACTGAAGTCACGAAGTTATTGGACACGACTGTTGGACGTGCATTGTTGTCGGGCATCCTGCCGAAGGGTATGGAGTTTACGCACGTCAATCGCAATATGACGAAGAAAGCAATTTCGAACGTCCTCAACGCTTGTTACCGCCAGCTTGGCCTGAAGAAGACCGTCGTCTTCGCCGATAAGTTGATGTACACCGGCTTCCGTCACGCGACACTCGCTGGTGTTTCCATCGGCGTCAACGACATGGTGGTGCCGGAGTCAAAGGAAGCGATCCTGGCCGTTGCAGAGGCTGAGGTTAAAGAGATTCAGGATCAGTATGGTTCCGGCCTGGTAACCGACGGCGAGCGCTACAATAAGGTCGTTGATATCTGGTCGCGTACAAATGATCAGGTCGCCAAAGCGATGATGGACAAGCTCGGATCCGAGATGGTTGCTGACTCTAAAGGCAAGAAAGTCGAACAGGAATCATTCAACTCGATCTACATGATGGCCGACTCCGGTGCTCGTGGTTCCGCCGCGCAGATTCGTCAGCTTGCTGGCATGCGAGGCCTGATGGCGAAGCCGGATGGCTCGATCATCGAAACGCCAATTACGGCTAACTTCCGTGAAGGTCTGGATGTACTACAGTACTTTATCTCGACTCACGGTGCTCGAAAAGGTTTGGCTGATACCGCCTTGAAGACTGCCAACTCAGGTTACCTGACACGTCGACTCGTTGACGTCGCACAGGATCTGGTTATTACGGAAATCGATTGTGGAACCCACAACGGAGTTGCGATGGCACCGATCGTAGAGGGTGGCGACATCGTCGAACCGCTTCGGGATCGAGTTCTGGGTCGAGTCTTAGCTGAGCCGGTTCTGATCCCGGGTACTGATAAGGTCGCATTTGATGCGGGCACCATGCTCGACGAAGCGACTGTGCAGGAGCTTGACGATCTTAAGGTCGATCACATGATAGTGCGTTCACCGATTACTTGTGAGGTTCGCTACGGCGTCTGCTCGCAGTGTTATGGGCGTGATCTTGCTCGTGGTCACCGAATCAATATCGGTGAGGCGGTTGGTGTTATCGCGGCCCAGTCGATTGGTGAGCCCGGCACACAGCTGACCATGCGTACTTTCCATATTGGTGGCGCGGCATCACGTTCAGCTGCAATCAACAACATTGAGATCAAGTCCAATGGCGTCGCTCAACTGCGCAACATCAAGACTGTCGCGCATCACAAGGGCTATCTTGTTGCTGTTTCTCGTTCTGGTGAAATTATTGTTCACAACGAGCAGGGTCAGGAACGTGAGCGTTATAAAGTGCCTTATGGCGCAACGATTACGATCAGCGATGGTACGAACGTTACGCAAGGTCAGATTCTCGCAAACTGGGATCCACATACTCATCCGGTTGTTACCGAGGTTGAAGGTAAGATCAAGTTTGAAGACTTTATCGACGGTATTACTGTCGCTGAGCAAGTTGATGAGTTCACTGGTCTTACTAGTATCGTTGTACTTGATCCGAAGAGTCGAACGGGATCTGGCAAGGACTTACGTCCGGTTGCCAAGCTGATTGATGATGATGGCGTTGAAATCTGCTTCGCTAATACAGAGATCCCAGCTGTTTACGCTTTGCCTGTCGGCGCTATTATTTCACTGGCTGATGGTGCGAAGGTATCTGTTGGAGACATTATTGCTCGTATACCACAGGAGTCTTCGAAGACTCGCGACATCACGGGTGGTCTGCCACGAGTCGCTGATCTGTTTGAGGCGCGCAAGCCGAAAGAGCCTGCGATTATGGCTGAGCACACCGGTACGGTTAGCTTCGGTAAAGAAACCAAGGGTAAGCGCCGTCTCGTCATCACTGGCGAGACTGATGGCTATGAAGAGTTGATTCCGAAATGGCGTCACCTCAACGTGTTTGAGGGCGAGCAGGTCGCAAGAGGCGAAATCATCGCCGATGGCGAGCCTAATCCACACGATATACTACGTTTGCGTGGTGTCGAGAACTTGGCGAACTATCTCGTTAAGGAAATTCAGGATGTATATCGCCTCCAAGGCGTGAAGATTAATGATAAGCACATCGAGGTGATCATTCGCCAGATGCTGCGCAAGGTTATTGTCGCCACACCGGGTGAAAGTAACTACCTGCGCGGGGAGCAGATCGACAAGGCACGTTTCTTCGAAGTCGAAGAGCAGCTTCAGGCTCAGAAGAAAGAGCCATTGACGATTGATCCTATCCTTTTGGGTATCACTAAAGCCTCACTTGCAACCGAATCGTTTATTTCGGCGGCATCATTCCAGGAGACGACTCGCGTCCTGACCGAAGCATCGGTACGCGGATTGCGAGACGATCTGCGTGGACTGAAAGAAAATGTCATCGTTGGTCGATTGATTCCGGCAGGTACCGGTTTTGCTCATCACGCCGATCGTCGGCGCACCCGTGAGCAGGATCTGACTGAGCAATTGAAGCTACTTGAAGAGACGCAGAAAGTTGCAGCCGAAGCGGCAGAAGCGCTCGAGGCAATCGGCGGAGGCCTTGAAGCTGAAATCACGGCTGATGTTGAGGTTGGAACTGAGGTTGAAGTTGGGGCTGTAGCTGATGTAGAGCCAGTAGTTGCGTTGGCAGATGCTGACGCGGCGGTAGAAGGTGATGAAGAAATAACAACGGCTGAGTGAAAACAACAACTTACAGGCCATGGCGGACCTGGGTGGATGCTTGCTTGACACTGAGTTGCATGCATCACTAAAATGCCCGCCCTTAACCTCTGGGCTTGCTTAGCAGTGAGCCCCGAAATACTTTAGAGTTTGCCGCTAGGCAGGCTCTGAAAAATCCCGTCCACTAAACTTGAAGGGTTTGGCGGCCGGGTGTGCGCGTTTAATTGGAGATACTCAAGTAAGCGCCAAAATGAACGTAACTTTAAACAGATAAAAGAAGAGTGAAGGCCCATGGCCACAGTGAATCAGTTAGTACGTAATGCGCGTAAAGTAAAGCGCGCGAAAAGTACGGTACCGGCACTAGACGCAAGCCCGCAGAAGCGTGGCGTATGCACGCGCGTTTACACGACGACGCCTAAGAAGCCTAATTCGGCTATGCGGAAGGTTGCTCGTGTACGTTTGACGAACGGATTTGAAGTCACAAGTTATATCGGCGGTGAAGGTCACAACTTGCAAGAGCATAGCGTTGTGTTGATTCGCGGTGGTCGTGTTAAGGATTTACCTGGTGTTCGCTACCACACAGTCCGCGGCACGCTCGATTGCTCTGGTGTAGCCGATCGTCGTCAAGGACGCTCCAAGTATGGAACTAAGCGTCCGAAGTCATAACCAAAGAGATTTAAATCAATGTCTAGAAGAGTACAGGCACCGAAACGCACGATTCTGCCCGATCCCAAGTACGGAAGTGATCTGCTGGCAAAATTTATGAATATGATCATGAATGACGGAAAGAAATCTGTTGCAGAGCGCATTATTTATGGCGCATTGGATCGGATTTCCGATCGTGAGACTCAGACAGGCGAGAAGGCACTCGAGCTGCTCGAAACAGCACTTGAAAACGTCAAGCCGGTTGTTGAGGTGAAGTCACGCCGCGTTGGTGGTGCTACATATCAAGTTCCGGTCGAAGTCCGTCCGGCTCGCCGCCAGACATTAGCCATGCGTTGGGTTATCGAGGCAGCCAGAAAGCGAAGTGAGAAATCGATGGCGCACCGTCTTGCGCACGAGTTACTCGATGCAGCTGAGAATCGTGGCACAGCCGTGAAGAAGAAAGAAGACGTGCATCGTATGGCCGAAGCTAACAAGGCATTCTCGCACTACCGCTGGTAAAGGCTCTGCTGTGGCTCGCACAACCCCCATTGAGCGCTACCGCAATATCGGCATTATGGCCCATATTGATGCAGGCAAGACGACCACAACAGAACGCATTCTTTTTTACACGGGCGTTTCGCATAAAATAGGTGAGGTTCATCACGGTGCTGCCGTTATGGATTGGATGGAGCAGGAGCAGGAGCGCGGCATTACGATTACGTCTGCTGCGACGACTTGCTTCTGGTCTGGAATGGATAAGCAGTACGATGAGCATCGGATCAACATTATCGATACTCCGGGGCATGTCGATTTCACGATCGAAGTCGAGCGTTCCTTGCGAGTGCTTGATGGTGCAGTAACGGTTCTGTGCGCAGTGGGTGGCGTAGAGCCACAAACTGAAACAGTTTGGCGACAAGCAAATAAATACGGTGTGCCGCGTTTGGTGTTTGTCAACAAGATGGATAGGGCCGGCGCAGATTACTTGCGCGTAGTGGATCAGCTGGTAGAACGGCTCGGAGCGAATCCGGTGCTAATTCAACTGCCGATTGGTGTAGAAGAGAATTTTCAAGGCGTCATCGATCTCATAAAGATGAAGGCGCTTTACTGGGACGAGGGTGACATGGGCACAACCTATGAGGCTCAGGATATTCCCGAAGAGCTACAGGCTGAAGCATTGGCTTGGCGCGAAAAAATGATTGAGTCGGCTGCCGAAGCTGACGAGGAACTGCTGGATAAGTTCCTAGGTGATGACGAACTTACAGAAGATGAGGTTCGTAGAGGACTTCGGGCGCGGACATTGTCGGGTGAAATCATCGTGGTGATGTGCGGCTCGGCATTTAAGAACAAAGGCGTTCAGGCCATGCTCGATGCAGTCGTTGAGTTCATGCCTTCGCCACTCGATGTGCCCGCGATTGTGGGCATCAAAGATGATGATTCGGTAGGTGAGCGTCATGCGGACGACAAGGAATCGTTTGCCGCGTTGGCCTTTAAAATTGCGACGGACACGTTCGTTGGAAATTTAACGTTTTTCCGCGTGTATTCAGGAGTTTTGAGCTCCGGGGACACGATTTTCAACCCGGTAAAAGGTAAGAAAGAGCGCGTTGGGCGAATTTTGCAGATGCACTCGAATGACCGCAAAGAGATCAAGGAGGTTCGTGCTGGGGATATAGCAGCAGTGGTTGGAATGAAGGATGTTACGACTGGTGACACGCTTTGCGATATTAAGAACAAAATTACACTTGAACGTATGGCGTTTCCAGAACCGGTTATTTCTGTAGCGGTCGAACCAAGAACAAAGCCTGATCAGGAAAAGATGGGTAACGCGATGCAAAAGCTCGCGAAAGAAGATCCATCTTTTCGTGTTCATACAGATGAAGAGTCTGGGCAGACGATTATTTCGGGGATGGGTGAGTTGCACCTCGATATCATCGTTGACCGAATGAAGCGCGAGTTTCAGGTCGAGGCGAACGTAGGAAAACCACAGGTCGCATATCGCGAGACGATACGAAAGATGGTGGAGCAGGAAGGCAAGTTTGTGCGGCAATCGGGTGGTCGAGGTCAATATGGCCATGTCCACCTAAAGATCGAGCCGTTGCCTGCAGGTGAAGGTTACGAATTCGTTAATGCAATTGTGGGCGGCGTCGTACCAAGAGAGTATATTCCTGCTGTTGATAGGGGTGTGCAGGAGCAGATGGAAAATGGAGTCATTGCGGGCTACCCCATACAGGATTGCCGGGTTACCCTTTATGATGGCTCCTATCATGATGTTGACTCCAGCGAGATGGCGTTTAAGATTGCCGGGTCGATGGGCTTTCGGGACGGTGTGAAGAGCGCTGATCCGGTGTTGCTTGAGCCAATAATGAAGGTTGAGGTGGTGACACCTGAAGATTATATGGGAGACGTGATGGGCGATTTGAATCGTCGTCGCGGTTTACCGCAAGGCATGGAAGACACACCTTCGGGCAAGTCGATTCGTGCAGAAGTACCGCTAGCTGAGATGTTTGGCTATGCCACTGATCTACGCTCGATGAGCCAGGGACGTGCTGTGTACTCAATGGAGTTTGAGAAGTACTCACAGGTGCCGCAAAATGTGGCTGATACGATAATTAAAAGATAGTAGGAGCGGTCTCAGACCACGAAAATTAACTCGGGAATTTGGATAATGTCTAAAGAAAAATTTGAGAGAAATAAGCCCCATATGAACGTTGGCACGATTGGCCACGTAGATCATGGTAAGACGACGCTGACAGCGGCACTGACGAAGTGCATGGCTGAGCTGCA
>JABIQN010000049.1 GCA_018699395.1 Gammaproteobacteria bacterium
TGCAGCTCAGCCATGCACTTCGTCAGTGCCGCTGTCAGCGTCGTCTTACCATGATCTACGTGGCCAATCGTGCCAACGTTCATATGGGGCTTATTTCTCTCAAATTTTTCTTTAGACATGACCTTTCCTGCTTATCTAAATTAAAAAAATTACTATTTCTCGTGGCTTGTAGCCACTCCTATAAACTATGGAGCCCACACCCGGATTTGAACCGGGGGCCTCTTCCTTACCAAGGAAGTGCTCTACCCCTGAGCTATGTGGGCAATTCAATCTGCGAATCACTCAGAGCTTCAACACGTCCGTCCAATATGGAGCGGGTGATGGGAATCGAACCCACATTAGCAGCTTGGAAGGCTGAGGTTCTACCGTTGAACTACACCCGCCTGACATTGAAACCTTCTAACTCTTCCTCTTGAACCAAGACACCTTAATATGGGCATGATTTGTATCTCGCTTACATCGCATCGTCTCGACGATCATTTCGCCCTTAATTTGGCGTACAAAAATCCTGACAGTTGTATTGTTCTAACTGTCCGTACATCATATATCCTGTCTTAAACGTCGCACCGCTAGCCTTTGGCTATATCCTCCCAGCCGCACCATTATCTGGTGGAGGGGGTAGGATTCGAACCTACGTAGGCATAAGCCAGCAGATTTACAGTCTGCCCTCGTTGGCCGCTTGAGTACCCCTCCGGCAAGCAAGCCGCGCATTGTCTGATTACGCCGCCCTACTGTCAACAGCTAAACGGTTGATTCTTGATATTTGTGCCGTATTGGGTAATGCGGCAGAAATAAATGATTGAAGCGCTGATTCAACCCACATCAGTCAATCTTTAGCCAGATTTTGCCCAATGCCACGGCTCAAAGATGAAACCCTGCCTGTTTTCACGCGGATAACTCATGGAAAAACCGAATCGCATGGCGTTTTTTTTTAGCCAGCTATATGCATCGGACGACTCGAACTCTTCTGTTAGCGGTCGCGATCCCGGCGACGCGATATCAATGGCGCAGCCAGTGTGATGCTCGCTGAATCCAGGGGCCGCATTTACGGCGAGAATATTTCTAACTGATTGACCTGAATTGATTTTTTTTCGAATCAAGCTTGCTTGATACTCGACACTGCGAAACCCGGAAACAATCATCAACGTTATTCCGTCCTCTCGGGCCGCAGCCTGCATTTCCTGCCAACTGGCGGCTGTATCAGGTGTCAGGCGTTGCATGCGACCGGCTAAATTAGGTCCCACGTCGACCAATTCAACCGCTTCCTCAAAATTCGGCCGCGTGCCGTCAACGTCGTAATCATCGGGGATGCCGAGTTCTATATGAAGTTCGCGTAGCATAGGCGGAATTGTACCTTCAGATGGGGCTGAGTGCTGCCGCAAATACATTCCGATGAGTAAAGACGAAATCTACCAAAAAACAAGCGACGAAAAGCCGTTTCGCTTCAATGAAGATGTCGCGAAGGTCTTTCCAGACATGCTGCGACGTTCAATACCGGGGTATACGGCCACAATAGAGGCCATCGGATCGCTGGCAGCACGCTACGCCAGAGCGGATACGAACTGCTATGACCTTGGCTGTTCGCTTGGAGCCGCAACTATTGCCATGCGTCAGGGTATTGATGTGCCAGGATGCCAGATCGTCGCGGTTGATACTGCCGCCGCGATGATAGAGCGCTGTCGGGACATTATTGCCGAAGATGACCGACAGTTTTCACCGGAGACTGCCGTTACCGTTGTCGAAGATGATATTCGCGACATCGAGATCACGAACGCGTCTATGGTGGTTCTCAATTACACGCTGCAGTTCCTTACTAAAGCGGACCGCGGTCCGTTGATACGATCGATCCATGATGGCCTGAACGATGGCGGCTTACTCGTGTTGTCTGAAAAAGTCGTCGATGAGAATCAGGGGATAGAACAACTCCTTACCGATCTGCACCACGAACACAAGCGGCGCAACGAATACAGCATGATGGAAGTCAGCCGCAAGCGAGCATCGCTCGAAAATGTGCTAATACCGGAGACTGTCGCAGCGCACCAAGAACGACTCGCCGAGGCCGGATTCAGTCACTCCGCGGTCTGGCTGCGTTTCTTCAACTTCGTATCCATAATCGCCATTAAGAAATGAACGAATTAATCGATACCAATAAGCTTACTGAGTGTCTGCATGCCATCGGGTTGGAGCATTGGCCCGAGATCGTGTCACCAATGATTACCGAACGGCTATCGACGGCGTGTCATGGCGATTTCGGGAAATGGCAACAAGTAGTCCAATCGCTTTCGGCCGACGATAACAACTACCTTGCTATGCGCGACTTGCTATTGCAGTTATCGCCATGGCGGAAAGGGCCATTCGATGTCGCCGGCATCCACATCGACACTGAATGGCGTAGCGACCAGAAATGGGCTCGCCTCAGGAACTCTATCGCACCGCTGGAAGGCAAAAACGTACTCGACGTTGGGTGCGGTAACGGCTACTACGCATTCGAAATGCGGGCTGCAGGTGCACAGACCGTTATTGGCGTCGATCCGACTCTACTGTTTGTCATGCAGTTTCTTACCATTAACGCGTTCAAGAAAGACCCCTGTATTTTTGTTCTTCCCGCACGTCTGCACGAGCTGCCATTGCCTGCCCGCCAATTCGACACCGCATTTTCGATGGGGGTCCTCTATCATCAGCGCGCGCCTATTGATCATCTTCGTCAGCTGCGGCAAACGCTGAAACCTGATGGCCAACTCGTACTCGAGACCCTCTATCTTCCAGGCGTCAATGCTTTTGCCTCAACACCGGAAGATCGATACGCCCGAATGCGAAACGTTTGGCTCTTACCAAGCATTCCGGAGTTGACGATCTGGCTGGGCCGATCCGGCTACATGGATATCCAAGTAATTGACGAGTCGATAACAACAGTCAGCGAGCAACGCTCAACGGAGTGGATGACATTTGAATCATTGCGAGAAGCGTTGGATCCGGCTGATTCCACTTTGACAGTCGAAGGCTGGCCAGCTCCACATAGAGTTGTGGTCACTGCTACAGCGACGTAGGCCAGCGATGGCCCTTAGCTAGGCCGGATAAGATCCTTCTGCGCCTTGTATCATCACTGAATTAGTAGTAATTCCTGTCGCGACAGGAATTAGAGAACCATCAGATGGAGATAACTCCGGCCGCTGAAACGTTCATTACTGCCTTCTTCCTAATAGCCTTAAAAGAAAAAAGCCACCCAGAGTATGGGTGGCATATAAAGCAGAAGATGTATTCGGCGGACTGATTTGGTCGGCTCGCAATCAGCTTCATCTTTGGCAGCAACTGAATGCAGGTATCCAGTTGAATAGGTGACGTGAATAGAGGGATCACTAATCACCCGCCTCAGACTCATGCACTTAGCATGGCGTCTCGCTCACTTTGCCTTCCTACATCTTATCTCCGTGCGTACCAGGTTGGTACGCACGGAATGCTACTACATATGGTATTGGAAGGCGAGAAAACCACTACATTTAGGGTACCGTTGATTTAATCGTCAAAAACGACGACGTCGCGACCGGGAAAAGGTAGCCTTGCTGACGTATGGAATAACAAAGAATAGGCAATGACCGACTCTGCAATGATTAATGATCGATCGACCAGCCAGCAAATCGGAATGCTGTTGGGCCCAACCCTGCTGGCAGTGATGCTGTTCGCTGGAGCGCCCGCGGAGTTGGAGCATAAAGCGTGGCTCACCGCTGCGATCGGAGTCCTCATGGCTGTGTGGTGGGCGACGGAAGCTGTACCTATCGCTATTACTGCGTTGTTGCCGATCGTACTGTTTCCAATATTTGGGGTGGCATCTATCGAGGACACGGTTCCACCCTACGCAAATAAGGTCACCTTCCTTTTCCTCGGTGGCTTTATTGTCGCGTTTGCGATGCAGCGCTGGAACCTACACCGCCGAATGGCCCTGAAGGTGTTGCAATATGCCGGTGGAAACGGTCGATCGCTTGTCGGTGGATTCATGCTCGCCAGTGCCTTGATCTCCATGTGGGTAATAAATACGTCCACCACGATGATGTTATTACCCATCGCCATATCCATCATCACTGTCATACATAAAACGGTCGACAGTCTGAATTCAAAGAGCAGGGAAGATTTCCAGTTCTCGTTACTGCTCGGCGTTGCCTACGGGGCGACCATTGGTGGGATGGCGACACTTGTCGGAACAGCGCCAAATGCCATGTTTGCTGCCTTCATGCTCGAAAACTATGGCACCAGTATAAATTTCGCCAACTGGATGATGGTTGGCGTGCCATTGTCCACGTTAATGCTTCCTCTGGCGTGGGTCGTTCTAACTCGCTGGGCGTTCAAGGTCGACTTCACTACGTCAGATGAGGGGATTGCAGCACTTCGAACAATGCGGCTTGAAATGGGGTCGATCACAGTGCCGGAAATCAGAGTGGCAATCGTGTTTTTGCTGATGGTGGCAACCTGGGTCCTTCGGCCCCTACTGATCAAACTACCTGGACTGGCGGCATTGGACGATTCCTTGGTCGCGATAGCGGGCGCAATTCTGTTATTCGTGGTGCCGAGCGGGGATAAATCAGACCCTATGTTACTGCGATGGAAGTACGCGGAGCAATTACCGTGGGGCGTCCTCTTATTATTCGGGGGAGGCCTGACGCTGGCAAATGCCGTATTGAAGACCGGGCTGGCCGAGTGGATTGGTGGCAGTCTCCAGGCTGTTGGCACTTTGCCGCTGGTCATGCTCGTTATTATTGCTGCGACATTAATCATTTTTCTAACGGAGCTGACCAGCAATGTCGCTACAACGGCAACGTTTCTTCCCATTGTCGGGGCGATAGCGATCGCATCCGGATATGATCCGATCGTTTTGGCGGTTCCAGTGACACTCGCTGCTAGCTGCGCATTCATGTTGCCGGTTGCAACGCCGCCCAATGCCATTGTATTCGGATCTGGGATGCTAACCATCCCACGCATGGCCCAAGCGGGGCTTGTCTTAAACCTTATCGGTATCGTTCTGGTATCGACAGTTGCTTACAAACTCGCGCCGATGTTTCTTCACTAAGGTGGAGAATGCTGGATGCAGAGCAAGCCAGCACTATCCGCCAACGTTTTTCTCGAGCCAAACAGCTAACTCATCAGAGCCGCCTATGTGCTGGCCATCTATGAATACCTGAGGATAGGTAATTTGAGACGATACTGCGCGCAAAGTCTGGTCCGTGTAGTCACGGTTCAGGAGCAGCTCTTCGAATTCGATCCCTGCATCATTCAACAGGCCTTGAGCACGAACGCAAAACCCACAGCCCTCTCGAGCGAATACGGCTACGTCATAAGGCGTCACGCATTCCGGTGCAAGATAAGTGAGCATGGAATCGGCATCGGATACGCCATAGGGGTCGCCCGCTTCTTCTGGCTCGATGAACATCTGCTCTACAATGCTGTCACGTACAAGCATCGAATAACGCCAAGAACGCTTTCCAAAACCAAGGTCCTCTTTATCAACAAGCAAGCCCATTTTTTCTGAAAATTCACCGTTTCCATCTGGAAGGAATGACACTCGGTTTGCATTTTGACTGCGTTTCCATTCATTCATAACGAATGCATCATTCACCGATACACAAATGATATCGTCAACACCATTAGCATGAAACTGCGGAGCCAACTGGTTGTAGCGTGGCACATGAGACGATGAACATGTTGGTGTAAATGCGCCCGGCAATGAAAACAATACGACAGTCTTTCCATCAAATATTTCGGCTGATGTTACGTCGACCCATTCATGTTCTTTGCGCGTCCGGAATGTTACAGCCGGAATTCTTTGTCCTTCGAGATTCTTTAGCATTTTTTTCTCCAGTATAGATATTAAGCCAGCATGCTACGGAGCAGCCAGGCGTTCTTTCATGGAGCGATACTATGAGTTTTTATCCTAGTTGAAAAACAGATTATTTATCTTATTTTATGCTATTTTATCAATCATCAGACCGCCCACCTTAAAACAATTGAATTATTTTCTCGCGCTCTGCGGTGAGCTGCACTTTGGCCGGGCGGCCGAGAGAAGTTTTGTCTCACAGTCTGCCTTTAGCAACGCTATTCAGGAGCTCGAATCAACACTCGAGATACGACTCGTTGATCGCACGAATCGAAGCGTAACAATAACGGCAGTGGGTCAAGAAATTGCAGCTCAAGCGAGACTAGTATTAAGAGACGTAGAAAGTCTCATGGAGATAGCACAAGGCGACAGTAAGCCACTCTGCGGTGAATTACGACTTGGCGTTATTCCGACGATTGCGCCATTCGTCTTGCCGGTAGTTCTTCCGAAACTTCGAAAAGCATTTCCGGAACTGCGCTTGCTCCTGATAGAAGATCAAACGCAACGCATCTATGAGCGTTTAATGAGCGGAGAGCTGGACCTGCTGTTACTCGCTCTGCCATGGGAGATGCGTGGTGTGACGCAACAGGTCTTGTATCGGGACGAATTTTATCTAGCGTACCATCAAGATACCGATCGAGTTGACCCCGAAAACTATCGCTTCAATCGCCTTGAAACAGACAGTATATTGTTGCTGGAGGATGGGCATTGTTTGCGAGATCATGCGCTGGCTGCCTGTAAAATACGGAGCATTCAAAAAGTTCGCCGTTTCGGTGCGAGCAGCTTGTTGACATTAATTGAAATGGTTGATGCTGATCTCGGCATTACTTTTCTTCCCGAGATGGCACGTGGTAGTACGCTACTACGCAATACTCACGTGCGCATGCATCCTCTAAGTGACAAGAGTTATCGCAACATTGGTTTGGCCTGGCGCAAGAGCAGTAATCGCAGTGAAGAGTTTTCACTGCTTGGGAATTTTATTCGCGATAATCGTTAGATAAAGGCACTAATGCTAGTTAAAAAATAACTGTATACCCATTATCTTCGGGCAATAAGATGCAGCACCAGATGGCGGATCCGATCACTCAGATTCGATCCGGCCCATTCCCAAATAACAATAAAAGCTACAAAAATTTTGCTACAATTACGTTAGAAAATTCTTTGTATGCTAAGCATGAATATTCATTACGTCAATCAGAGCTACCAATTCATGAAGATAAAAATTCTTACCATTTGTTTACTTGGTTTATCATTTTCCGGTTGCGAAAAACCAGAGACACATGAAGGTGCTGGAGCTGATTGGGCTCATTATTTAGGGGGGGCTACTAGCAATCAGTATTCAAATCTCAACCAGATCAATAAGGAAAACGTCAAGAAGCTGAAAGTTGCTTGGACCTATGACACTGGCGATAGTGGCCATTATCAAGTCAATAATCTAATAATTGATGGGAAATTGTATACCACCTCCCCCCTCAGTAGAGTCACCGCCCTAGATGGAGCTACAGGAGAGCACATTTGGACATTTGATCCGTCCGACGTTCATGGTCAGTTAGCCGAATTAATTCCGCGTGGAGTAATGTATTGGAAGGATGGAAATCATGGACGCATCCTCACCATGAAGGGAAGTTATTTATACACAATAGATGCTACTACAGGTCAATTAATAACTTCTTTTGGAAAGGGTGGTTGGATACATTTAGGTGAAGAATTGGATGTCGAAGGCAAACCTAATGCCTATCTAAATACGCCAGGACATATCTACAAAGATATGTTCATCATTGGTTCAAATGTCGGTGAAGATGTACCCGGCGCAATAAGAGCATTTGATCTAAAAACAGGAAAACGTAAATGGATTTTCCATTCTCTGCCGCGACCAGGTGAGCCAGGCTCAGAGACTTGGCCAGAGAATTATTTAGAAAAAGCGGGTGGCGCTTCTGATTGGTCGGGCCTGGCGATTGATATACCACGGGAAATTGTTTATGTATCGACAGAAACTGCAGGTCCAGATTTTTATGGAGCTGATCGTTATGGCGAAAATTTATTTGCGAATTCTGTCGTCGCTCTAGACGCAAACACAGGCGAGCGACTATGGCATCAACAGTTAGTACATCACGATATGTGGGACTTGGATCTTCCTACTCCTCCCACTTTATTAACCGTTCAACACGAAGGAAAAAAGATAGATGTCGTAGCTCAAGGTACAAAAATGGGATTATTATTTGTATTTGACCGGGTTACAGGAGAGCCTCTTTGGCCGATAGAGGAGCGGCCAGCCCCAGAATCCAAAATCGATGAGGTTAAAACTTGGCCAACGCAACCTTTCCCAACCAAGCCACCAGCTTTGACGCGTCAGAAATATACAGAAAATGATTATTCCAATATATCTCCTCAAGCAGAATTAATATCTAAAGATGTATTTAATAAACTAGGGAACTATGGCTCCTATCCTCCCCCAAGTCTTGAGCAAACCATTATTTTTCCCGGTTACGATGGAGGAATGGAATGGGGAGGTTCTGCTGCCGACCCTAATGGAATTCTATATGTAAATGTGAATGAAGTTCCGTGGTTCTATCAACTTATTCCCACCAAAAACCCAGATGGGAGTCCACTCTCCTACGGAGAGAGTTTTTATCGCATTAGTTGTGCTGCTTGTCATGGAACTGACCGCAAAGGAAGTCCATCCGATGGCTTCCCTGACCTAACTAATATTTCCGAACGTTTAGACAAAGATATGTTAAAGCGGCTCATTACTAATGGAGTAGGACGCATGCCCGCTTTTAATCATTTACCAGAAGACCGACAGGATGCGATTATTAGTTTTCTCCTTGGTATGGAAACAATCGACACTCCGCAGCAGTTTGATTTTACGATCCCAGTTCCTAAGCATGGAGAAGAAGAGGAGCCCAGCGAAAAAGAAGAGCGGCCGGTCTTGAGCTATTTTTGTTCTTCCTGCGACCTTATGCCCTATACATTTCGTGGATTCCAACGCTTCAATGACAATGAAGGCTATCCCGCAATCAAGCCACCTTGGGGCACGCTCAATGCCGTAGATCTCAATACAGGTACCATCAAATGGAAAGTGCCTCTGGGAGAATATGAGGAATTGACAGAACGCGGTATACCTATCACAGGAACTGAAAATTACGGTGGCCCAGTCGTAACAGCTGGAGGACTTATATTTATAGGAGCCTCTTCAGATGAAAAATTCAGAGTCTTTGATAAAGAGACTGGTGAAATTCTCTGGGAACATGATTTACCTTTTGATGGCCATTCAACGCCAAGCACTTATGCTGTAGACGGTAAGCAATATGTAGTGATTTCTGCTGGAGGATCAAAAATGAAACCTATTCAAGGGGGAATGCTAGTAGCATTCAGCCTAGATGAATAAATAAAATTAGGCAGAGTTAACTATAAAAATAACTAATAATAGTCCTATTAATTAATACACAAATTAATCAATAAATTTATCCATTGCTTGGCTTTCATCTACGCTAGTTATTTATGATGGCAGGCGATTATATAGTTAGTTTGTATATCATGTAATTTAAGTAAAACTTAAGAACCTAAATGAGAGACCAAGATGCTGCGAATTAGATATAACCGAAACTTGATATTTGGATTGCTCTTAACCGCGGTGCTATCGGCCTGCGGTTCAGAAAAAGAAGCTGAAGATGAATCCAGCACTCCAAAATCACAACCTGTCCGGGTTGCATTGATCATGAAATCTCTAGCAAATGAGTACTTTATAAATATGATGGAAGGCGCCAAAGCCCACCAACTAGAGAATGCTGAAAAATATGAATTAATTGTAAATGGCACTAAAAATGAAAGTGATCTAGCACAGCAAGTTTCGCTGGTAGAGCAAATGATGGCGGCACAAGTAGATATTCTCGTATTGGCGCCCGTCAATTCCAAAGGGATGCTGCCCGTCGTGAAACGAGCTATCGACCAAGGTATAGTCGTTGTCAATATTGATAACCGTTTCGACCAGGACCTTCTGCAGCAGATGGGTATGTCTGTTCCATTCGTTGGCCCAGCTGATCGCGCAGGAGCGAAGCTCGTCGGACAAGAGGTGGCAAAATATTTGAAGGCTGGTGATGAGGTCGCCATTATTGGCGGACTCCCTGGAGCCTATAACGCGCAACAGCGTCAAGCTGGTTTTGAGGATGCCATGGCGGAGTCTGGCCTTAATATTATAAGTATTCAATCAGCCGACTGGGAATCAGCCAAATCGGCTACCGTCGCAGCAGCGATGTTATCGGAAAAGCCAAATCTGAAAGCTCTACTTTGTTCTAATGACAGTATGGCGCTTGGAGCTGTTGCAGCTGTACGTCAAGCTGGTAGAACAGGTGATGTATTAGTCGTTGGCTTCGATAACCTCTCTGCCGCTAACGATCTCGTGCAATCAGGTGAGCTGCTGGCAACAATAGATCAACATGGTGATGAGCTAGCGGTATATGGCATCGAATACGCTCTGCAAATTTTGCATAGCGGTATTATTCCTGAAAACATCATAACCCCAGTTGATCTAATTGTTGCCAAATAAGTCGGGTGTTATTACGGATTAAAAAACTAAACAAATCCTTTGTAGTTCCGGTCCTCAAGAACCTAGATTTCGAGCTGCATGAAGGCGAAGTACACGCTCTCCTGGGCAGTAATGGGGCTGGCAAGAGCACCCTGTGCAATATCATCAGCGGAATTCATACAGCGGATAGTGGAAGTTTCGAATATTGCGGGCTGCCTTATACCCCCAATTCGCTGCAAGCAGCCGAAGCACTGGGGATCTGCATGGTTATGCAGGAACTGAATCTTTTCCCAACGCTTAGTGTCGCTGAAAATCTATATTTTCGTTCGATGTCTGATCGCTTCGGTATCGTGCAACATCAGGCCATTCAGCGACGTGCGAAAAAGGCCCTACAAACTGTCGGGCTAAACTATATTGATCCAGCCCAACCACTGTCTCAACTAGGTGTTGGGCAGCAGCAACTTGTCGAGATAGCCAGCGTATTGCAACGACCTATCAGATTATTGATTTTGGATGAACCAACATCAGCATTGACTGGCCCACAAATTGATTTGCTATTCGAGCAAATAATACAGCTTAAGAAGCAAGGTATCGGTGTTATCTATATATCCCATCGCATGGATGAAATTAGTCGTATAGCTGATCGAGTTTCTATACTTCGTGATGGTGAATTAGTAGCTACTAAGGCAGTTGCTGATATTAGTACAGACCGCATGGTGCAGCTAATGGCAGGCGATGAATCGACTAGTATTGATATGAAAGAATCAATCGACCAGTCACATCTGCCAAATAATTCAATATTGTTAAAAGTTGAGAATCTCACGCGGCGCACTAAGAACCAATCTGGTGGGGACAGTGGATTTGAAAATATCAGTTTTAATTTGAATGCAGGAGAAGTACTTGGTATCGGTGGACTAATTGGCTCAGGAAGAACCGAACTACTGCGAGCAATTTTTGGAGCCGATCAAGCACATAAAGGTTGTATACGACTCGCATCAGATGGGTTTAAAACGCGACGAATCATGAAGTCACCAGCTGATGCAATATCCCATGGCATCGGCATGTTGGTAGAAGATCGCAAGTCTCAAGGATTATTATTAAGCCATTCTGTTAGCAAAAACATTTCGTTTGCCATACTCGATAGCTTGAATAAAAAACTTGGGGTGGTTGATCAATCCGCTGAACAAGATCTTGCTGAATCCATGAGCAAAAAACTCAGCATTCAATGCGATTCTATGCAGCAGCCGATTTCATTACTGAGTGGTGGCAACCAGCAAAAAGCATTGCTAGCGCGCTGGTTGGCGATAGACTTTTCTATTTTACTGCTTGACGAACCGAGCAGAGGTGTGGATGCGCGAGCTAAAAATCAAATCCAAGCATTGATCCGAGAGCTGGCTGCTATGGGTAAAGCAATACTAATTGTATCCAGCGAAACCCAAGAGCTATTGAAGGTATCAGATCGGATCGCAGTAATGTCGAATGGACGCTTGGCTGGAATATTCAAAACTACCGAGCTTAGCGAAGAGAAATTACTCGAGGCGAGCTTTTGCTTTTACTCATCTGAAGACAATCAATCGAAGTTAGCCAATGCCAGAATCTAAATTAAAATCACGTATACAGTTGCCATGGAACTCCCTAGGTCTCGTAGCCGTACTCATTGTATTGATTATATTCTTTGGAACCATGAGTGAATACTTCTTTTCAGCCGTTACATTTCGCACGCTTGTAAACCAGATTCCAGCTCTGACAGTGATTGCGGTGGGTATGACCTTCGTTTTACTAATTGCAGGTATCGATCTTTCTGTTGGTTCCGTAATGGCGTTATGCGCCGCTGTAATGGGTATCCTTGTCATTGATCACCAAGCACCCATAGCAGTCGCCCTTATAGGCGCTTTGCTGATGGGTCTGGCCTGCGGAACCGCTAACGGATTTGTTAGCGCCAAATGGCGGATTCCCTCTTTCGTGGTCACGCTGGGTATGCTGGAGATCGCTAGGGGAGGAGCGTATCTGGTAACTAATTCCGAGACCAAATATCTTGGTGATTCGGTAGGATTTATCGGCTCACCCATCGCCGGACTTGGCGTCTCTGCTGCATTAATAGCCGCCATTCTGGTTGTTATTATTGCGCAATGGGTTCTTAGTAAAACATTGTTTGGTCGTTACATGATAGCGATTGGGACCAACGAAGAGGCCGTGCGGCTATCCGGTGTAAATCCGTTATTCTGGAAAGTGCTGGTATTCGCACTCGCCGGATTGCTGGCAGGTCTTGGTGGCATTTTCCAATTAAGCTACTTGCAATCAGCAGATCCGAACTCGGGCATTGGGCTCGAGCTTGCTGCAATCGCTGCAGTAGTTATCGGCGGTACCAGTTTGTCCGGCGGGCGTGGCTCAGTAGTTAACTCCTTTCTTGGCGTGCTGATTATTGCCGTGATGCAGGCCGGCTTAGCTCAGCTGGGTGTTTCAGAGCCATCGAAACGCATCATCACTGGCATGGTGATAATAGCTGCGGTCTTGTTTGATCAGTTCAGAGAGCCTTTGGGACGATTTTTTCAACGCAAGTAGTGTGTCTGTTGTGATTCTGATCTAGGTGATGTCTATGGGAGAGTGGGTTCATATAATGGCATTACCCTTACTTTTAGCTTGAGACTCATAAGGGTTAAATCCGTCTGAAACGCCACCTCAGTTGCTACCTCAAAAGAAAACGGGCCCCGCAAGGACCCGTAAGCTTTCGATTTATTTGGTGCCGGCACCATGAGTCGAACACGGGACCTACTGATTACAAATCAGTTGCTCTACCAACTGAGCTACGCCGGCTTTGTTTTCCGAGGCAATACCCCGAAGGGTCGCGATTCTGAAGACATTTTGGGAAAACTTCAACCTACCAGCACTTAATACCGGCCGCATTCACCACCAAAAGTAGATCTATTATGGGCAGATAGCAGCCTCGCGTGTCAGGACTCGCTCCTGTCCATGTTTTTCAATCATCGCGCCAGCATCTTTCCCTGGTGGCAATTCGATATCAACGAAGAACACATCTCGCTCTTTGCTGCTTGGAATTATTTCTGCGGGAAGATTCAATGAGTGCGCTTGAAGCTCAATTTTCTCAGCGCGGGCCTCTGCGCCGAACACACCCAATGAGATTTTGAGATTGGTGGGATCTGATCTGTCTAGGTAGACATCATTCAAACCATCGTCCTTCAGTTTCTGTAATACAGCAGCAGCTACTGTCTCGTCCTCAATATTTCTGATCCTCACCCAATGCCCTACAAATACCTGCACTCTCACCGGCCTCAAAACAGACTTCATCCCCTCATCGGCGTACTCGAGTACTACCGAGTCAGCGTTGGCATTTTCTTTAAATGGACCGATTGTTACGCAAGAGTTGGCA
Organism: Gammaproteobacteria bacterium; assembly: GCA_018699395.1. GTDB lineage: Bacteria > Pseudomonadota > Gammaproteobacteria > Steroidobacterales > Woeseiaceae > UBA1847. The sequence goes on from JABIQN010000049.1 coordinate 13,777, forward strand.
AATAAAGCCTCCAAGGCAGAGGATTCTTCTGAACCAATAACCGCCCCTACGCTGACGATAGGATCGCTATCCCATCCAACCGACACATCGAGTGGTGGACCGAGATCAGATTCCGCAACGACTGCAATACCCGGTTCGGATTCTGCGTCAACAAAATAACCCCACATAAAATATAGAATATTGGCAAGCAACAAAATGAATAGCAGGTTCTTCATTTATCGTTTTCCAACATATATGCCAAACCCTGCAAAACAAGATCTGGACGATGCAATGGCACCTCATCGAGTGCCCTAAGAATGTGTGGCGCACCACCACCGGTCAAGATGATTGTCGGATTATAGCCATTTGACTGCAACGTCCGAATGGCTCGCTCTATCGCCCCTGCTACTGCGTTCTGCGCACCCTCACGAACGGCTGCTGCAGTATTTCGACTGAACATTTTCAGGTCGCCTACCGAGTGCTTCAACGGCATTTTCACTGGCGAAATATCACTGGTCGCGGATAAAAGAGAACCCAGCATCGTCTCAACACCCGGAATAATCTGGCCACCGAGGTGAACACCATCATCGTCTATAGCATCCAGTGTGACGGCTGTTCCAGCATCTACAATTAAGCATGATGATTGCAATTCGGCCCACGCAGCGATCATCGCGACCCATCGATCCACGCCCAGCAGTCGCGGTTGCCTATAGCTATTACTAACTCCCCAACCACGTTTTTCGCTACGCGCGAAATGTATATCGGCGTTGCAATGTATACCGATAACACCGGACAGCCGCGTTCCGAAGCTGGTTCCCGCGACGTTGCTGGCACGAACCATGTCGACTCGGCGCGGTAATTGACTTGTGAGAACAGCTAGGCCCTGCTCGCGAATTTTCTCATGCGATACATGCCCTGTCCGATGGATACCATCCTCATCGAGCACTCCCCATTTGAGACGAGAGTTGCCGACGTCCAATAACAATGCGCTCACGCTTGTCCGCCTCGTGCCTCGGCAATCCCTATCGTTCCTGAGGTCACTCTACGAATTCCGGACTCGGGCGTGTTGATCAATAGAGCACCATCATCCGCAACACCCGCACCCACTCCGAAGAGCTGACTATCATTGGTATCGATCGTTATCTCTCGACCAAGAAGCCAGTCACGCTCCGACCAGCGCTTAACCAGCGGCGCGAAACTCGACGCCTCATAGTCGCTAAACGTTTTTGATAGGTGATTTATCAGCTGGCCAACCAATTGATCGTTGCTTGGCAGCGTTTCGCAGATACTCTTCAGATCGGTCACTTTCCGTGCCCAGTCCGCTTCAATGCCGAAGTCGAGTTTGCTCGGGAGATTTACATTTATGCCAATTCCAGTAACCACGGTGACCGTACTTGCAGACTGCTGTCGGACCTCGGTCAAAATGCCGCCAAGCTTACCGTCCAATGCCACAAGATCATTCGGCCATTTAAGCTCAACATCGTTAATGTTCAGATCTCTCAACGCATCAGCCACACCAATACCGATAGCTAGAGTTAGAGCCGGTAAGTTCTCTGGTTGTGATGCGAACGTATAAGCAACTGAGAGGCACAATCCAACTCCAGATGGCGACTGCCAGGTTTTACCATGGCGTCCTCGCCCTGCGGTTTGATTCGTTGTTACTGCAACGCTCAGTCTGCCTGAATCCGGTAGTGAAATACTCAACAAGTAACTGTTAGTGGACGGGACCTCTGCAAACACCTTGATGGGTGCCAATCGCTCGCGCGTGGAATCTGTAACGAACTGCAGAATTTTCTCGGCGTCAAGGCTGCTCATTATCCGAACCGGAGTGCTTGCGACTAAAGATCATCAGAGATTTATTGCGATATTCAGTGCCTTCGCGCATGCGCTGAATGTTTGCGCGATGCCAGAAGATTATGCACACCGCCATCACCACCGCGTAGATAAAAAGTGCTTGCTCCTCGGGCAATATAGCAACACCGAGGTAGATCGGCAGAGCAGTTGCTGCACTCATCGTAGCGAAGCCTACAAATCCTGATGCGACAAGTACCCACACCCAAACGAACAACACGCCGATTATCAGATGTGGACCAAGGATGACCA
>JABIQN010000050.1 GCA_018699395.1 Gammaproteobacteria bacterium
ATACTGCTGATCTCAGCCTCAACCTCTTTGCCGGCAATAAAGAAATTCAATCGGTCACCGATTGTGAGCCCCGCATTCTTTGCGGCGTCGACCTCGATCGAAACCAGCGGTGGTCCGGCGTAGTCTGCTGGCCACCATTCACCTTCGACTATCTCGTTGCTCGCGCTCAGTCCGGAGGTCCATGAAAGGTTCGCCTCTCGGTTGACAAGCCATGTGCCATCTTCGTTGGGATACTCCCGATCCTTTACCGACTCATCATTTATCGTCGTCATCCGCGCACGAACCATTGGCGTAAATATGGGTATGGCAGCGTTATTCGCTTCGAATATTGTCGCTACAGACTCAATTTCATGCGGCTGTATATTAATTAGGAAGTGATTGGGGGCATCATCACCCAAGGTTTGACGCCAACCCTCCAGCAAATCGGTTCGAACAAGCGTCAAGAGGAGTAAGGCCGTTATACCAAGACCAAACGCGACCACCTGTATTGCGCTATCGCGGCCCCGTCTCGCAACATTCGCAAGACCATAACGCCAGGCAACCCCAACGCCCGAGCGGGCTCGGCCAAGTAATGCGACCATGCCTCTTCCAACGAGGTAAAGCAGGGCGGCGATTACTATTATTCCTCCAATCACTATTGCCAACATGCGCACGTCACCAACACTGCGATACAAAAGTGCGGCAACGGCTGCAAGAGCGAGGCCTGCAACGAGAATTCTAGACGGAGCTGGCGGCATAGCGTCGTGACGAAGAACTCGCAGAGGCGGTGTATTGCGAAGCTGAATCAGCGACGGTAGCGCAAATCCGAGTATGAGCACCATGGCACTCATACTCGCAAGAATTACTGGTCGTATTCCGGCCCTAGGTAGCTCGGCTTGTTGCATAAGATCGAGTAAAATTCGCGACAGCATCTCCTCCGCGGCGAGACCCACCACACTGCCGACAAGGATGCCCAGCACGCCGAGCAGGACCAGCTGTATGAGAGCGACCGATATGACGAAACTTTGTGTGGCACCCAGGCTCTTCATCAGCGCGACAGAGTCCATCCGCTTGTGAGCGAAACGCCGAGCGGACATAGCCACCGCGACAGCGCTTAATAACAAACTAATAATGGCGGTTAGTGATAAAAAGCGTTGTGCTCTGTCGGCTGCATTGTACGCACGCTCGTTGCTTTCTTCCTGATCTCGAACACGGACAGATTTGGGCAGCTTGTCCTGAATGGCTTCATTAAAATTGAAAACTTGCCGCTCATTTCCAGCGACGAGCAAAGCGTACGCCACTCGACTTCCTTCGCCGATCAATCCACTACTGGAAATATCGGCCATATTAAGCAAGACGGTTGGCGCAAGAGATGCAAAACCAATCGACTGATCCGGGCGGTACGTCAGTATGGCTGAAATCCGTAGATTGAGTTCACCGATGACCAGAGAATCGCCAACCTCGGCGCCAACTCGTGCGAGTAATACTCCATCAGCCCAGACTTCTCCTCTGGCGGGAATCCCCTCGACAGCTCGTTGCTCGCCAAAAAACTCATCGGATACTCGTACCTTGCCGCGCAAGGGATAAAGGTCACTGACGACTTTAATCGTGGCAAGCGTATTCTCATCACCATTGAATACAACCGATGGAAATGACATTGTTTCAGCCGTCTCAAGATCATAGTCATGGGCGAGCTCACTCCACTCCTCTGGCACTGGTTCTTGTGAACGAAGCCTGAGATCAGCGGCTAGTACTTCGTTGGCCTGGCGAGCGACCGCCTTGCCGATGCGGTCAGTCAGAAACCCTACGGCAGTCAGCGCGCTAACGGCGAGCGCGACGGCCGTGAGAAGAACCAGAACTTCGCCCGATCGCAGCTCTCGACCGAAGCCTCGCAATGCGAACACCAGCGCTTTCATCCGGCCACACTTTGATTACTAATGAGCTTGCCGACATCCAGCGATATAATTCGGTCGCAGCGCTCAGCGAGACTTTGATCGTGCGTCACTAGCACCAGCGTTGTGGATGAGTTGCGGTTGAGCTCAAACATCAACTCCATGATGTTAGCGCCGGTACGGCTATCGAGATTACCAGTCGGCTCATCAGCGAATAGAACCGCTGGTTCGGTTGCAAACGCTCGCGCGATAGCGACTCGCTGCTTCTCACCGCCTGATAACTGCGCCGGATAGTGGCTCCAGCGTTCACTCAGACCGACCTTCTGTATTATCTCTCGCGCCAATTTACGCGCGTCACTGTGGCCAGCCAATTCAAGTGGCAGCATCACATTTTCGAGCGCATTCAAGGACGGCATAAGGTGGAAGGATTGAAACACGAATCCCACGTTTTCAGCCCGTAATTGCGCTCGGCCATCTTCATCCAGATCGGAAAGATTTGCGGCATTCAATACAACATGCCCAGTCGTTGGCAGATCCAGTCCGGCCAGTAGAGCCAGCAACGTGGACTTTCCAGCACCAGATGGCCCGACCACCGCAACGGATTCGCCCCGACAAATCTCGAAACTCACCTCCGAAAGAATGGTCAGAGTCCCTTCGGGGCTGCTAACCTGCTTACCTAGTTCATGAGCTTCGAGAACATTAACTCTGTTTGGTGATTGATCAGACATGCGAATAATTTTATTCCTAACGATTTTACTGGTGACCGCAAGCACGGCGGGAGCTGAAGAACCAACTATTGTCATTTTCGGTGATAGCCTAAGCGCTGGCTATGGCATTGAAGTTGACCAATCTTGGGGTAGTTTGTTGCAAGCTCGACTTAAAGAGCAAGGGTACGAACATCGGGTCGTGAACGCCAGTATTAGCGGCGAAACAACTGAAGGCGGTGTCACTCGCATAGATTCGGCGTTGTCCGACTTTTCACCGGATCTCGTTATTCTCGAGTTGGGCGGAAACGACGGGCTGCGTGGGTTTCCCCCTACCAGGATCGAGAAAAATCTCGAAAAATTAATCGTTCAAGCACAGTCCTCAGGTGCTGCTGTCATTTTACTCGGCATTCGCATCCCAACCAATTATGGATCGCGATACTCAGCTGAATTTGAGGCAGTCTTCCGCAATGTGTCCGAGCGTCTTGATGTACAGTGGGTCGAGTTCTTTATGGAAGGCATTGCATTGAACGACGATCTTCTGCAGGAAGACCGAATTCACCCTAATGCTAACGCACAGCCCATGTTGCTTGATAACGCTTGGTCTATTATTAGTACTACACTTCAAAATTAACCGAAATATAGCGAGAGAAATTAAGGGGGTCGTTTTGGAAAAAATATGGCTGAAATCCTACCCTTCTGGCATGCCGGAGGAAGTACCTGCTCCACCGTTTAAATCGGTGCTAGATATTTTTGAACAAGCATTCGAAAAATACCCGGCAAATGCTGCATATACCAATATGGTAAAACTCTCAATTATGCAGAGCTCGATCATTTATCCATGCAGTTCGCTAGCTACCTGCAAAATACGCTCGGACTCACGCGTGGTGAGCGCGTTGCTATCATGTTGCCGAATATCCTTCAGTACCCGGTAGTCATGTGCGGTATTTTTCGCGCAGGTCTCGTTGTCGTGAATGTAAACCCTCTATATACGGCGAGAGAACTCGAGCATCAACTGAAGGATTCCTCTACCAGATGCGTCATCATTCTGGAAAATTTCGCGCACATCCTGGCCAGCGTGATCGAAAAAACTGATGTCGTGCATGTCGTTACTACCGGTGTCGGGGACTTACTTGGCTGGCCAAAAAGCGTACTGACTAACTTTGTTCTGCGATATGTAAAGCGGTCTGTGCCCTCCTACAAGTTCGAACGCAGCGTTACTTTTCGACAAGCGCTCAGGTCGGGAGATGGAGTAGCGCTCAATACGGTGGATATCGGATACGCGGATATTGCGTATCTGCAGTACACCGGTGGTACAACCGGCGTATCGAAGGGCGCAATGCTGAGCCATCGCAATATGGTCTACAACGTGCAACAAACCATTATCTGGCAAGCAGACGCATATGTCGGCGACGAGCCCATTGTCGCCATCACCGCATTACCGCTGTATCACATATTTTCCCTAGAAGGGAACTGCCTGACTGTGATGGCACAAGGTGGCGAGAACGTTCTGATAACCAATCCGAGAGATTTTGAGGGCTTCGCCAAAGAAATCGCCAAGTTCGATTTCAACTTATTCACCGGAGTTAACACGATGTTTGCGGCACTCATGGATACGCCGAGTTTTTCAGATATCGATTTCAGTTACCTTCGTGTATGCATTGGTGGTGGCATGGCCGTACAGCCAGCAATTGCAAAAGAGTGGAAACAAAAAACTGGAATGGCAATTCTGCAAGGTTATGGGTTAACGGAAACGTCCCCCGCTGCTGTCATCTGCCCCATGAGCAGTGAATTTACGGGCACAATTGGACTGCCGTTGCCGTCTACTGAGATCATGATTGCCGATGATGATGGTAACCCTCTGCCAATTGGCAATGTTGGAGAAATATGCATCCGTGGCCCACAGGTTATGGAGGGCTACTGGCAACGACCTGTAGAAACGGCAGAAGCCATATCACCTGATGGATGGTTTCGCAGCGGCGATATTGGATACTTTGATGAAGATGGCTACGTCTACATCGAGGATCGAAAGAAGGACATGATTATAGTATCTGGCTTCAACGTTTATCCCAACGAGATTGAAAATGTAGTTGTCGAACTTGATGGCGTACTGGAAGCCGCAGCGATTGGATTACCTGACGAACGCTCCGGTGAGATCGTCAAGATTTTCGTAGTACGTAAGACTGAAAGCATCACCGAGCAGGACATTATTGATCACTGCAAAGCTAATCTTACAGGCTATAAGCGCCCGCGAATCATTGAGTTTCGTGATGATCTACCAAAAACAAACGTTGGTAAGATCTTAAGAAGAGAATTGCGTGACTAGTCAAAAAATATTGTCAGTTGTTCCGCTATTGCTGCTGGCCACAATCGTCGCTGCTGCCGTTCCCATACCACTCGATCCGATCAAGATTGCGCCGCATATTTACGAACTCAAATTTGAGAACGACCGTGTTCGAGTTATCGAGCAGATTCTTCGTCGTGGCGACACTCAGCCGCTACACGCGCATCCCGATCGCTTACTGGTTTACCTGCAAACCTGCGCCTGGATTGAAGACGATGGTCACGGTGGTAAACGTATGCAGAAATTCAAGTACGGTGACGTTGCCTGGGCTGCCGCTGAAACGCATGGCGGAAGTAACCCGGAGGTTGTCCAGGAATGCAGAATCCTAGAAATAGAGCTGTCCTAAATTCGTATTATGGATGGAACTCTGGGCTCAGGTCGTGAACCGCATCAACAAGTACACCAAGGTGATCGGGGTCAACGTCCGGCGTGATGCCGTGGCCAAGATTAAATATGTGGCCCGGACCGTCGCCGTAACTCGCCAAAGTGTCGGCAACCCCCTGGCGAATCTTCTCGGGGCTTTCGAGAAGCGTCCCTGGGTTCAAGTTCGCTTGCAAAGCAACCTTGTCGCCGACATAACGTCGGGCAGTCGCAAGATCAGTTGTCCAGTCAACACCCAGCGCATCGCAGCCTGTTTCAGCCAAATCAGCCAGTAGTGGGCCAGCGCCTTTGGTAAACAAGATGACCGGTATTTTCCGGCCGTCTTTCTCACGCGTTAGGCCATCGATGATTTTTTGCATGCTCGCCATTGAGAACCGGCGGAAGTCATTTCCATCCAGCACCGCACCCCAGGTATCAAATATCTGCACTGCTTGAGCACCAGCATCAATCTGGCCATTCAGATATTCAATCGTTGTTTCAGCAATTATATTCATCAAATTATCAAGAGCGTCGGGTGCCTCTTTCGCGAGTGCCTTAATGGTTGGAAACTCTCGGCTGGAGCCGCCTTCAACCATGTACGTGCCAACGGTAAACGGACTTCCAGCGAAGCCTATTAATGGCACATCACCATTGAGTTCGCGACGTATCGTGCGAACCGCGTCAAAAACATATCTCAGATCTTTTTCAACATTTGGAACACTGAGGTTTTGAATAGCACCCACGGATCGCACGGGTCGCTTAAACTTCGGCCCCTCGCCAGACTCGAAATAAAGACCCAAACCCATCGCATTCGGCACTGTCAAAATATCAGAAAACAGTATTGCTGCATCTAGCTTGAAGCGCCTAAGTGGCTGCATTGTAACCTCACAGGCCAGCTCGGGATTCTTGCAGAGATTCAGAAAATCGCCGGCTTGTGCTCGCACCTCACGGTACTCAGGCAGATAACGACCCGCCTGACGCATAATCCAAACAGGAGTTCGAGATATAGGCTGACGCATCAAGGCCCGCAGGAATAAATCATTTTTGAGTTCTGTCATCAGGGGTTCATCTGCGATTCTATGGATGCTTGCATGGCTTCAGCGACCGCGCGTGGACTTTCCGCATCGCGAATGGGTCGGCCAACCACAATGTAGTCGGCACCATTAGAGAATGCCGTTTCCACAGTAACCACTCGCTTCTGGTCACTCATGGGCTTGTTATCTACGGGACGAATGCCGGGCGAAATCACTAGCAACTTGTTATCTAGGTGCTCACGTAACTTCGGTACTTCAAGACCCGACGAAATGACACCATCGCATCCGGCATCGAGCGCTTGTCGTGCCCGTGATAAAACCAGAGCTTCGAGATCGCAGTCGAACCCAAGATTATCAAGATCACCGCGATCCAGACTGGTCAGTGTCGTAACACCGAGCACCTTTAGCGTATCACCCTTATTTTCTGCGGCGGCCTCCATCATTGAATGATTGCCATGCACCGTCACAAATGAAGCGCCGCGATCTTTCAACTGACGCACCGCCGAACCAACGGTTGCCGGGATATCGAAAAACTTGAGATCACAGAAAACCTTTTTATCTCGCGCGAGCATCCAATCGAGCAACTCGAAATATTCGCCGCTCATCATTAGTTCCAGTCCGATCTTATAAAATGTTACAGAATCGCCGAGTTCGTCCGTGAGTGATCGAGCCCGGTCGCAATCCGCTACGTCCATGGCAAAGATCAGTCGGTCTTTGTTGGAAATAGATTTGTGCTTCACTGCGGTCCTCCGTGAGATCGCGCCGAATTCTATCAGGCCGTGAGAGCTTCGTGTGCAGCGATCGCGTAACGGTCCGTCATCCCCGCGATGAAATCTGCGACGACGCGGGCTCTACCGATGCCCTCTGCTTTCCTCGCGGCACGAGCGAATTGTGCTGGCATTTTTGTTTCGTCGGCCATATAGGTGGTGAACAGCTCATTAATCATAGCTTGGACTGTGCGTGTCATTTCCAGTTTCTGTTCATGACTGTAGAGGTGTGTACGCAGAAAGCGCTTCAGTGACATATGCTGCTCATACATTGAGTCCGACATCGAGATCAAAGGTTGTGCTGCATTTCTCACGTCTTCAATCGAGGCTGGCGCGGCTGCATCGATGCGCCGACGCGACTCCTCTATCAAATCACTGACCACCGCGCCGATCATGTGACGAATAATCTCGTAAATCAGTCTGCGGTCATCGAGCTCCGGGTAGCGCTCGTGAACCACATCGAAATGTGTCGCGAATAATGACTGAGTTCGAAGTTTCGAAAGACTCAAAAGCCCGGCACGAAAACCGTCATCGACGTCGTGATTGTTGTACGCGATCGCGTCGGCAATATTCGAAACCTGCGCTTCCAGACTCGGTTGCATGCGCTTGAGAAAGCGCTCACCAACATCTCCGAGCTCATGGGCGTTTCGAGCCGAGCAATGTTTCAGGATCCCCTCGCGCGTCTCGAACATTAGATTCAGGCCAGCAAAATCTGCATACTTGGCTTCCAGCACATCGACGACCCGCAGTGACTGCAAATTGTGCTCAAAACCACCGAAATCACGCATGCACATATTCAATGTATCCTGACCAGCGTGCCCAAACGGCGTGTGACCAATATCGTGTGCGAGGCAAATGGCTTCAGTCAGTGCCTCGTTAAGCTGTAGGGCAACCGCTATGGTCCGGCCTATTTGAGAGACCTCCAGTGAGTGAGTCAGGCGGGTTCTATACAGATCGCCTTCGTGATTGATGAAGACCTGAGTCTTATAAACGAGACGCCGAAACCCTGTGGAGTGAATGATTCTGTCCCGGTCTCGCTGGTACTCTCCGCGATACTTCGAGCTGGGCTCATCGTACTTTCTACCGCGGCTATTTGACTCAATTGCAGCATACGGTGCGAGTGCTGCGGCCATCAGCCAACCACACCGAGAACGCCATGCAAGCGGCTTTCATCGAAGGACGATGTAACATGCGAATCGCCCAATGCTTTGAGCAATACAAAGCGTAATCGCTTCTGCTGCACTTTTTTGTCCATGCCCATAGCGCTGAGCCAGTCTTCAGGCTCGATTTGTGGCGCATCAATGGGCAGCCCAGCTGCTGCGATCAGGCTCTGTAGCCGAGCTATATCGGCGGAATCAATGTCGCTCAGCTGTGCGGCCATGATCATGCCCACGGCAACAGCCTCGCCATGCAACCACCGACCATAGCCGAGACAATGCTCTATCGCATGACCAAACGTATGACCAAAATTCAAGATTGCTCGTCGTCCGGCTTCACGCTCGTCTTCGGCAACTACCGCGGCTTTGATTTCACACGACCTTCTGATGGCATATGCCAGCGCCTCAGAATCTTTGTCGAGTAAAAACTGCATATTCTCTTCAAGCCACATGAAGTATGCCATGTCGCATATCGCAGCATGTTTAATCACCTCAGCAAGTCCAGCTCTAAGTTCCCGATCAGGAAGCGTACTCAGCGTGTCGGTATCAATCATCACGATCTGAGGCTGGTGAAATGCCCCTATGAGATTTTTTCCCTCCGGATGATTTACGCCAGTCTTGCCGCCGACTGATGAATCGACCTGCGAGAGCAGCGTTGTCGGCACTTGTATGAACGACACACCGCGCATATAACACGCCGCGGCAAACCCCGTGATGTCGCCAACAACACCGCCGCCTAGCGCAATGACTGTCGTGTCGCGATTAGCACCTGACGCAACCAATTGATCTAAAATTTTCTGCATATTAGCGATGGACTTATGGGACTCGCCGTCCGGCAATTCGATTATCTCGATACTCTTGCCCACAAGGTTGGGCAATAAGCGTTCAACATATAGTGGTGCTACGGTCACGTTACTGACAACCAAGCAATCAGAACCGAAAACGAAGCCCGTCAGGTCAAAGCCGCCGTTCAGAAGCTTGTTACCAATGACGATTGGATAACTGCGATCGCCAAGATTAACGGTAATTTTATGGTGGGGTATCATTTGCCTAGGTTACATGACCTGTTCGATGATCTCACTGGCAACAGACTTAACCTTCCTACCATCAGTCTCAACAACGATATCGGCGATTTCACGATACAGTGGGTCGCGCAACAGCAATAGCTGCTCGAGCGTCGTCCTTGGGTCGGCGTTCTCGAGCAGTGGCCGCTCGCGACCTTTCAGAGTACGTGTGACCTGTTGATCTACTGTTGTATAGAGATACACGACAAAACCTCGTGCACCCAAGCAGCTGCGGCTCTCAGGCTCCAATATCGCCCCACCACCGGTCGCAAGAACGACATCGTCCATTTTACTCAAGTCGTCGATCACAGCGGCTTCGCGCTTGCGAAACCCCATCTCTCCCTCTTTCTCAAAGATGAATGGGATATCAACGCCCGTGCGTGACTCAATCTCGTCATCGCTATCGACGAACGACAGATGCAAGGATCGTGCGAGATAACGCCCGACCACTGATTTGCCGGCCCCCATAGGCCCGATGAGAAAAATATTTTTTGGATGCTTCATAAGCGATAGTGTTGCATAAAAGAAAGCTAATCCGAAGGTTGGCTTTCCAAATCAATGATGGTTTGACAACTTAATAAATGCTGGAGCCTTCCTCAAGAATGCATGGCGTAACAAAGATCAGTAATTCTACCTTGCTATCAGTACGTTCCTTGTTACAGAACAGGGTACCCAGTACTTGAATATCACCCAGGAATGGAGTCTTTTTGGCCGTCTCGCGACGCTCAGTTCCTTAGATTCCGCCCAGTACAACCGTTTGACTATCCACAATGAGGACCTGCGTATCGACTGAGCGAGTGTCAATACTCGGCACCGCTCCGCCAATAACATCAATTAAGATAATTTCACCAACGTTATCTTTGCTGACGCGCAGATCTATGATGATGTTGTTATTATGCATAATCCAATGAATAAAAAAGCTAGACCACGCCACATAAGACAACTTAGATTCGCAAGATCGCTGGTTCTGGTGTTTGCGCTGGGCACAATTGGCACTTTAGCCGCCACTGCTGGAATAATTGGCGCCTATTACTATGTACAGCCCAGCCTGCAGTCCGCAGAAACGATTCGTGATATCCGTCTGGAGGTACCGTTGCGCATTTTTAGCCGCGACGGGTACCTGATCAGTGAAATCGGCGAGCGGCGGCGTATTCCTATTACCTATGAAGACTTGCCAGCGCACGTCGTGCAGGCCTTTATTGCGGCGGAAGACCGGCGCTTTTTCGAGCACTCAGGCATCGATTACCGCGGCGTCCTCCGGGCGGTCTTGCGCATGGCACGAACCGGTAACGCCTCTGGCGGCGGTGGCAGTACACTGACGCAGCAACTCGCACGTGATTACTTCCTTACGCGCGAACAGACGGTAAGCCGAAAACTCAAAGAGGCGTTTCTCGCCTTCAAGATTGAACAGGAGTTTACCAAGGAGCAGATCATGGCGCTGTTCCTGAACAAGATGTTTTTTGGTCAACGCGCGCATGGCGTCGCTGCAGCATCCAAGGTTTTCTTTAATAAAAATCTAGGTGACATCAACATAGCTGAAGCGGCTACGCTGGCTGGGGTATTACCCGCACCATCACGATATAACCCAGTTTCGAGCGCACAAAACGCTGAAGTGCGCAGAGGTTACGTTCTCAGTCGAATGCTCATGCTCGGCTTTATAGACGATGCTGCATATCAGGAGTCCATGGACTTTCCATTGGAGTCTCAATTACACGGTGCTTCTATAGAGCTTAACGCTCCGTTTGTAGCAGAAATGGTGCGCAGCGAAATGTTGAAGCGTTACGGCGAGGATGCCTATACAGCCGGCTATCAGGTGGTAACGTCGCTGGATTCGCGCATGCAAAAAGCCGCCAACTATGCATTACGTAACGGGCTACTCGAGTTCACTCGCAGACGCGGATATCGTGGGCCGCTCTCCCAGATTGAACTTAGCGAAGATGTGTTGTCCCTTCCGCGCGATATATGGCCGGTTGAAATACTCGAGCCCCTTAATCGCTATGCACCGGGTGGATTATCATTAGCTCTCGTAACCGCGGTGTCCGAGAACAACAGTGCGACGATAGTCTTCCGCGATACTAGCGAGGCAACTCTACCGTGGTCCGGTATTCGTTGGGCGAACGCGTTCATCGATCGCGAAAATTATGGCCCGGCTCCTGAGACTGCCGCCGAAGTTTTAAGCATCGGCGATGTTATCTACGTAATGCCGACCACGAATGATAGCTGGGCCCTCGCGCAAGTGCCCGATGTACAGGCAGCTCTTGTTTCGGTAGACCCTTATGACGGCGGCATCGCGGCACTAACCGGTGGGTTCGACTACACCACCAGCAAATTTAACCGAGCGAGGCAAGCGTATCGTCAGCCTGGGTCCGCCTTTAAGCCGTTCATTTATTCTGCAGCACTTGAACATGGCAATACTGCAGCGACGGTTGTTCTGGACGCACCAGTCGTAATTAGTTCGTCTGAGCTTGAGGCGATCTGGCGACCAATTAACTACAGCGGACGCTTTTATGGCCCGACACGAATGCGTGAGGCCTTGGTTCGATCTATGAATCTGGTGTCGGTCCGCTTACTGTTGTTCGAGACTGGCATTGGAAATGCGGTACGGCATATCGCGAAGTTCGGCTTCAGTGACACAACGCTCATTAGAAATGGGTCGCTTGCGTTGGGTGGTGGCGATGCCTCTGTGCTGGACATGGCACAGGGTTACGCGATGATTGCCAATGGCGGTCATGCCGTGGCACCCTACGTTATAGATTCGATATTTGGTCCCAGTGGCGAACCACTGTATCGAGTCGAGCCTGCTATCGTTTGCGATGAATGTTTCGTAGAAGAGCTGGGCCAGCCAATCATTATCGAGAAGTTGGCCGAAGGATCAATCGAAGACGAGGCTCTTGATCGAGAGTTGATGCTCGAGGAAATGGCAGGCGTTATCGATTCGTATCGGCCAACGGCAACTGACGCTCCAGAGTTATTCGAGCATTTCAATGCCGCTCCTCAAGCCATTACTCCACAAAACGCATATCTGGTGCAGGACATGATGCGCGATGTAATTCAGCGCGGCACTGGCGTACGCGCACGCAGAGAATTGGGACGTTCAGACCTGTCTGGAAAGACAGGCACATCGAACGACAGGCGAGACGCCTGGTTCGGCGGCTTCAATGCCGACCTTGCCGCCGTTATCTGGGTTGGTTATGACGATTCGCAACCTTTAGGTCCACGCGAAGAAGGCTCACGTACCGCGCTACCTATATGGATTGAGTTTGCCCGCATAGCGCTAAAAGATGTCCCGGAACATCAGATGCCCATGCCAGAGGGTATCGTGTCTGTTCGAATTGATAGAGAAACCGGTTGCCCTGCCCGAGCTGGCCAATCTAATGTTACTTTTGAAGTGTTTCGTGAAGGTCACGTCCCAGACTGCGAACGATTTGAAGAGATCACAGATCCATTCAATAATGCCGCCGGGATCAATCCAGAAGAAGAAGATGAGGCGCTTTTTTAGCTAGCAAGTCGAAATTTATGGGAAGAAAACCGGATAGTGATTCAGGGCGAGCGCGACAAGTCGTCGCGCAAGAAGCTGCTCGCATGATTGTTGACCATGGCATTCGTGACTATCGTCTCGCAAAACAAAAGGCCGCCGATCGACTTGGCATGGGCGCACGTGGCTCGCTACCCGGCAACGAAGAGATCGAAGAAGCCGTCGCAGAACAACGGCAGATATTCGGTGGCGAATCCCATGAGCAACTCCTACGATTGATGCGAACCGCGGCACTTTCAGCAATGACACTGCTAAAAGCTTATTCGCCGCGCCTCGTGGGGCCCGTACTTGCCGGAACGGCGGACGAGAACTCGAGCGTCAACTTACATGTCTTCGCTGATAGCCCCGAGGTAATAGCCATGGAAATTGGCGATATGGGTATTCAGTTCAAATCATATGAGCGTCGACTAAAAACTCGTCGCGGACAAGTTGAAATGTATGCCGGATTCGAATTCAGTCACTGTAATGAAGTAATCCAGGCGACCGCCTTTCCATTCGATGGTTTACGCCAAGCACCACTTTCACCTATCAACGGCAAACCGATGAAACGGGTAGACACTAATGCCGTGCAGGAGTTACTTAAGCACGTATAAGATCGGCATTCAGCCTTAGCGGTTAGCGATCACCGACGAGCGTGTAGTCTCTTGCTACCGGTCCTGTGTAAAGCTGGCGCGGTCGTGCAATCTTGCCTTTCGGATCGGCAATCATTTCTCGCCAATGTGCGGTCCAGCCGACTGAGCGGCCGAGTGCGAACATAACGGTAAACATCGAGGTTGGAATTCCAAGCGCGCGATAGATGATGCCCGAGTAGAAGTCGACGTTCGGATACAAGTTTTTCTCTTTGAAATAATCGTCGTTAAGAGCAACTTGTTCGAGTTCCTGCGCAAGATCGAAGAGAGGTGTATCTTTTCGGTCCAGTTTTTGCAAAACCTTGTAGCACATTTCCCGAATGATCGTGGCACGCGGATCGAAGTTCTTATAGACCCGGTGACCGAAGCCCATCAAACGGAAAGGATCGTTCTTATCCTTAGCTTTTTCGACGTACTTGCCGATCTGGCTAACGTCACCGATCTCTTCGAGCATGTTAAGGACAGCTTCATTTGCGCCGCCATGTGCGGGGCCCCAGAGCGCCGAAATGCCAGCGGCGATAGCAGAGTAAGGGTTGGCGCCAGAACTGCCAGCCATGCGTACCGTCGACGTCGAACAGTTTTGCTCATGATCGGCATGCAGAATAAATAACAAGTCCAATGCTTCCGCTGCAACAGGATCAATCTCGTAGGGCTCAGCAGGAACCGCGAACAACATATGCAACAGGTTCTCGCAGTAGCTCAGATCATTACGCGGATAAATGAATGGCTGACCACTGTTTAATTTATAAGCCGCTGCCGCGATAGTCGGCAATTTCGCCAAGATACGGTGTGAAAAGATATCCCGATGCTCTTTGTTCGAGGCATCCATCTCTTCGTGATAATACGCGGACATTGATCCGACGACGGCCGACAACATCGCCATCGGATGTGCGTCATAGCGGAATCCCTTGAAAAAACTCAACATGCCTTCGTTCAACATGGTGTGACGGCGAATGGTTGTGTCGAACTCGTCGAGTTCTTTTGCGGTCGGCAACTCGCCGTTCAACAACAGGTAAGAGACTTCGATAAAGCTGGAATTTTTGGCAAGCTGTTCGACCGGGTAACCTCGATACATCAGAATGCCTTTCTCGCCATCGATGAACGTAATATCCGATTCGCAGCTACCGGTCGATACGAATCCGGGGTCGTAAGTAAATACGCCCTGCTTACGATACAACTTGGCTATGTCGATTACATCGGGTCCGATCGTACCGCTTCGAACTGGTAAATCTATTTCCAAGCCATCCGGGCTCTTCAGACGATATGCATCCTCGCTCATCTCTTTCCTCTTATTCCTTTAATTTAGAACTTATTGAGCATAGCAGAGCTCCCGGTGCGCCGGGATCGTGAAAAGTCATTATATAAAGACACCAGACGGCCGCAAAGGGCCGTATGTCTTAACCCATACCGTACTTCTTGCGGAACTTGTCTACGCGGCCGCCAGTATCGACTTTCTTCTGCTTGCCAGTGTAAAACGGGTGGCACAAGGAGCACACCTCGATACGGAGAGCCTCGCCGAGGGTCGAGCGAGTGGTGAACTCGTTGCCACAACTACAGGTGACCTGAATATCGTTGTAATTGGGATGTATGTCGGCTTTCATTTTCAGGCTCTCCCGAGCACGCTACTACATAAAAAGGTCGCGTAGGATATAAGGAAGCAAGGATCTCCGCAAGCCCCGTTTTTATCCACAGAACCTGTGGACAAGACTGTGTATGAAAATTGAGTGAATGCTCTAAGCTACGGTTTTTCATAGATCGTTGTCAGAATGACTAATTTTTGTCCAATTTCTATTGGCAATACAAAACAACAACTTACGAGACTTTTGCAACACAGATGGTGAGCAGAGAGCCCTCTTGCACTGAAAACAAAGGCATACGTACGGACTTGTGCATAAGCGAATAACTCGACCAACGGTAGACAAATCAAACAAATCGTATCTGGCCAGCAAGAAACTGCGCAATTTAGACTACAAATTCATTAAGATTCGACATCATCAATGATGAAGCCAGACTGCAAATCATTCAAAAAACGGCGCCCAAGCCTCGTCGGTATCCAGAATTGATTATCATCGCGCTCGATAAGGCCCTTCTTTCTCACATCCACCGCTGCATCCACTAGATCGGATGTCGTTAGTCCCGTCCGTGCGGCGAATAGTTTTTCCGCAAAGCCCTCATTAAGGCGCAGCGCATTGAGCATGAACTCAAACATCAAATCGGCCTCACCCAAGGGCCTCAGGCCCGCCTCGGGCTCGTTTGATTCCTGCATGATCATGTATTGCATTGGGTTTGCCGGCCTCTGGTAACGGAAAATGCCTGAAGCGTTCGTAATCTTGCCATGGGCACCCGCGCCAATCGCAAGATAGTCCCCGAAGGACCAATAATTGAGATTGTGCTGGCAGCGTCGTCCTTCTCTTGCATATGCGGAAACCTCGTATTGCTCATATCCATGGCGCTTAAGGAGCTCTTGACCCCGATCCTGAATTTCAAAGGCGAGATCGTCGTCTGGAAGATTAGCGGGCGGGCGGGCGTAAAACACGGTGTTGGGCTCTAGGGTCAGTTGGTACCAGGAAATATGGGTGGGATCGAGGTCTATCGCAGCAGACAAGTCGGCCATTGCCATTTCTACAGTCTGGTTCGGCAGGTCGTGCATCAAATCTATGTTGATGTTGTCAAAACCAGCGTCCTTGGCATCCAGTACAGCGCATGAGATATCAGCGCTACTATGAATACGGCCAAGCAGCCCCAAAGTAGCGTCATCAAAGCTCTGCGCGCCGACAGACAAGCGTGTAACGCCAGCGTCTCGATAGCCGGCCGGCGATCCGCATTCCACTGTCCCGGGATTCGCTTCCATCGTCACCTCAGCGTTTTGTGCGATGGAGAAGTGCTGCTTCGCGCCATCAAGCAGCCGACCAATCTCATTCGGTGTAAAAAGACTGGGTGTGCCGCCGCCCAAGAAAACCGTCTGAATCTCTCTCCCATCGCCTCTGTGCGCCTGCTGCTCCATATCGTGCAGCAAAGCCAAGATATAACGGTCTTTAGGTGCGTTGTCGCCGGCATGGTGAGAATTAAAATCACAATAGGGGCACTTTCTTACACACCATGGCAGGTGCACATACAAAGACAGGGGCGGCTCAATCACGCGTAGGTCTGTTTGATCAATTCAACCAATCGGCGCAAAGCCTGGCCGCGATGGCTCAGAGCGTTTTTCCTCTATGAGCTTAGCTCTGCTGAGCTGCAGCCGCAATCCAGAACAAAAAATAGAGGGTCATAGCCAAAGCCGCCCTCACCGTGTTGCCGATGCAATATTTCACCAAGCCACAACCCCTCTGCAACCAGCGGTTCGCGATCTGCGTTAACAAAAGTGGCCACGCAATGAAATGCGGCGGCTCTATCATCGACGCCCTCGAGCACTTGCAACAGCTTGGCATTGTTGGCCATGTCGTCACCATGTTCGCCGGCGAACCGTGCCGAATATACACCCGGTGCGCCGTCAAGAGCCTTGACCGACAGGCCGGAATCATCAGCAATAGCCGGCAAGCCTGTCAATCTCGCGGCATGTTGTGCTTTGATTAGCGAATTTTCCCTGAAACTCTGCCCACTTTCATCGGCATCAGCCACGCCGTAATCGGACTGCGCAACAACTTCGACGCCGAGACCTTCCAACAGTCGGGATATTTCCCGGATCTTGCCAACATTGCTGCTGGCTATAACAACTTTCTTAAGTGAGGTGTTCACTACAATGCCGTCGCAATCGCCTCGTTTTGTGCCATGATTATTTCGCTGATACCTGTACGAGCGAGACCCAGCATCGCGGTAAACTCGGCGTCATTAAACGCGTGACCTTCCGCGGTTCCCTGAACCTCAATAAAGTTACCGGCGCCGTTCATCACGATATTCATGTCTGTTTCAGCCTGAGAGTCCTCAGCGTAGTCAAGATCAAGAACTGGCACGCCATTGTAGATACCCACTGACACAGCAGCGACCTGCCCATGCAGCGGGTTTTTCTTCAATTTGCCACTGGCCGTTAGGCGTTCCATTGCAATGGCTAGCGCAACATAAGCTCCACTAATGGATGCGGTTCGGGTTCCACCGTCAGCCTGCAAAACGTCACAGTCGAGCATTATCGAGCGCTCACCCAGTGCTTTCATATCCGTAATCGCTCGCAGCGACCGGCCGATCAAACGCTGGATTTCAAGTGTCCGCCCGCCCTGCTTGCCGCGTGTAGCTTCACGGCCGGACCGCGTATGTGTCGCACGAGGCAGCATGCCGTACTCACCGGTTACCCAGCCACTGCCTTTACCGCGCATCCAACCAGGCACTCGCTCATCAATGCTGGCCGTGCACAGCACCTGCGTGTCCCCGAAGGAGGCCAAAACACTGCCCTCTGCGTGCTTTGTAAAATCTGTAACGAAGCGAACTTCGCGCATAGTTGCGGGATCGCGGCCACTTGGACGCATGATAATTCTCCAGTACGTAACTTTATGTTTTGAGTTAGCTGCTTGGTGCCAGCTCAGTCAGATGCCGAGCCACTTTAACGCGGTACCCGTCGTATTGTCACTTTGGGGAGCATTGATTTCGAGGGCTTTGACACTCAGCGCTTTTTGTGGCGATTGAATGCCTTAGTTGTTGGACCGCTGTGCGGCCACAGCTTAGAATGTCGTCCCATTTAAAAACGTGAGCCACGCAGCACTATTGCTGCACATCTTTGGAGACCAACGCTGATGCTACACAGTATGACAGGCTTTGCGCGCGAGTCCGTTGAAACGGCTCTCGGTACGTTAACCTGGGAAATACGCGCGGTGAACCATCGCTACCTCGACGTGCAATTCAAATTGCCGGAGGATCTGCGCCCAAAAGAACAGGATTTTCGGCAACAAGCCAGTGCCATTCTCGGACGCGGCAAGGTTGAGTGCAGTCTGTATTTTCGACGAGCTATGGACCAGCAAACCGAGATGCAAATTGACACGACCCTCGTCGAGCTTCTCGGCGCTCGGATTGCTGAGCTATCTGCAACATTACCCGCAACTGCAGCGGTAAATCCTATCGAAATACTGCGCTGGCCCGGCGTCATGAAGTCACCCGAGATTGATGCCGAGCCGCTCTTCGAGTATGCAGGCACATTGCTCGATACTGCACTGCAGAGCATCGCAGGTATGCGCCTTAGCGAAGGTAGCCGTATTGCGGAAATGCTCAAATCGAGGGTTACCGAAATAGAGGTAATCGCAAAGTCAGTAAGAAAACGCATGCCGGAGGTGTTAACTGCATCGCGAGTCAAGCAACAAGAACGCCTCAATAAACTTGATGTTGAAGCCGATCCGGTGCGCCTTGAAGTCGAGCTCGCCTTGATCGCGCAAAAAATTGATGTTGATGAAGAGCTCGATCGACTGGAGAGTCACCTGGTTGAGATTCGCGACGCATTAATCGACGAGAAGGCGGTAGGCAGAAGACTCGACTTCCTGATGCAGGAGCTCAATCGGGAAGCAAACACACTTGGTTCAAAATCAGCTGATACTGAGACAACCAAGGCCGCGGTGGACCTGAAAGTCCTGATCGAACAAATGCGCGAGCAGATTCAGAATGTCGAGTGACAAAATAGCCAAGGCGGCAAAACTATTTGTGTTCGCAGCGCCATCCGGTGCTGGCAAGACAACGCTCGTGCATGCTGTGGTCACTAAGCATCAGGATGACTTGCGGTTTTCTATTTCATACACAACCCGCAAACCACGCTCCAATGAGGCAAATGGAGTTGATTATGTGTTTGTCGATGTCGATGAGTTTATGCGCTTGCGCGACGCGGGCGAAATGCTCGAGCACGCGCAGGTTTTCGACAACTACTATGCGACAAGTCGGAGTCAAGTCGAGAGTCACCTTGCGGAAGATCGCAGCGTGGTCCTTGAGATTGACTGGCAGGGTGCACAGCAAGTTCGTGAGTCGATGCCAGACTGCGTTACGATTTTTATTCTGCCCCCGTCCATCGCCGAGCTTGAGCAGCGCCTGCGCGGTCGTCGCACCGACAATCCTGAGGTTATAGAGCGCCGATTGCGGGATGCAAAGAGCGATATGGCGCATTGGGATGAGTTTGACCACGTCATTATTAATAACGACTTGGATGAGGCCATTGTTGCTCTTGAGGCCGTCTTGATGGGTACGGGAGAAGCATCGTCGTCAAGTAATGGTGAATTGCGTGCAACAATTCAGCGGATTATCGACTAAGCGCTTAGAATATCTGGTTATATATGCTCGTGTTCAACCTTTGTTCTAACTAGACTCCCCAGCCTCACATAAGGGGCTCACCCCAATTAAGGACTCTGCAAGATGGCTAGAATTACGGTTGAAGATTGCCTCGACCACATCCCAAACATTTTTGAGATGGTATTAGTTGCCGCCAAACGTGCTCGACGCGTTGCTCATGGCGCTGACCCGATGATCGAGCTTAAAAATGACAAACCTACCGTTATCGCCCTGCGCGAAATTGCAGATGGCCTAGTCGATCCCTCAATACTCGAAGAAATCGATGCGCCGGCAACCGAAGACTTGCTGCAAGCCGAATTGTCCGAAGACGTTTTACCTGTTCGCGGGATCTCTGACGGAAAATAGTACGTCCTGAGCGGTCAGGGAATGGGTTAGCCAAATACGACAGCGACACAATCACTGCTCCACGGGTATGATCGGGGCATGGATTACACTGCAGCAATCTTGGCCAAACTACCGGGCGCGAATAAGCGCGACCACGGTGTGCAGCACCTTGTCGAAACACTGCAGTCCTATCTACCGGAAGACCAACTCAAGACCATAACGGCCGCTTATGAATTTGGCGCGAAGGCGCATGCCGGACAATCTCGTAAGACAGGTGAGGCATATATCACTCACCCTGTAGCTGTCGCACAGGAGCTCGCCGAAATGCGGCTCGATGTCCAGGCGATAACCGCTGCTATTTTGCACGATACGATTGAGGACACTACTGCATCGCTCGACGACATCTCAGAGAAGTTCGGTAGCGAAGTCGCGCTGCTCGTCGATGGTGTCAGCAAGCTGGATCAAATTCAATTTCGCAGTCAGGCAGAGGCTCAATCCGAAAGCTTTCGGAAAATGATGCTCGCGATGATCGAAGACATTCGCGTCATCCTCGTCAAGCTCGCCGACCGTCTGCACAACATGCAAACACTTGGCGCGATGCCCACTAACAAGAAGAAGCGTATCGCCAGAGAAACACTCGACATCTATGCACCGATCGCCAACCGCCTCGGTATCAATCGACTCAAAGTGCAACTGGAAGATCTCGGCTTTAAACACCTCCATCCATTTCGATATCGAGTGCTCGCAGCTGCTCTTAAGAAAAGCCAGGGCAGTCAAAAACAGATCGTAAAGAAGATCATCGAAGAGTTTGGCACAGCAATGGCTGACGAAGGCGTCGAAGGTGGGGTCGCCGGTCGACAGAAACATCTTTATAGCATCTACAACAAGATGGCGACGAAGAAGCGCCAGTTATCCGACGTTGTCGATGTATACGGTTTTCGAATTATTTGCCCTGACGTGGGTTCCTGCTACCAGGTGGTCGGCATCGTGCACGGACTCTACAAGCCGATGCCGGGACGATTCAAAGACTACATCGCCATTCCTCGGATCAATGGCTACCAGTCGTTGCACACCACGCTGTTCGGTCCGAAAGGCTTACCGCTAGAAGTACAAATTCGAACGCGTGATATGGACCGTTTGGCGGAGTCCGGCGTTGCATCTCACTGGATCTACAAGGCCGACGAAAAGTCGGATGCAAGCCCACAGCGTCGAACACGTGAGTGGCTATCAAATCTTGACGAGCTGCAACAGTCAGGCACGTCGGAAGAATTTCTCGAGAGCGTCAAGGTCGATCTGTTTCCAGATAAAGTATATGTCTTTACACCCAAGGGTGACATCATGCCACTACCCAAGGGCTCGACAACAGTGGACTTTGCATACGCGGTACACACTGATGTTGGCGACCGCTGTGTAGCTGCGAAGGTCAATCGCAGCCTAGTGCCACTGCGTACAGAATTACACAACAGCCAGACTATCGAGATCATTACCGCCCGAGGCGCGAAACCAAACCCCAACTGGCTGACGTTTGTAAGCACAGCAAAAGCTCGAATGGCCATCCGACACCACATGAAAAACCTTCGCTCGTCTGAGTCGGTCGATCTCGGAAAGCGCTTACTCGACCGGTCACTCAAAGACATCGGATCGTCGTTGCGCAAAGTTGGTAAAGTACGTATCACCGATACACTAGAAGAGCTTGGACTTAATAATAATACCGAGCTATTTGAGCAGATCGGTTTGGGCGAACGGCTCGCTCCATTGACGGCTCGTTTTCTAGCAGGAGTAAACGACGAAGATGAGGGCTGCGAAAACACGGCGAATATGACTATTTCTGGCACCGAGGGAATGGTGATCAGCTATGGAAAATGCTGCTACCCAATTCCAGGCGACGACGTAATGGGGTACCTGACCGCTGGCCGAGGCGTCGTTATCCATCGTAACCAATGTGGCAACTTGTTGAGCTTTCGAAAGCAGCCGGAGAAATGGATCTCTGTGAACTGGGAAAAGAATATTGAGCGCGATTTTCTTTGTCAGATACAGACAGACACAAAGAACAAACCAGGCGTTCTCGCGGAGGTAGCGTCAACCATCGGTGATTGCGGTTCTAATATCGAGCAAGTCGAGGTGCTTGGGCGTCACGAAGATTGTTCGGTGCTTTCGTTCTTACTGCTGGTGAAAGATCGCGTGCACCTAGCAAGCGTTATGCGCAGCGTCCGCAAAATGAAGAATGTCATTCGTATTTCACGCGACTGCGCATAACAATTAGGAAAACTAAGTATGAGCAAAAAAGCTATTCACACTGACAACGCACCCGCCGCTATTGGAACGTATTCGCAAGCGATCGAAGCCGCTGGGCTTGTTTTCTTATCTGGGCAAATTCCACTCGTTCCAGCCACGATGGAGATTGTAGATGGAGACTTCGAGGTACGCGCAAGGCAGGTTTTCGAAAATTTGCAGGCCGTTGCTGAAGCCGCCGGTAGCAACCTGAACAACGCGGTCAAAATTACTGTGTTTCTAACAGACCTCACTAACTTTGCAATGGTGAACTCCGTGATGGAAGACTTTTTCGAGCGGCCGCTTCCAGCACGCGCCGCTGTGGGCGTAGCATCCCTTCCAAAGGGCGTGGATATCGAGGCAGACGCAATCCTTGCAATCTGATTCGCCGCTAACTGCTCTGAAAGGCGTCGGTCCGGCGCTCGCAAAAAAACTTGGGAAGCTCAATCTCAATCGAGTTGATGATCTGCTATTTCTTTTACCGCTGCGGTATGAGGATCGTACGCAACTCATAGAAGTCGGTGCGCTGGAAGTCGGTGCTCGCTGTCTAGTCTCTGGCGAAATTCTGCTTGCCGAAACTGTCTTTCGCGGGCGACGAAATCTGTTGGTTCGAATCGGCGACAGTAGCAGTCAATTGACATTGCGCTTTTTCCATTTTTCTCGACAGCAGCAAGCACAGTTTCAACCCGGCTCTCACGCGACCTGTTTCGGAGAGGTTCGTAGAGGACAGTCCGGTTTCGAGATGATTCATCCTGAGTACCGTATCACGCAGGAGGGGCAGGATGCCGCGACGACGGACTCACTAACGCCAATCTATCCGGCGACTGAGGGTGTACAACAAGGTCGCTTGCGAAGCTTAACTGATCAGGCCCTGCGATTGATGCAAGCCGCACCACCCGAGGAGTTGTTGCCCAGAGCGATCACTGAAAAACTCGGAATGCCTTCGCTCGCAGATGCGATTAATTATCTACATCGCCCACCGCCCGACGCTGATATACAGCAGATGCTCTCCGGTACCCATCCATGTCAGCAGCGCCTCGCGTTCGAAGAGTTATTAGCGCATTACCTGAGTTTACGGAATCTACGCGCGCTCACTGCGACCGAAGATGCGATAGCGCTAACGGATGGCAATGAGGATGTTAGCGGTTTCGTGAGCGAATTACCGTTCAAGCTAACGGGCGCTCAGAATCGCGTAGTTAGCGACATATTATCGGATCTCGCGGAGCCTCATCCAATGATGCGATTGATCCAAGGCGACGTCGGCTCCGGCAAGACAGTCGTCGCGGCTGTGGCTTGTTTAAAGGCTATTACCTGCGGCGTACAAACAGCGATCATGGCGCCGACGGAAATTCTCGCAGAACAACACTTGCGCAGTTTCTCGGACTGGTTTCGACCGCTGGGGATTACACCCGTCTGGTTGAGTGGTAGCCAACGAGCAGCGCTAAGACGTGAGTCTCTTCAATCTATAGCGGGTGGTAGCGCACAGTTAATTATCGGCACACATGCTTTGTTTCAGGAAGGCGTTGATTTTCATCGCCTTGGTCTGGTCATCATCGATGAGCAACATCGTTTTGGTGTCCACCAGCGAATGGCGCTGCGGGACAAAGGCAGCTCTAAAAACGGTCGCCCGCATCAGCTGGTCATGACTGCGACACCTATTCCAAGAACATTAGCAATGGCGGCTTACGCTGACCTCGATACCTCGGTTATTAATGAATTGCCGCCCGGGCGTCAGCCAGTTTCGACTGTTGCTGTACCGGAAACTCGACGCAGCCAGGTTGTGGAGCGAGTCCGGTCTGCCTGCGCTACTGGACAACAGGCCTATTGGGTGTGTCCTCTGATAGAAGAGTCTGAAGTACTCGACTATCAGGCGGCCGCAGCAAGCTATCAAATGCTGACTGAAGCCCTACCTAAACTACGAGTTGGTCTCATACACGGTCGTATGCGGCCTGTGGAGAAGGAGCGCGGTATGAGGGCCTTTAAAGAAGGCCTAATCCAGCTGCTAGTCGCGACGACTGTGATCGAGGTCGGGGTCGACGTACCAAATGCGAGCCTGATGATTATCGAAAATGCCGAGCGTATGGGACTGTCGCAACTGCACCAACTTCGCGGTCGCGTTGGTCGTGGTGCGGCTCAAAGTCATTGTGTATTGCTGTATAAGTCACCGTTAGGTCAGATTGCTAAGGAGCGGCTTGCTGTCCTGCGGGATACGAATGATGGCTTCATCGTCGCACAGCGCGATCTCGAGTTACGTGGGCCTGGTGAATTACTGGGCACCAAGCAAACTGGACTGCCGGATTACCGAATTGCGGACCTTGCTAGGGATGCTGATTTGATGCCACAAGTACAAATCAGTGCGGAAGCTATTCGTAAAAAATCTGAAAGTCGTGCGGCGGCCATCGTGCGCCGATGGCTCGGTGACGCCAGCCGATATGGGAAAGTGTAAACTTCACGTCATGAAACAGATTCTCGCGCCGGAACTAGTCCGCCAGCTCCGCAATTACGGCAAGCTCATGCGTATCGACAAGCCGATTGGAATCTGGCTGTTGTTGTGGCCCACGCTTTGGGCACTTTGGCTTGCGAGTAAGGGCGCGCCGGATCAGGGTCTGTTTCTCATATTTGTACTGGGTGTTATCACCATGCGTTCCGCAGGTTGCGTGTTGAACGACTATGTCGACCGTAAAATTGATCCCTACATAGAGCGCACTCGCGGGCGGCCCATTGCTTCTGGCGCGGTGGCGCCTCTGGAGGCATTAATTTTGTTTACCGCTTTAAGCCTTATCGCTATTGGTCTAGCAGCGATGCTGAACGGACAGGCTAAATTACTCGCTGTTGTCGCGGGCGGCCTGACTGTCGCGTATCCATTCGTGAAGCGTTACCTCTCTATTCCACAATTTATATTAGGCGTCGCCTTCGGTTGGGCTGTGCCGATGGCATTTGCCGCGGAGACTGGGGGTATACCGGAGCTTGCCTGGCTCGTGTTCGGAACGGCTGTGATCTGGGCCGTAATTTACGACACATTTTACGCCATGATTGATCGCGAAGATGATCTGAAGATTGGTATAAAGTCGACTGCCATTTTGTTTGGCGATGTCGACCTCTTTGTCATTGCAGGACTACAAGGCCTGATGCTCTTGGCGCTTTTCATGATTGGCTATCGTGCCGAGCTTAGTGTCTGGTATTACGCTTCCGTTTTCGTTGCCGCTGGACTCATGGCCTATCATCTCTGGCTCGCTCGTGACCGACAGCCGGAAGGCTGCCTCGCTGCCTTTCTGCACAATCACGTTATTGGTCTGGTCATATTTGTTGGTTTGCTGCTGCACTACACTTTCAATCCGAGTATTGCCTAATATTGAGCGTGAAGAAATTTATTCATGGGACTCAGCACACGGTCGTGAATATATCTCCAAGCTCTACAGACGAAAAAATACACAACTTTGGGGTAGAAAAAGATCGAGAATCCACATCGCCTTGGAATGAACGCGTTGCACGTAATTCACTCGATGCAATTCCGGGCTATATTTTATAAAAGCGTGCTACCTTTTCGCCAATGCTAAACCGCAAACATATCCGCCGCCGATTCGAGCAGGTCGCGAGTCGATTTGATAGCGCAGATTTTGTGCATGCCACGACACGCGAAGGCCTTCTTAGCCGACTTGAACCCGTCCTAATCGAGGCCAAGACAGTCATCGATCTCGGCGCTGCAACGGGCTCCACGAGCCGGGCCCTCGAAAAGCGTTTTAAGAAGGCCAATGTCATCTCAGTAGACATTGCTCATAGCATGTTGTGCGAGGCCAGAAAGAAGAAGTCGTGGTTGTCCAGAGCCTCTTATGCTCAAGCAGATGCAGTGGCTTTACCGTTTCGAAACGCTTGCGTTGACCTGGTGTTCGCGAACATGCTGCTGCCCTGGCTCGACGACCCAACACCGGTCTTCACAGAGGTCGCGCGAGTCTTGCGCAAGAACGGTGTTTTCGCTTTCACCACTCTCGGCCCAGACAGCCTTCGGGAGATTGCCCGAGCCTGGGGTCAGGTCGATGCCGAAGCGCACGTGAATCGATTTTCCGACATGCATAATCTGGGCGATGGCTTGGTGAATGCAGGACTCCGTGATCCAGTAGTGGATGTTGACCGCTTGTCCATCAACTACAAGAACAGCGAAAGACTATTTGCTGATCTGACGAACAGTGGCGCCCGCAATACATTAATAGCGCGAAGTCCAACCCTGACAGGAAAAGGGCCATTTGACGCCATGATTGCCGCTTTGACTGATGCTGACAGAGGTGACATCACGCTAAATCTCGAGTTGATATACGGCCATTGTTGGGGTTCCGGCCCTAAAATGGACCCGGAAAATTACCGTATTGACGCTACTCAAATACCGCTACGACGCTCCTAATTAAAACCAAAATGCGGTCGATCTCGAAAGCTCTTGAAAATAAGAGATTCACTCTAAGCATAGCCCCTAAACCATATTGCATGGCCGACTCGATTTGAGTACACTTCGCGAGCTTTTTGGGCGGGCAGCCCAACCAAACCGGCCGATAGACGAATTCTCGGTATTCCCGGATCATTAAAGAACCCACCGGCACGAAGTCGTCATGCCCGGAAAATATTTTAGGGCGCGGCTAGAAACAGAATCAGGGTTGTAGATAATGCCACCCTGATTTGCAGAGTCTTCAGAACCTTTTTAGAATCAGACTCATCGCGCGACAGGTGAAAAAGGGCTGTGCTGAGACTGATAACTATCGCTGCCAATAGAACGAATACGATGATTTTCATTTGGAGAGTATAGTTTGAACGACCAGATCAAAAAGCTGTTGCCAGCATGGCTCCCTCTGGTCGTCGGTGCATTTCTCGTCCTGCAGTTTGCCGGCCTTAGCGCATGGCAAATTTCCCGCGGCCTCGAAAAGCGAGCGACGCAACAGACGTTTCAGGCCGAGCCGGTCTTCACCACTTGGTATAACGGCATGGAAGTTCGCTCTTTTCAAAACCTGAGCGTGAAGGGCCACTACGACAGTGAACATCAGGTCGTGCTCGACAACATCATTATCAACAATCGTTATGGTCATTACGTCCTTTCGCCTCTCGATGTGGGCGCCGACGCGCCTCTTCTATTAGTCAATCGTGGCTGGATAGAAAAAGGGAGCAGCGGTTTTGACTACAATCGTCTGGACTTAGTCGATGGTGAGGTGGGCATACGTGGTCGCGCCGGATCACTGCCCAAGGCAGGGCGCAAAATAGGTGAAGCATTCGTGGGCGCGAGCACCTGGCCGAAGCACGCGGTATACCCCACGGCGGCGGAAATCGCTATCGCGCTAGGTCGCGAAGTTCAGCCATTTGTATTGTTGCTGGACCACAATGAGCAAAACGGCTTTCTCCGATATTGGGTGCCCTCTGAGTTTGGCCCCGGAAAGCATTTCATCTACGCACTACAATGGTTCGTGATGGGCGCGGCTCTAGCTGGACTGCTAGTCTGGAACTACCGCAAGAAGTAATTCGATACGTGAGTAAAAAGAAAACTACCTGGGCACACGTGCAGATGCTATTGATCGCCTCTGTATTCTTCGGGCCTCTCGTCATAGCGACGTGGATGTACTATGGCGGGCACCTTCAGCCGGACGGGCAAGTCAATCATGGCGCCTTATTGGAGCCAATCGTCAACATTGTTGACAAGCTTCCGGACGCAGAGATTATCGAAAGTGGAGGCGGATTCTGGGTGCTACTTTACCTGAATGAATCCGAGTGTTTGGAGGACTGTCGAACAGCACTCCATACGATACGACAATCTCACAAAATGATTGGCAAGGAAATGGGTCGCCTCGTGCGAGTCTTCTTGCACGGCGAATCACTGCCAGATACAGTGTTTCTCGCCGATGAATATGCAGGGATTATAACAATGCGAGATTTCGCTCTCTCAGCATTACTCGGTAACAACAAACCTGCTGCACTGTCAGTGGGTGGATACTTCCTGATGGACCCTCTGAGCAATCTCATCATGTATTTTGAGCCCGAAATAGATCCCAGCGACATGGCCGAAGACATAAAGCATCTTCTAAAGCTGTCTCGCATAGGCTGAGTGAAAAATACGTGAACACAATCGTTGAGAAAGGTGTCAACTGGCGCGACTACTATGAACTAACAAAGCCGCGGGTCGTCATACTTATTGTCTTTACTGCCGTGGTGGGCATGTTCCTCGCAGTGCCGGGCTTACCGGATGTCACGCGACTTATTTTCGGCACCATTGGTATTGCAATGGCGGCGTCATCGGCTGCCGTTTTCAATCATGTTCTGGACGCCCGAATCGATATCCTGATGATGCGAACTCGAGGCCGGCCGCTGCCCCAGGGCAGGCTCACGGAGAAGTCCGCGCTGATTTTCGCGTCTATTCTTTGTGTCTTGTCGATGATCGTCCTCTGGTTTCTCGTCAATCCGCTCACTGCCGTCCTGACATTTCTCTCATTAATTGGTTATGCCGTCATTTATACGGCCTGGCTGAAGCGTGCGACACCGCAGAATATTGTCATCGGTGGAGCGGCTGGTGCGGCGCCACCGATTCTCGGTTGGACGGCTATAACAAACGAAGTGACCAGCGAGCCATTACTGCTATTCCTGATCATATTTGTCTGGACTCCACCACATTTTTGGGCGCTGGCGATTGCTCGACTTGAAGAATACCGAAAGGTTGAGATTCCGATGTTGCCGGTAACGCATGGCGTTCCGTATACAAGGCTGAACATCCTTCTTTATTCAATTCTACTATTACTTGTCACCATCATGCCGTACCTGATCAGCATGAGTGGCCTGATCTATCTCGTTGCGGCCATCGGGCTTGGCTTGTATTTTCTTTACTACGCCATTCGAATGTATCGGGAGCATGACAACGAAGAATTACCAATGCAGATGTTTTGGTACTCCATTAGCTATCTGGGCTATTTGTTCATGGCACTGCTGATCGATCACTACTTCATTTTCAGGCTTGCATTTTAGTAATCGATGCCAGGCCTGTACTGCGACCTTCCGGTGACTCTTTGTCATAGTCGATTATTTCTGCGGTAAATCTTAAACGACTGCAGAGACGTTCGAATTGAGCAGCGCGCATTTACAGTGCCTTGCTTGATCGCTAGAATTCCCTACTTAGGAGTGCGTTAGGAGCAATAGTCTCTGCTACACTTTCGCGCTTTCGTAAGTTCGATAGCTCTCCCAATGGATGTCACCCCCATACTCGACAGTCTAAATGACGTACAACGTCAGGCTGTTACTGCGCCGTCCGAACCAGCCCTGATAATAGCGGGCGCTGGCAGCGGAAAAACGCGCGTGCTGGTGCATCGGGCTGCATGGCTGATCGAAGTCGAGGATGTTGCGCCGCAAGGACTGCTCGCTGTAACCTTTACCAATAAGGCTGCGGCCGAGATGCGTAACCGTATCGAGGCACTCCTCAAGCTACCGGTGCAACATCTCTGGATCGGCACGTTCCACGGTTTGGCGCACAGAATGTTGCGGCGTCACTGGCGAGAGGCTGGCCTGCCGCAAAACTTTCAGATTATCGACTCAGATGATCAGTTACGCCTGATAAAGCGCTTGCTAAAGAGCCTAGAGGTCGATGACAGTCGCTGGATTCCAAAAGAAATTCAATGGTTTATCAATGGCCAGAAGGATGAGGGGCTCCGGCCCAAACACATCGATGATGAAGGCGACCCGAATCGGCGGCAGCAGATTTCCCTTTATCAGTCCTACGAGGACATCTGCCAACGCGGTGGTCTGGTCGACTTTGCTGAGTTATTGTTGCGTACTCACGAGACACTACGGGACAACGCAGAGCTTCTCAAGCACTATCGTCGACGCTTCCAGCATCTTCTAGTCGATGAGTTCCAGGATACCAATGCCATTCAATATGCCTGGCTTAGGTTGCTCGCGGGCGATAAGGGCGTGCCCTTTGTTGTGGGCGATGACGACCAATCCATATATCGTTGGAGAGGCGCACGCGTCGAACATATCCACCGCTTCCAGAAGGACTTTCCTGGTACCCGGGTCATAAAGCTAGAGCAAAACTACCGCTCGACGGAAACCATACTGAATGCCGCAAATGCTGTTATCGCCAATAACAACTCGCGCATGGGCAAGAATCTTTGGACGGAAGGTGCGGCGGGCGAAGCTATCAAAGTTTACTCCGCCTACAACGAGCGCGATGAAGCGGATTTCATTATTGGTCGATTGAACGACTGGATAGCCCAGGGCAACATGAGAGCGGACTCGGCGATATTGTATCGGTCCAACGCACAATCGCGCGTCTTGGAAGAGGGGCTCATCAATGCGCGCATTCCATACCGCGTTTATGGTGGCCTGCGCTTCTTCGAGCGCGCCGAAATTAAAGACGCACTTGCCTATCTTCGCCTGACCTCAAACCGAGACGACGATAGCTCATTCGAGCGGGTTGTGAATAAGCCGACTCGTGGTATCGGTGCTCGCACAGTCGAAATGATGCGCGCTTATGCACGCGCGAATGCGTGTTCAATGTGGTGCGCAGCTGGAGCCATTGCAAGAGATGACCTTAATGGCCGCGCTGCAAATGCGGTGAACGCGTTTATGTCGCTCATTGAACGTATGGCGCGTGAAACGAACAGTCTGGAGCTGCATGATAAGGTCGACCACGTCATTCACGTAAGTACGCTCATTGAGTTCTTCAAAAAAGATAAAGGCGAGAAAGGCGAGACACGCATTGAAAACCTCGCAGAACTGGTCAGTGCTGCTAAGAGTTTTGAGCCCGACCCCGCTGAGGAAATGTCCCCGCTCGATGAATTTCTATCGCACGCTGCACTCGAGGCTGGTGAAGGCCAGGCTGATGCATGGGAAGACTGTGTTCAGCTGATGACAATGCACTCGGCAAAAGGTCTCGAGTTTCCATTAGTGTTCATGTGCGGCATGGAAGACGGCTTGTTTCCGCATCAAAGATCCGTCGCTGATCCGAATGGTCTCGAGGAAGAACGCAGACTTTGCTATGTCGGCATCACTCGAGCGATGCAATCGCTTTACATAACACACGCGGAGCAACGGCGCTTACACGGGATGGATAACTTCTCTCAACCATCGCGGTTTATTTCAGAGATACCAGACGAATATATAGAAGAAGTTCGACCGCGCGTCCAGGTTGCACGGCCCATGCGATCAAGCTCACCAACACAACGAAGAACGCCCATTGGAGGTGCTGGAAGCGAGCTCGGCATTCGACTCGGCCAGCGCGTTCATCACAAGAAATTTGGCGATGGAGTCATACTGAATTGCGAGGGTCAGGGCGCTCATGCGCGTGTCGAAGTTAATTTCGAGGCGGCCGGCACAAAATGGCTCGTTCTGAGCTATGCGAATCTCGATCTGATGTAGACTATAGAAGATGAAGATACTCATTCTCGGCGCAGGTCAGGTTGGTTCATCCGCGGCATATCATTTGTCGCGTGAGGAGGCCAATGAAGTCACTGTTGTCGACATGCGATCAGACGTATTGCGTGAGCTGCAAGATCGGCTCGATATTCGCACCGTAGTTGGTCACGCCGCTTACCCAGATGTTCTCGAAAGGGCTGGTGCCGGTGATGCAGAAATCGTCGTTGCGCTAACGGACACCGACGAAACCAACATGATCGCGTGCCAGACCGCGTACACCAAATTTCGCACACCAACCAAGATTGCTCGGGTACGTTCTGCCGAATACATGAACGCGAATGAGTTATTCACACAGGACGCTATCCCGATCGATGTCCGTATCAGTCCGGAACAGCTGGTGTGCTCGCATATTGAGCAACTCATACTTTACCCGGGCACATCTCAGGTCCTGGATTTTGCCGATGGCCGAGTTCGACTGGTCGGTGCAAAAGCTGATCGCGGCGGTCTCTTGGTCGGACAGAAAATCGCCACGCTGAAAGAGCACATCCCGAACACGGAAGGTCGCATTGCGGCGATATATCGTGACGGAAAAGCTATGCTACCTAAGGGTGATACGGTTATCCAGGAAGGTGATGAAGTCTTCTTCATAACAGACCGTAAAGACATTCGTGTTTTCATGAGCGAGATGCGTCGCCTCGAAGAACCAGTGCGCCGTGTGGTTATTGCTGGTGGCGGTAATATCGGTGTGCGTCTCGCGCTCGCGCTAGAGCAGACCAATCAAGTCAAGATTATCGAGCGTGATCCAGTACGGGCACGACAGATATCAGAACAACTTAATAAAGCCATTGTTCTTGTTGGCGACGCCGCGGACGAAGAGTTATTACTCGAAGAGAATATTGACAACGTCGACGTCTTTTGTGGCCTGACCAACTCTGAGGAAGCTAATATCCTCAGCTGCATGCTGGCCAAGCGTCTGGGCGCGCACAAGGTAATGGCGCTGATAAACCGGGCGTCCTATGTCGACTTAGTCGAATCAGGAAGCATCGACATCGCCATCTCGCCGCAGCAAATTACGATCGGATCACTACTTGCCCATGTGCGTCGAGGCGATGTCGTCAAAGTACACTCTTTGCGACGAGGCGCGGCCGAAGCAATGGAGGCGATTGCGCATGGCGATGCAGATAGCTCCAAGGTCGTCGGACGCAAGATCGAGGACATCGATCTGCCGAAGGGTACTGCGATCGTTGCCATTGTGCGCGGCGATCAAGTCATCATCGCGCATCACGATACCTTAGTTGAGACTGATGATCACGTCATCTTATTTATGACTGATCGTCGTAAGATTGAACACCTGGAAAGTCTATTCCAGGTTGGTGTTGCATTCATCTAAATGAACTGGACTGCTGTACAGCGGATACTTGGGCTCCTGCTGATGATGTTCAGCTTGACGATGTTGCCGCCTATCGCATTCAGTCTTTACTACGACGATCATTCCTGGCTGCCGTTTGTTCAAGGCTTCGGACTAACCCTGCTCGTAGGCATTCTGATCTGGCTGCCAGTACATCGCTCGCGTAAAGACCTCAGGCTACGCGATGGCTTCCTTGTCGTTGCTGCATTCTGGACCGTCCTAGGCACTTTCGGTGCTGCACCCTTGTATTTCGCTGATGGGCTGTCGCTGTCGATTACCGACGCCGTGTTTGAATCTATGTCGGGATTGACGACCACTGGCGCAACCATACTTACCGGTCTCGATGAGCTACCGATTTCTATTCTTTACTACCGCCAGCAACTGCAATGGCTTGGTGGTATGGGAATCATTGTCTTGGCAGTTGCCGTACTCCCCATGCTGGGCGTTGGTGGTATGCAGCTTTACCGAGCTGAAGCACCGGGGCCTGTAAAGGACACGAAACTCACACCTCGAATTACCGAGACTGCTAAAGCGCTATGGTATGTCTATCTGGCCTTCACAATCGCGTGCATGGCCTCCTATCGACTAGCGGGTATGGGTTGGTTTGACGCGCTATGCCATGCATTTTCGACCGTCGCCATCGGTGGGTTTTCAACGCATGATGCAAGTATCGGGTATTTTAACAGTGGTGCTATAGACATGGTTGCTATTGTTTTTATGTTCATCGCAGGTATCAATTTTTCGCTGCATTTTTTCGCCTGGCGTTACGTTTCCATCAAACACTATATGAAGGACCCCGAATTCAAGGCTTATAGTTTTGTCTTGATCGTTGTGTCCACTCTCGTGGTCTTCGGGCTGTTTCAATATCGCGGTATTGAGAATCCGGAACAAACGTTAATCAGTGGTATTTTTCAGGCTGTTTCGATAGCAACGACGACAGGTTTTACGACCGAGAATTTTGCCCTTTGGCCCACGGCAATACCCGTTCTATTGATTCTTGCGAGCTTCATCGGAGGTTCGGCCGGCTCAACGGCTGGCGGGATAAAAGTTGTTCGCTGGTTGCTCATCTATAAGCAGGGTGTACGCGAAGTTGCTCGCCTCGTACACCCCAATGCCGAGATCCCGGTCAAGCTAGGAATGACAGCAGTGCAACCTCGAGTTGTAGATTCCGTCTGGGGCTTCTTTTCCGTTTATATTGTTGTCTTTGGTTTGATGCTGCTTGCAATGATGGCAACCGGCCTTGATCAGGTCACGGCATTCTCTGCGGTCGCGGCAACGCTCAATAATCTCGGACCGGGCCTCGGCGATGTAACGTCCAGCTTCATGTCTCTTAGCGACACGGCCAAATGGATTTCCATCGTTGGAATGCTACTCGGACGACTTGAGATATTCACGCTGCTTGTTCTCATAACACCTACTTTTTGGCGCCACTAGAATGCTCGGTCGCTTCAGTACGCTGCTAGGTAAGGTGTCCGCTTGGCTGACTCTGTTTATGGTGATCATGACGTTTGTCGTGGTTGTCATGCGCTATGTATTCGATGTGGGTTTAATTTGGCTACAAGAATCGGTGGTTTGGATGCATGCCGTTGTTTTCATGGTCGGTGCGGCTTACACGCTGCAGCGTGAAGAGCATGTCCGAGTTGATATTTTCTATCGGCAGATGAGCCCGCAACGTCAAGCGTGGGTCAACCTCATTGGTGTTCTTGTCTTCCTCTTGCCCCTTTGTGTTTTTCTGGGGTGGAAGGCGTTCGATTTCGTGGCCGTCTCGTGGCGACTGCAAGAAGCGTCCCGTGAGTCCGGCGGTTTGCCGTATCCGATGATCCCACTTCTTAAGAGTATTCTCATTGTTATGCCTGTAACGGTTGCCTTACAGGGCGTTGTGATTCTATCGCGCTGCGTTCGAACAATAAGGGGTAGCTAAGATGGAGTGGGTTGCTGCCTTACTGTTCGTTACCGTCATTGTCGTATTACTCGCCGGTTTTCCCGTCGCCTTCACACTTGGTGGGACCGCGTTAATTTTCGCCGGACTTGGTGTAATCGGTGGTGGCTTTAACGAAGCACTACTATCCAGCCTCCCCAATCGTATCTTCGGTATCATGACTAATCAGACGCTGGTCGCCGTTCCACTGTTTGTATTCATGGGCGTTACACTTGAACGGGCGCGCATAGCAGAGGAATTGCTCGAAACGCTGAGTTCTCTTTTTGGGTCATTACGCGGTGGACTGGGTATCTCGGTGACACTCGTCGGCATGCTGCTAGCGGCAAGCACCGGAATTGTTGGGGCCACAGTCGTGACGATGGGCCTACTGTCTTTACCAACCATGTTGAAGCGAGGTTACTCTCCCGAAATTTCGGCTGGGACCATCTGCGCGTCAGGAACGCTGGGACAAATCATTCCACCGTCAATCATTTTGGTGATGCTGGGTGACGTTATGTCGACGGCATATCAGCAA
Source organism: Gammaproteobacteria bacterium (assembly GCA_018699395.1). Lineage (GTDB taxonomy): Bacteria > Pseudomonadota > Gammaproteobacteria > Steroidobacterales > Woeseiaceae > UBA1847. The sequence goes on from JABIQN010000050.1 coordinate 35,546, forward strand.
GCGCAGCTCGATATGGGCATCTTCTCACCAAAGACGGTTTCCGTTGGCGATCTGTTCGCGGGCGCATTGATACCGGGCCTACTACTCGTCTGTCTGTATATCCTCTACATACTTATTGTCGCCTATTTCAAATCAGACACGATGCCCGCCCATCACCGGAAACCTGACGAAGTTGCCTCGGCCGGACAAATAATTCGCGCTCTGCTGCCACCATTATTCTTAATCTTCGCTGTGCTGGGCTCGATTCTCGGTGGATATGCAACGCCAACCGAAGCGGCTGGTGTTGGCGGTATGGGCGCATTATTGATGGCGATTGCCCGCCGTCAGCTCAATCTCGAGCGTTTACAAGACATCATGGGGCGTACGCTGCGCATCAGCAGCATGGTTTTTCTGATACTGATCGGTGCATCAATATTCTCTTTAGTATTTCGTGGCTACGGCGGTGATGACGGCGTACGTGCCTTACTTGAATCGATTCCCGGCGGCGTGATTGGTGCTGTCGTCGCTGTAATGCTGATCATGTTCCTGCTGGGCTTTGTTCTCGACTTCATCGAAATTACGTTTGTTGTTGTCCCTATCGTTGGCCCCGTTTTACTAGCGATGGGCCTTGACCCGGTCTGGCTCGGCATTATGATTGCTATCAACCTGCAGACTTCATTCCTGACACCACCGTTCGGCTTTGCGCTGTTTTATCTTCGCGGTGTCGCGCCCTCATCAATCACCACTACTCAGATTTATCGTGGCGTGATTCCATTTGTGGCAATTCAGCTTCTCGCTTTACTTCTCATCGCAATATTCCCGGAACTCGTCACTTGGCTGCCAGGGAAAATTTACGGTAGCTAATCTAGATTAGTGCGAATACCTCTGCCACTGATTGAGTCAATAGCTCGACGAGTTTTTCCACGCAAAGTATTTTAGTAATCAGTAAGTTGAGAAAATCTGATTTAGATGATTAAGCCGTCGCTCAAAATAACCAGAAGCACAAGGTCGGCGATGCCGCCAAACCCAATTTCAGTCAACGCCTGCAGCACCGATGCGCCGGAAATCGCAATCTCAAGAACGAGAAATTCCAGCTCCGTCTTCGAGTGATCAGCCGTAATGACCATACCGAGACTGCATTATTTTTCACGCGTATTAAGGAACGCCCGCTCGGAAATGTTCGAGTTAGCTGCTACCTTGGCAAGATACTCATAAAACGCCTTTCCAATTTTTTTAGAGGCAGGATCTGCTGCCATTATTTCAGCGACAACCTCAGCGGTTATTGCTTTCAGGTGTTGTAGCACCTTATCCGGAAACGGCCGTAATTCGATATTCGGGTCTGCCAGGATTTGCTGCAGGGAGTTCGCATTACCGTTGGTGTACTCGGCGGCCATGTCGGTGGTAATCGACTGACAGGTTATTTCTACGATTGCCTGCAAATCGGCGGGTAGGGAATTCCACGCATCCTTGTTAATTATGCACTCGAGGCCAGGACCTGGCTCCTGCCAGCCCGGGTAATAGTAATACCTCGCAGCTTTGTGCAAACCAAATGACACATCATTGTATGGGCCAACCCACTCGGTCGCATCGATCGCACCGGTTTGTAGGGAGGTGAAGATCTCTGACGCGGGCAGAGAAATCGGTTGGCCGCCGGCGCGGCGCAACACCTCACCGCCAAAACCTGGAATTCGCATCTTCAAACCCTTGAAGTCATCAATGTCATTAATTTCCTTGTTGAACCAACCACCCATCTGAACGGCGGTGTTGCCACATAAGAACGGCACAAGGTTGAACGGCTCATAAAGCTCGCGCCACAGCTCGAGCCCACCGCCATAGTGAACCCAGGCGTTGAGCTCCATAGAATTCAAACCGAAAGGAATCGCTGTAAAAAACTGGGCCGCGTCTACTTTACCCTTGTGGTAATAGGACGCATCATGGCCCATCTCCACGACGCCGCGGCTGACGGCATCAAAAACCTCAAATGGGGGAACCAATTCACCACCACCGTAAACCTTTATCTTCAGGCGGCCGGCCGATGCTTGCTCGACGCGTTCTGCCAGATTTTCGACCGCCATTCCGAGACCAGGAAATTTGGGCGGCCAAGACGTAACGCAATCCCACTCGAACGTCTCGGTGGAGATGCCGCCCCCTACGCTACAGTCATTCTCGGGTTTCGCACAGCCAGCCAATCCTGCTGCTACAGCAATACCGCCAACAAACTCTCTTCTTTTCATTTCGATTCCAGCCCCTGAGATTGAGCGCTATTCTATGCGTACCTGAAGTGGTACTCAATGGCCATAAAGGAATGCGCCGAATGTTATTGGTGGGAAAATTATACTATTAAAAATCCCACTATTATTATATTTAAGGAAATAATTTGGTAAAATTTTCCACTAATAGGTCAAAAATATCCCTTATAAGTCATCATAGCCCTTTCTCAAGACTCCAGATGATCGGCTTCATCCTGATTTAAAACCCCTGGCCTTCAAGGGGTTCATTTTCGAGCCCACCCACCCACCAGCAGTCCATTAAGTCTCGCAGAAGCTGTATTCGGGGTGGCTATTCGTTTGTGCTTGATGCATTAATAAAGGTCACAAGAAACCCAAAAACGACCGCCCGGGGCAAAAATGATTGGACTTTTACAACGTGTCACCCAAGCCAGCGTCAGCATAAATGACGAACTTATTGGACAGATCGGTCGAGGCTTACTCGTTTTGTTAGCAGTTCATCGCGATGACGAGGAACGCGACATCGCCCGCATGGCCGAGAGAATCTTGTCCTACCGGGTATTCCCGGACGCTGAGGAACGCATGAATCTTAGCGTTAGCGACATTTCGGGCGAGTTATTGCTCGTACCACAGTTCACCCTTACTGCGGATACCCAAAAGGGTACCCGCGCGAGCTTTACCAAGGGTGCTCCCCCCGACAGAGCGTCGAGGTACTTCGATAGACTACTCGAGGAGTGCCAACAGAGCCTCAAAGTGGTGGAAAGCGGTCGTTTTGCGGCTGATATGCAGGTCAGCCTCGTTAATGACGGTCCGGTAACATTTTGGCTCGAAACCTAGGTTTCAGCTGATGTCGATACGGTTTTGTTGCAACCCGAGGCGTATCATGAACATAATTCGTACTCGGCATTTGCCGGCGTCATTTATGAGAACAGGGGCCGTGCCCCAGGAGTAATACAATGTTTGCCAACATCGGTCCGTGGCAGTTATTGATCATTTTGCTTATCGTGTTGGCTATATTCGGCACCAAGAAGCTCAGCACACTGGGTTCCGACCTTGGTAAGTCCGTTAAGGGCTTCCGCAGCGCCATGAGTGAAGCCGAAGAGACCGCCGAACAGCTCGGCGAAACCTCGGACGCCGACTTCGACAACACGCCGGCGGAAGAAGAAGCCCACGAACGCAAAGACGTCTAAAGTCCTCTCTCACCATGTCTGGAATCGGTGGTTCGGAGTTTTTCCTTCTATGCTTAATCGCGCTCCTTATACTGGGGCCCGAGCGGCTTCCGCGTGTCGCTCGCCAACTCGGTGGATGGATGGGAAAAGCTCGCCAAATGACGCGCTCACTGCAACGCCAGCTTGAGCAGGAAGTCGACGTGAAGAAGAACTTTGGCTTCGACCCAAAAGACCTCAATCCCAACGAAATACTCAAGCAACACGAAGAAAATACTTTCTCGCCGCCGCATGAAGAAAAGGACAAAAGCGAAGCCGAGAAAACTGACGAGGACAAGCCAGCCTCATGACAGATAAGGTAAAGAACAACGAAGACCTCGCAGAGGGCTCGTTGATGTCACATCTCTTCGAGCTCAGAAACCGACTGTTCATCGTTGTCGGCAGCGTGTTTGGCGTGTTTCTTTGTCTCATTCCGTTCTCGCAACAACTACTAACGTTCGCAGCGGAGCCATTGACACAATTTGTCGCAAGTGAACAGCTCCAAGCTATTAAGCCAATATCACCACTGACTGCTCAAATCTCTTTGGCGTTCTATATCGCTTTGTTTATTGCGATGCCAATCGTTCTCTATCAGGTCTGGGCGTTCGTGGCGCCGGGTCTTTACCGGAAGGAAAAGCGCTTCGCGTCGCCACTGTTCATTTCGAGCATCTTGTTGTTCTATGCCGGCTTAGCCTTTGCCTACTTTGTAGTGCTGCCCTTAATCTTCGGCTTTATCGCCTCCTTCGCGGCGGAGATTATCGACTGGAAACCTGATATCGCTGAGTACATCAGTTTTGTCATGATGATCATCTTGGTTTTTGGTGTTGCATTTGAGACTCCGGTCGCAACTGTTCTGACCGTCTGGACTGGTCTCACCACACCCGAAAAGCTTGGCAAAGCACGGCCATATGTTTTTCTTGGAGCATTTGTCATCGGCATGCTGCTTACGCCACCCGACGTCATTAGCCAGACGATTCTCGCGATACCGGTTTATCTCCTTTTTGAACTTGGCATCATAATGTCGAAATTCTTAAAGTCAGGACGCATCAAGTAGTGCATGTGGGCCGTAAGTAGTTTTTCTTGATAGGTTCTACTTAGCACAGAAATGCAAGAGCGTCGGCTTACTGATTGCACCCAGCCAGATCACTGGCGCAGCGCTGATAACGGGAGCGAGTATTGCGATTCTACTTATAACTAACTTCAGCCTCGCGCTATCTTTAGCGTTGCTGGGGCTTGCTTGCTGCCGACAATGACTAACGCAGAGTAGTCGATGAAACCCACGGTGGCGTGAAACTTGGCATCACTCAGCGGCCAATACAGGTTCCCGCATATGCTTTTTGCACGCCAGCATTCTCGATTTGGCAGCTGTTGTCATAGGTTTCGCCATCCACACCACAAACCGGCAAGAAATCGTTCGAACAATTTTCGCCCAGACTTTCGCAAACACCTGCGTATTCTATAGTGATACCGCGGCGCTCAGCGAAACAAGCGTTACCGTAGGTCATCGCATCTTCGCCACACACCGGCACGAACAAGCGTGGGCATGAGCGTACGTTACAAAGCCCTTCTGTGAAGTTAGTTACACCGGCTTTTTCCCCAAAGCAGGCATTGTCATAGGTAACGCCATCTTCACCGCACACCGGTGCGAATACCTGCGGACAATTATTGACATCGCAAACACCCTCACGCTGTACCAGAATTCGATCAGCTTCAGCCTCGCAACGATTCATGAATGTTCGACCGCTCATACCACAAACGGGGTTATCATAACTCGGGCATCCGTTTACTGTGCAGGCGCCAAGACCAGCAATTTCAGCCCCTGATTTACCGGCAAAACACTCATTAATATAAGTGTTGCCATCGGCTCCACAAACGGGATTGAATGTCTCAGGACAACCGTCAGGCTCTACGCCAACACACATACCCACTGTCGCGATTTCAACCCCAGCGATCCCAGCCACACAATTGTTACTGTATGTATTTCCATCTACGCCGCACACCGGATCGTATTGCATAGTGCATGCAATCTCATCGCTCTCCGCTAAAACCAGTGTCGACGCGGTTGAGGGAAATATTCTCTGCAGATCCACATCGCCAGCTGCTGCCGACATCATCGAACACATGAAAAGAGCGGTCGCACAAAGGCTAATATTGAATTTATGTTTCATTATTCTCTTTAGAGTGCCAATAGGTGTTGTAGTTCAACACTTTTTTGCGATGCCTCAGTTTTATAACTCATTGTGGCGTTGGCGTCTCGCAACAGCTCGCTAATGGTGACCAATTCAAAACCTTCTGCTTCGAGCTTGGGTAATTCTCGCTCAAGCAAGTCGAGGGTGCTTGAATATGGATGGCCAATCACAATGACAGAGCCTCGCTTGACAGCCAATTGCTTCATGCGCTCGAATTCACGTACGACAGTTTCAGGATGCTGATCCGGGTCGAGAAAAACATCGCGTTTGCGTGCGTCGACGCCTGTTTCGTCAGCGATCTTGATAGCGATACTTTCGTGCGTTGTAAAGCTATCGACGAAGAACAGATTATCTCGCGCCTGTATCTCTTCCATCAGCCATCGCATATGACCGGGATGGCGAGTCAATAAGCTGCCGCGGTGGCCGTTCACACCAATGGCGTGTGGCACAGATGTCAACGCAGCCGCAAATGTATCGTTGAACTCGCTGCGAGTCATGTCAAGACGAATACCGAGTGGCTCTTCATTTCGGTCGCTTATAACTGCTTGCAGCGGCAAGTGCAGCAGCACTTCTTTGCCACGCTCAAAAGCGCGTACAGCTAGTGACCGGGCGCCTGGTGTTCCCGGCAGCACAGCAAAGGAAATTGGGCCTGGCAGTTCAATTGCCCGTCGCCCCGCATCAAGCCGGTAACCTAAATCATCAATAATAATCGCTATTCGTGGCGGACTGTTAGCGGCACCTCCCGATGCCAGCAACACAAGTAGCGCGAGTAAACAAACTCTTACAGTCGTCATTGCGCCTGACTGTGCATCACAGAGCGAGGCTTGAGTTGCAGTATCGCTTCCGCCAACTGTTGGTCGGCCTCGCTATCAAGGATTCCAGCTAAGCTGAGATCCGGAAAACCGGGCGCGTCATCGATATGAACATCGGGCATGATGCCAATCTCGTGGATAGAGTTACCCGATGGCGTGTGATATCGCGATGTTGTAATTTTGATCGCGCGGCCCTTCGACAATGGCATGACGGTCTGTACCAGTCCTTTGCCAAATGTCGGTGTGCCAACAATGGTTGCCCGGTTATGATCCTGCAGTGCTCCGGCCACGATCTCAGCTGCGGACGCCGAGCCACTATTGACAAGCACCGCCATCGTAGCGCCGTCGAGAATGTCCCCCCGGTGCGCTGAGCGTGTAAAGCGCGCTTCCACGGTACGGCCATCTGCCGATACGATTACTCCGGAGTCCAGAAATAAATCCGATACATCCACTGCTGAATCGAGCACACCGCCAGGATTATTGCGAAGGTCCAACACCAGCCCCTCGAGCATACCGTGATTGGCCTCTTGCAAGTCATCAATGGCATGACTCAATTCACGTGCCGTGTTATCGCTAAACTGATTGACGCGTACGTAGCCATAGGACGGACGCAGAAATTCTTTATGCACACTGGCAACGCGGATAATTTGCCGTTGCATGCCATGATCTATTATGACACCGTCTCGCAGTACAGATAAGGTCACCTTTGAGCCGATCTGGCCCCTCAGCCGCCCCATTGTGTCGCTCAATCTATCGTATACAATAGCCAGTCCGTCAACGGCAACCAACTCATCACCGCCCCGAATTCCCGCGCGCGCGGCTGGCGATCCGGCGATGGGCGAGATAATTCGAATTGCATTATCGATTTGCCCGATCTCAATACCGACTCCGGTGTAGCTTCCCGACGTACTGATGCGAATATCACGATATTCACTTGCGGTCAGATATTCGGAGTGCGGATCCAGATTGTCCACCATGCCGCGCATAGCACTTTCAAGCAAAATAACGTCATCTACAGGCTCGACATACTCGCGCTTGACTCGCTCAATGACCTCAGCAAAAAGCTGCGCCTGCTCCCAGGCCAGCTCCTGCTTAATAACCGGTCTTCCAGATCCAAGCAAGCTACCGCCGATGGACAGGCTCAAACCCATGATTACACCGATGACGACAACGAGAATTACTCTTGTTTTCAAAGACATATGCTGTTCCAGGCGCCCCGGCCTTTGGCTCTTATGGCACAATCTTCGCACCTTAGCACAGAATACCGGCCTCTAGTCTCCGGGGCGCGGCGTCATCCAGTCCCTTGGATTCACCGGCTTGATGCCCTTACGAAGCTCGAAATACAGGCTGGATTGTTGTTGCCCACCGCTATCGCCAACCGTCGCTATAACATCCCCCGGCGCCACCCAGTCACCAACGTTCTTGAGGATCATCTCGCTATAACCATATAGCGTCATATAACCCTCGCCATGATCAACAATTACGAGCAACCCCATACCCGCCAGCCAGTCAGCGAAAGCAATGCGGCCATGATAGACCGCGCGCACCTCGCGACCACGAGGTGCCGCAAGTATGACGCCATTCCACTTGATGTTACCGCCAACACGTGGCTGACCGAAATCGTGAACGAGTGTTCCGGTGACGGGCCAGATGAGGCGAGCCTTATGCTCTATAAAGGGCTCCTCTGAGCTAATGGAGTAGTCTGACAAGATGCTCGTGAGCTCAGCAATCAATCTACTTAGATCCTGTTCCTGGATTGCAAGGCGGCCAACCTCTTGCTCTTCATCAGCGATTCTCTTACGCAAATTAACCAGCAACTCCCGACGCTCTTCGAGCGAGCCGTTCAGCTCACCAAGCTCCTGATATCGAGCTTTAGACAAACCTGCCAAGCGCGCCTCCTCAGCAGCGATTTTGCTACGTAGCTCATCGAGTTTTCGAATCTCATCCATCACGGCGGAAATGTTCTCAGCGCGATAGTTATTAAGGTATCGGTAATACGTCATCAGACGCCCGAGCGTTGCCGGCTCACGCTGATTCAGGAGTAATTTGATTTTTTCCTGGCTGCCACTCATGTAAGCCGTCCGCACCTGTTCCACCAGCTTGTCAGATTCTTTGTCTAAATGAGCCTCGCGAATGACCAAGTCAGCATCAAGAGTTCGCTTTTTCTTTTCAGTAACCCGCTGCTGGCGCTTAATAC